>JAZTXP010000069.1:0-65803 GCA_045636465.1 Eubacteriales bacterium
TATTATCGCGCAGGTGCGCGTGCCACTACCGTAAACCTCCCCGCTGTTTTAGATGACTGACTTTAGAAGCGATTTGTTCTTTTTCAAATACTATTATGACTTTCAAAACAACATATGAAAATGATCTTCAAAAAATATTCAGAAATTATTTTTAAAAACCTATTGACATTTTGATATGTTTCTGTTATACTTGTAAAGTAATTTGCTTTACAGCATCTCGGAGGCGGCAATATGTTTGAGAAAAACATGAAAATTGCATATCTCATTGACTTTTATGCAGATGTGCTCGACGACCACACAAGAGATATTATGAAAGCCTATTACAATGATGATTTATCTTTAGCGGAAATTGCAGAGGATGAAGGAATATCCAGACAAGGTATACGTCACATCGTAAAAAAAGGCGAGGATCAGCTTTTATTCCTGGAATCAAAGCTAGCGGTTGCAAAGAGGCACGAGGAGATTGTTGATATTAATGATGAATTATCATCTGTTATTGACAAGCTGGAAACCTTGGAGATCGATACAGAAACCGTAATTGCGCTAAAGGAAATATCAAAAAAGCTTTTGAAAGGAAATTAAGATGTTTCAAAATCTTACAGAGAAACTAGCTAACGCCTTCAAAAAGTTCAGAAACAAAGGAAAACTTACAGAAGCCGACGTTAAGGAAGGAATGCGAGAAGTAAAGCTTGCGTTGCTTGAGGCTGACGTTAACTTCAAGGTTGTAAAGGAATTTATCAAGTCGGTTACCGAACGAGCTGTAGGATCGGATGTGCTTGAAAGCCTGCTCCCCGCTCAACAGATCGTTAAGATAGTTAACGAAGAGCTTATAAAGCTTATGGGAAGCGAAACTCCCAAGATCAATATCAGTCCTAAGCCACCTACGGTTATTATGATGGTCGGACTTCAGGGTGCAGGTAAAACCACGCATACCGGAAAAATTGCAAATTTGTATAAGCAAAAGAGCAAAAATCCGCTTTTGGTTGCTTGTGACGTTTATCGCCCTGCCGCAGTTGATCAGCTGAAAATCGTTGGTGAATCGGTAAACGTTCCGGTATTTTCTCTTGGCACAAAGATTTCTCCCGTAGAAATCGCCAAGGCAGGTATTGAGCATGCTAAGAAGCACGGCCACGATATGGTGCTGATCGATACAGCGGGTAGATTGCATATTGACGAGCAGCTTATGAAAGAGCTGGTAAATATCAAGAACGCAACAAATCCCACCGAAATCCTTCTTGTAGTTGACGCAATGACAGGTCAGGACGCTGTTAACGTGGCAAAATCCTTTAATGATCTTCTTGACATTACAGGCGTTGTTATGACAAAAATGGACGGTGATACCAGAGGCGGTGCTGCTCTCTCGGTCAAATACATCACCGGCAAACCTATTAAGTTTATCGGTACGGGCGAAAAACTCGATGCAATTGAAGTTTTCCATCCCGACAGAATGGCATCCCGTATTCTCGGTATGGGCGATATCCTTTCCCTGATCGAAAAGGCGGAGGCCGCATACGATGCAAAGAATGCCTTGGAAATGGAAAGAAAGATTCGCGAGCAGACCTTCACTCTTGACGATTTCCTCGATCAGATGAAGCAGCTCAAGAAAATGGGAAGCCTGGATCAGATTGCAGGAATGCTTCCCGGTGTCAAGGCAGGTTCGCTTAAAGATGCCCAGATAGATGAAAAGCAAATGGCAAGAACCGAGGCTATAATTCTTTCAATGACAAAGGCAGAAAGGACAAAGCCCGATATGATCAATGGTTCCCGCAGAAAGCGCATTGCAAAGGGTAGCGGAACCTCGGTCGAAGAGGTAAACAAACTCTTGAAGCAGTTTGATCAGATGAAGAAGCTGATGAAACAATTTACAGGCATGGGTAAGCGCAGATTCGGCGGAATCAAGCTTCCCTTCTAATTCAAAATCAATAAATAAAAATAAACAAAAATAAACACACATTTTGGAGGAAAAAAGAAATGGCAGTAAAAATCAGACTTAAGAGAATCGGCGCAAAGAAGACACCCTTCTACCGCGTAGTTGTTGCAGACGAGCGTTCTCCTCGTGACGGTAAGTTCATCGAAGAGATCGGTTACTACAACCCTCTTACAGATCCCGTTGACATCAAGATCGACGCTGAGAAGGCTCAGAAGTGGATCAAGAACGGCGCTCAGCCCACAGAAACTGTTCGTTCTCTTCTCAAAAAGAGCGAAATTATCTAATCATTCGGAAAAGGTAGTTCATAATGAATTTCAAGGAAATACTTACCAACATAGCACGTGCTATCGTTGATGAACCGGATGCAGTTAACGTTGCAGAAGTTGTTGATGGCGACGATATCGAGCTTACTTTAACAGTAGCCGAAGGTGATACCGGCATGGTTATCGGCCGTCACGGCAGAATTGCAAAGGCAATACGCCAGATCATGAAGGCTGCAGCTAACACTTGTGGCAAACATGTTACTGTAGAAATCAAATAATAAAATGAGGCAGTTTCTCAAAAGCTGCCTCGTTTTATTATTTAGAGTTATGTCGTCATCTGCTCATTTTTTGATTTTAAAATGTCCGAATCATGTATTTTAAAAATTTGAAAATATATGATAATAAATATCATTCAATATTGACAAGTAAAGAAAAAAATGTTATAATGTTTTTGTACAATATTAATAATATGTCTTTTGGAGGGTATTACATGAAAAAATATATTATGTCGCTTGACCAAGGAACTACCAGTTCGCGCTGTATACTTTTTGAAAAGGACGGCACGATTGCCAGCGTAGTACAAAGAGAATTTCCTCAAATCTTCCCTAAGGAGGGATGGGTTGAACACAATCCAATGACCATTTGGTCTACCCAGATCGCGGCTTGTACCGAAGCACTCCTTAAAATTGGAGCAAGCTGGGATGAGGTGTACGGAATAGGTATAACCAACCAAAGAGAAACAACTGTTGTTTGGGATAGACAAACCGGAAATCCTATTTACAATGCTATAGTCTGGCAGTGCAGGCGAACTGCTGACTTTTGCGAAGAATTGAAATCTCAGGGACACGAAAAGATGATAAAAGAAAAAACCGGTCTTCTTATCGACCCCTATTTCTCCGGAACCAAAATCAAATGGATCCTCGATAATGTTGCAGGCGCAAGAGAAAAAGCCGAGAGGGGCGAATTGTGCTTCGGTACTATTGATACCTGGCTAATTTGGAATCTCACTGGCGGAAAGATTCACGCAACCGATTACTCAAATGCATCAAGAACCATGTTATTCAATATCAAGACTCTCAGCTGGGATGATGAGCTGCTCAAGCTTTTGAACATTCCCGCCTCAATGCTTCCTCAAGTAAGACCATCATCCTCTATATTCGGCCATACAGATGCAAAAATACTTGGCGCGGCGCTTCCTATCGGCGGTGTTGCGGGCGACCAACAGGCTGCTCTCTTCGGTCAGTGCTGCTTCAATGAGGGCGAACTCAAAAATACATACGGAACCGGTGGATTCATGCTTATGAATACCGGCAAAGAGCCTTATATGACGGATAACGGATTGATCACCACCATTGCTTGGGGTATCGGAGACAAGGTTACTTATGCTCTCGAAGGATCGGTATTCGTTTGCGGAGCCGCCATACAGTGGCTCAGGGATAGTATGAAACTTTTGGAATCTGCTCAGGATAGTGAATATTACGCATCCAAGGTTGAGGATTCAGGAGGAGTGCTTGTAGTTCCTGCATTCCAAGGTCTTGGCGCGCCTTGGTGGGATCCTTATGCAAGAGGCATAATCATAGGTATTACTCGCGCAACTACCAAGAACCACATCATTCGCGCTACGATAGAATCAATGGCTTATCAGACTGCAGACGTTATTGACCTTATGGAAAGCTCAACGTCAATGAAGATCGACAAGCTGTCGGTTGACGGTGGCGCAACATCCAACAATCTCCTCCTTTCTTTCCAGGCAGATATCCTGGGTGTTAAGATTGAGCGCCCCGAATGTATTGAAACCACCGCTCTTGGTGCGGCATATCTTGCAGGACTATCAACGGGTGTTTACGGCTCCTTCGAAGAGATAAAGCAAAACCGTAAGATCGCAAGAGTTTATGAGCCTGCCAAGGACGATAGCTGGCGCGAGGAAAAAATCTCCGTTTGGAGAAAGGCTGTTCAAAGAAGCCTTGCTTGGAAGTAATCTTATATGTAAATATGATAGGCGATACCGTGTTTTCCATGGTATCGCCACTTTTTTAATCGTTATTTTGTTGAATTACCATCATTAAAATTATCGTTTTTCTCTATGATTTTATTTAACTTTTCAGTCTGCTTTTTCATTATTACATAAATTATTCCCCACACTAATAAATAGCCAAAGACAAAAATAAGTGTAAATACTATGAATGGAGTCATTCCTGATTTCAACCATCCGTTCACAAAATATACAACGGTATACGCAACATAAAGAATCAAACCGTGAGAAAAAATCGACCATATAAGCGGAAGCTCTTCAATCCGGTAAAGTATTGTAATGCCGCCGGAGATGAATGCCAAGAGAGTGATTGATATGATGCCAATACACATCTCAGAAACCGAAACGCTTACGACAACGCCCGAAAGTCCAAGTATAGTATATATTATCGCCAATACAATTGGGCCGAATCCCATAGCCATAACACCTCTTAAAAGAAAATCCTTATGATACCGTTTAATAATTGATTTCATATATTATACCTCCTTTTAATATTTGCAAAGCAACGCCTGGAAACGTATTCCTTATAACCGCACTTAAACACGGCATCCACTGCTCCACTGAAAGCAGTTTTGTAGCTTTTTATCCGGTTTTCATTTGCAATTGATGATTTGTTTATACGAATGAAATATGAAGGCAAGCCGGGTTCTATATCGCAAAGTTTTTTATTTGTTCTGTATTTCTTGCCGTCTGCGCATATCACATATACCTTCCTGTCGATTATAGTCATACACTCAACATCCGGAAGATCAATGCGCTTTATCTCATCTTCATTGTAAACATAAAGCCCGCCTTCCCCGCTCTCTTCCGCAACCATTTTCTCAATTTTGACGGTTAATTCGTTGGCAGAATGTGCATAAACAATTACTTCTTCGTCCTTTTCTTTATCTATGATCAGACTGAATTTCATCCATTTCCTTTCCGATTCCCAGCACGGCAAACCTCATGACAGGAATCCTTTTTATTATTTCGTTTAATATCAAAGTTGCTATCAATCCAAGCGCGGCTGTCAATACGACCTTTCCCCATAATGGAATACCGATATAAGTATAAAAATAGTATCCTATGTATACCATGCAGGGATAATGCAAAACATAATAACCAAAGGAATTGCTCACAAAATATGATGAAAGCTTGGTTTGCTTGTTGCAGTATTTCTTAAATAGCCCAAGCATAGTCAGAGACATCGACCATGCGTAAAAATTGGTGATCGGACTTTTCAAAACCGCATCGCTTACATAGTTTTTTCCTGCATAAAGGCAGAAATATACAACTCCCAAAGTTATCGATGCAATAAGATTTATATGTAATGCTTTTTCTGTTCTTTCTATGATCTCATCGTGGGAAAGAATAAAATATCCAATGAGAAAGCTTGCAAAATAAATACCGATTCTATACGTTGTAATAACCGGCATATTCAATATTTGTGCGCTTACATAGATTGCTAATCCGCCAAGCGAAAACAGTGCTAAGTAAGGAGGCTTTCCTCCCAGTTCATATAGTTTTTCTTCTGCTTTAGAACATGATATTGTTGATATTATCACCGCATACAGAAATGCCAGATGCGCAAACCATAACGGCCCGGATCCGCTTAAAACGGATATTGGATAAATAAGAAAAGGTGGGATGTATTCAAGTCCGCCGCCGATTTTAATGTACAGATAACCCGTTACCCAGTGCAATACAAAAAGCCCTATAGTTGACGGTACTAAAAGTTTTTTCGCTCGTTCGTGCAAAAACCGCTTTTTGCCTCTTTTTTGCAGTGAAAAACGCGCGACAATTCCCGATATCATAAATAGCAGGACCATAAACCAGGGATATATCAATGAGCAGAATGCATCAAATATAAAAACTCCCTCATCTATAGAAAATCCTCCGGGAACACCGACACCGTTGAAAATATAGCATGCGTGATAGATGATAACCGAGATAACCACGAATACTCTTAGGTTATCTAAATAGTTTTTTCGCTCCATAAGTAAAGCTCCTTTCGTTGTGTTGATAATATTATAACACATAAAAAGGAGCTTTTGTAAAGTTTTGTTTTTTCGGTATTTTCTATTGCTTCTTCGGTTGCTTTTGCATACTTTAAGGCTGAAAATTATCGGGACATCTTAATATCTGTCAAATGATTTGACAGTATAACGAATTCTTCTGTGGAGAGGCGCTCACCACGGATTTTAGGATCGAATCCCGATCTTGAAATCGCCTCGGCAACATCCTCCTTAGAGAATCCTCCAAGCTTTGCGCTGAGCGCATTTTCTAATGTTTTCCTTCGCATCTCGAAGGCGGCCTTAATGCAATTTCTGAAAAGCTTTTCATCCTTGATATCAAAGGGGCATTTTTCATAGAGATCAATTCTGACAACTGCGCTATCTACCTTTGGTGCCGGCACGAATGAGCCTGCTGAAACCTTAAAGAGCTTTCTGACAGTACCGTAATAGCCCAAAATAGCGGTTATGGCGCCGTAATCGGATGAGCCTGCCTTAGCAGAAAGCCTTTGCGCAACCTCATTTTGAACCATAACGGTTATAGAAGAGAATTTGGCACCGGATTCTAAGAGATGCATAAGAATGGGCGTAGTAATATAGTAAGGAAGGTTAGCGCATACGGAAACGGGCTTCCCTTCTGCATAACACTCTACAAGCTCCCCGATGTTGATTTTCATTACGTCCTCGTTTATTACAGTGACATTATCAAATTCAGCCAAGGTTTTTTCGAGAATGGGTATCAAGCCCTTATCGATTTCAATAGCAACGACCTTGCTATATCTCATTGCAAGTTCCTGAGTGAGGCAACCGATACCGGGGCCTATTTCAATTACGAGTCTATCAGAGGTGTCCGCACAGTTCTCTGCGATTTCCTCGGGGATTATTCTGTTTGTTAAGAAATTCTGTCCGAATTCCTTGCGGAAGGTTATTCCCGCATCGGACATCAAGGACTTGATTGTAGAAAGATTACATAAATCCATAAGCTTCTCCAAATAGCCGAAATAAGAAAAAGACTGTCACAAACAAAAATCCGGACAGCCATTTCGATGGAGCTGGTAAGGGGACTCGAACCCCTGACCTGTTGATTACGAATCAACTGCTCTACCAACTGAGCCACACCAGCATAATCGCTTAATTATTGTAACACTTTTAGCCTTGTTTGTCAATAGATTTTGAATAAATATTTGGATTTATTTGTTTGATGATAACCTGATATCGGGCATTTCATATAATACAACTATATAATCTACGGAGGTATATGATGGAAACAAAATATTTTGCTTCTGCCAATAGCTATAATGGCTTTTACAGCCTTTTTGGCAGTATTTTTGACTCGAGAAGATTTGATAACGTTTTCGTCCTCAAAGGCGGGCCGGGCACGGGAAAAAGTACGCTGATGAAAAAAATCGCCGATTTTACAAAAAGCAAAGGAGGGCAAACGAAGCTATACTACTGCTCATCCGATATAAACTCTCTTGACGGTGTCATAATAAATATAGACGAAAAGCACTTTGCCATTATTGACGGTACGGCGCCCCACGAAAGAGATGCTGTTTTGGTAGGAGCTATAGATGAGATAATAAATTTAGGCGATAGCATTGATCGAGATTGGATAAGAGGACACAGGGATAATATAATAAGCTTGTCGAAGCAGAAATCCGAGGCCCACAAGGCAGCATACTCATATTTAAGAATCGCAGGAGCTTGCTACGAAGAGATATATAAAAAGAATCTTTCAGGCTTCAGTGCTTATTCTGCCTCAAAATTTATAAGCGATTTGCCTATTAATACCAATTTTATCGAGCAAAAAACAGAAAAGACCTTTATATCCTCGTTCAGCAAAGTGGGGTATAAAACTTTTCAAATATCGAATGATAGTTATAACAAATCCATCAAAATATGCGGAGACAAGACTAATATAAAAATTCTCTTGGAATATATAAGTGATATATTTGAATATGGAGATGCGAAAATCTTCCCTTCTCCATTAAATCCGGATCTACCTGAGGCTTGCATAATTGACGGTTGCCTTATTATAGGTACGGACAACGATTCTTCTTCAACCGACTCCGCCAAATTTTTTGATACATCAAAAACAGATAAAGAAGAGGTTCGCCTTATGAAAACGATTCACGATGACGCGCTTGAGGAAGCATCAAGATGGCTTTCCATAGCAGCCGACATTCATTTTCGCCTCGAGGATATATATACGAAATGCATGAATTTTGAAAATAATGAAGCTATTTTCGATAAAATCTGCAAAAAAATACTTAAAGTTTGCGAATGTGACAACTAAATTATTGACTTATTTAATTATTTATGGTATGATATATATTTAGAGGTATAATTCAATAAAGCGGCAGGAAAGCCCGCCGCTTTATACTAGAGTTAAATGTATTTCACGATTCTTTCGGTATCGGACGCGATTACAAGCTCTTCGTTCGTGGGAATCATATAAACCAAAACCCTTGAATCATCCGAAGATATCTTAACCGGTACGCTTGAATGGCCGAAGGTGTTGCGTTCGCGATCGATTTTGATGCCTAGGAATTCAAGTCCGGAAAGAGCATTTTCTCTGATATAAGGAGTATGCT
Source organism: Eubacteriales bacterium (assembly GCA_045636465.1). Lineage (GTDB taxonomy): Bacteria > Bacillota > Clostridia > Oscillospirales > CAG-272 > UBA1740. Next base: position 8,811 of record JAZTXP010000069.1, read on the forward strand.
CACCTATTCCTGCGGTAAATACGATGGCATCTACACCGCCCATTGCGGCAGAATAAGAGCCTACAAACTTCTTGATTTGATAGCAAAGCATATCAAATGCAAGCTTTGCACGATGATTTCCACTCTTCATTGCCGCTTCTACGTCTCTGGAGTCAGAACCAACACCGCTTATTCCGTCAAATCCGCACTTCTTGTTCATATAAGTGTCAACCTCTTTGGGAGAAAGCCCCTTCTTTTCCATAATGAACGGAACGATAGCAGGATCTATAGAGCCGCATCTGGTTCCCATAAGTAATCCGTCAAGAGGTGTAAAGCCCATAGAGGTATCTACGCATTTTCCGTCTTTGACAGCGGCAATTGAAGAACCGTTTCCAATATGGCAGGTGATTATCTTCTTATCTTTAAGATCGGCGGGCATCATTTTTGCCATCTCACCGCTTACGTATCTATGGGACGTGCCGTGAGCACCGTAACGGCGAACTCCGTATTCCTCATACATATCGTATGATACACCGTACATGTATGCCGCCTCCGGCATCGTCTGGTGGAATGCGGTATCAAAGACAAGCACCTGTGGTGTATTTCTCATAACTGCTGTGCAGCCCTTAATGCCCATAATGTGAGCCGGTGTGTGCAAAGGCGCATACGATACGCACTTTTCAAGAACCCTCATAACCTCATCGTTGAGCAAAACCGACTGTGTGAAGTATGGACCGCCATGCACGACTCTGTGTCCAATGGCTTCAATTTCCAATACGTCGGAAATACATCCTACTCTACTGTCAAGAAGAGTTTCAACCAAAAGCTTGGTTGCCTCGGAATGATCCTTAAGCTCCATTTCCTTTACATACTCTTCCTTGCCGCTTGTTTTATGAATAATTCGAGAACCCTCGATTCCTATTCTTTCGCAATTTCCCTTTGCGAGCACAGACAGGGTCTCTGTATCAAAAAGCTGATACTTGAGTGAGCTTGAGCCCGCATTAACAACTAATACCTTCATTGTATCGAATATCTCCGTTTCTAAAGTTATGACAGATATATTATACAACGAATGGGAAAAAATTTCAACATAAAAATTTGACTTTTATAAATATTTTTGATGAGGAGAGAAAATGAAGCTTGCCGCTATTATTGCCGAGTATAATCCGTTTCACAACGGACATAAATATCAAATCGATAAAGCACGAGAATTGCTTAGTGACGATCTGGCAATTGTCGCGATAATGAGCGGCAATTATACTCAACGCGGAGAGCTTGCTATAGCCGACAAGACCTGTCGCGCAAAGGCAGCAGTTATGTGTGGCGTAAATCTTGTTATTGAGCTTCCCTTCCCTTATTCATGTTCATCAGCCGAAATATTTGCGACTGCAGGAGTTCATATCGCCAAATCAATCGGCGTTGATTATCTGATATTCGGCAGTGAATGCGGAGATATAGATGCGCTGAAAAGGGCGGCTGACGTTTTAAGCTCCGAGGAATTCAAACAGAACGTAGCGGAAATCAAAACAGGCAAATCGAGCAATGCTATGGGATATCCACAGATCGTTGAGGCGGCATACAAAAAATGCGATGGCGCCGATATACAGCTTGATATTTCTACCCCTAATAATATTTTGGCTATAGAATATATAAAGGCTATAAAGGCACTGGGGGCAGACCTTACTCCTATCACTGTCAAGAGATCGGGCGCAGGATATTCCGACAGCGACATTGTTGAAGGTCAAGCTCTTCAAAGTGCAACAGCAATAAGGAGCTTGATGGCAAAAAAAGATAATTCTGCCTTCCAATATGTACCGAATTCTTCAAAAATAGCTTTTGATGAAGCAATTGCACACGGATTGATGCCTGCTTCTATTGAAAAGCTCTCCCCTGCAATAATTTCATCTCTCAGGTTAAATACGTCCTCCGACGTTAAGATATTTGACGCGGATGACGGTTTATATAATCGTCTTTGCAAACTTAGCATGAAGACAAACAGCATTTCATCTTTGGCGACGATGGCCGAAACAAAAAAGCATACCAAAGCCAGGATCAGACGCGCAATTATTAACTCTTTCTTTGGCGTTACCTCCTCCTTAGTAAAAGAGCCCCCTGCGTTCGCTCAAGTTCTGGCAATGGATGAAATCGGCTGTCAGGCGCTTAAAAGAATCAAGAAAACGACGTCCTTCCCCTGCATAACCAAGCCCTCCGACTATACCGATCTTTCCCCTGAGGTTGTATCTCAAAAGGAAACGTCAAACGAAGCGGATGCTATTTATGCACTTTCTCTCCCAGGAGAAATCCCGGGAACGTTCTACCTCACCTATACCCCGTTTGTAAAAAAATAGGGGATTTTGCGATATTTTATAAAGCACTCTTTTTGTCGAATGTATTTACACCAGAAAAAAAGTTTGCTATTATATCTATGAGGTGGACAAGCAGCCGTCATTTTCAAATATTACGAAAGGAGTTTATACTATTATGATCAATGCAGAAGGCATTAGTAACGAGGAGTTCCTTGAATATAAAGGCAGACCTCTCGTTAGACAGGATGATGATATTTACTACGGCGATTTGTCAGATAAATATTACATCTACATGATGGTTATTCAGAACAAAAAGATTCATAAGGGAGAAAAAGAGCTCCCCGGTACTATTATGGTACAACTGCTTAACAGCGCTACTCAAAAGCCTGAAAAGCAGCAAATTATAACAACAGGCTTGGCAGAGGCGTTTGATTTTGCCGATGCATGGCTTACACGTTATAACAAGTAATTTTCATACGTGCATACAGCGATTTGCTTTATGCAAGGAGGTAAAAAATGAATACAACAAAAATCAGCAGCTACAATAAGCTAATTGCGTTTTTTCTGATTATTGTTGCGCTTTTGTCCGTATTGGTCGTTTCAGCGAACGGATGGCAGGATGATACACCGTTCTGGGGAAATGATGACGATACTGCGGATAATAATGAAAACAATAAAACAGACGATGATGTTCCAACGGAAGATCCCGCCGACCCTATTGAGCCTGAAGTGCCAAAATTTTATCACCATATAACCGGCGTAGAGGTGACAGAGGAAAACTATGGTGATTCGCAGGTAGCATACGTAATAGATGGTAATTCTCCGCTTTGCGGCGTTGCAAGCTGCAACGTGCTTATAGAGTTTCCGATGGAAAATCAGAAAACACGGTATATTATGATCGCAGATAAAAGCGCTGAGATGATGAAGGTAGGATCTGTTACCTACTCTAGAAAATTTATGTCAAATCTTGCGCCCGTGTTCGGCGCAACGCTAGTATCCCTGGGTAACGACGATACCGTTGAATACGAACACGCGGATATTGGCGAGAATTTCGTTGAGTTAACAAAAAATCCGGGATCGTATTATACAGAATATACTTATTTCACTTATACAAGCACAAAGCTTCTCAGCTCCGTAATGCCTGCATCGCCAAAAATACCCGCCTCGCTTCCGTATAGCTTTATTGGAGAGTCGGACGTAGCGATCAGAAATATATCTGCAAAAACTATAAACATTCCTTATGAGACTGCGACTTCTTTAGTATTTTCCCAAGAACAAAACGGATACTGCTTATACAAAATGGGATCGGATAAGATCGACGTATCTACGTCAAAGCAGGCGATATTCACTAATGCGCTCATTCTCTATGCCGATACTATGACCTATGAAACGGCAGAAAAAACCGAAATGGTTATGAATACCGTAGGGAGCGGCTCAGGATACTTTGCATACAACGGTATGGCAGAGGAAATCACCTGGTCTATGGATGCAAACGGAAATATGTCCTTATACAGCAAAAACGGCGAAAAGCTACAGATCGGCAGAGGAAGCGCCTATATAGCTTATGTGAAATCCTCCAAGATCAACAATACTATATTTTCATAACAAAAAATTCTGCCCTTTATTAAGAGCAGAATTTTTCATTTTATTCCTCAAGCTGTTTGCCTAAAAACATTGCCGCGGTTTGTACAAGCTTTGATTCTATTTCATCAGAAATTTTTCCCGCGGTAGGAATATCATACTGCCAACCCGATATTACGCATCCAATAATATCGCCGTCGCACAAAATCGGCATAGCACAGTTAACGTAGTGTGTGCCGACATCGGTAATAATAGATACCGATTCTCTTTTGCCGCCTCTCACATACAAGCCCCTCAGCTCAATTATTTCTTCGAGCCCCTTCGAAATCTTTCTTTCAAGATACTCTCGCTTCGATGCACCTGCAACGCTGATGATCTCATCTCTGTCGCATATAAAAATGGGAACGGATGAGGTTTTATATAATGCCTCAGCATATCGGGAAGCAAACTCCTGCATCTCGCCTATGGGGGAATATTTTTTGAAGATCACTTCTCCATCGCGGTCTGTGTAAATTTCAAGCGGGTCTCCCTCCTTGATCCTCATAGTACGACGAATTTCTTTGGGTATAACTACACGTCCGAGGTCATCAATCCTGCGGACAATTCCTGTGGCTTTCATATATATACAAAAATCTCCTTTATTTTTAAGGTACGTTGTTAGTATTTGTAAACAAAGGGGATTTATACTTGGGTATTGACTTTTTGGGATCAATAGTATAAAATAAAAGTAAAAGGAGTGTTGTTATGAGATTAGAGAATGATAATTATACAATAGAAATAACCAAAGACGAAAACTATACTCTCGATTCAACTGATAATATCACAGACTATGATTATATATACAACCCTAATAACTTGTCTAGGAATGTGAATTATACAACATTTTTTGTTAAAATCATCTCGCAAAATAACGAAATAAAAATTGCATTAATAGGTGGAGCGTACTCGTTTGTTGAAGACTGTGCGATAATAAAAAATGACACCTTGATAGTGTTGCAAAATGAAAATGTTGCGGTAATTGATTTATCCTCGGGAAATTTAGTCAGTTATAAAAGTATAGATACCTTTGGATGTAATTTTGCTATATACGAGATTCCATCTGGATATATAATTTACGGTGAAATAGAAATATTAAAGTTATCTTTCAATTTTGATGTTGAATGGCGTTTTTCGGCAAGAGATATTTTTGTTACAATAAATGACACAGTTCCTTTTGAAATAAGTGACCAATGTATTAAATTACATGACTTTGAAAATAATTATTACGAAATAGATTTCGAAGGAAAAATAATATACGAAAAAACAGCGGAGTGATTTCATTCCGCTGTTTCTTTATACCTGCTAAGCACACTATGTATTGCAATATGAAACCTGTCGAATTCTGTCAATGTTGTAAAATAGGGGTCTCCCTCCTTGATCCTCATAGTACGACGAATTTCCTTGGGTATAACTACACGTCCGAGGTCATCAATCCTGCGGACAATTCCTGTGGCTTTCATATATATACAAAAATCTCCTTTATTTTTAAGGTACATTGTTAGTATTTGTAAATAGAGGGGATTTATACTGATGTATTGACTTTTTTATGTGGATATGGTAGAATAAAAAAGCAAGGGACTTAGATATGAGAAAGCCAACTGTCATAGATGGATTAATACTTAATATGTATATCCAGAAATAAGAAAAATTTTTGAGGAGAACAAATAATATCGTATGTTAAGGTTAACGTAGTTTTTGTAAAATCAAAACTATAGTTTATAAAAAAGGAAGGCAAATATATGAATATCGACAAAATTCAAGGGAAAGCGATAGACGTAATTGATTTCAACTTAAATGTTAACAAAACTGATTCTATGATTGCGATGAAGTTTTTGATAAAGGACGAAGTTGTACGTATGATTTTTCATAACGTTTCCTCATTGAATATCAAAAATTTTTCGATGCCATATCAAATAGGTGGATTTGAAATTTTAGATAACAATGATAAAGGTTGGGAAAAATCTCACAGATATTCTGTTAACGATTACGAAGATGGTACGATAAAATTCTATTGTGAGAGTTTTGAAATAATATAAATTATTAAGACAGCGAGTAATTTCAATACGGTTTTGTATAACCTTTGGATAAAAAAGCCGAGTCAAGGCCAATGCTTTGACTCGGTTTTTTATGACTGTTTAACTTAATCAGTTACAAAACATCAATTGGAAAGATAGTCTCTTAGGGTCTTAGATCTTGAGGGATGACGGAGCTTACGAAGTGCCTTTGCCTCGATCTGTCTGATACGCTCTCTTGTAATGTTGAACTGCTTTCCTACCTCTTCAAGAGTTCTGGGACGACCGTCTTCAAGGCCGAATCTAAGTTTGATTACCTGCTCTTCTCTGGATGTTAAGGTATGAAGCACATTGCAAAGCTGCTCTCTAAGGAGAGAGTACGATGCGCTGTCAGAAGGAGCGGGGGATTCGGTATCCTCAACGAAATCTCCTAAATGGCTATCCTCTTCCTCGCCGATAGGTGTTTCGAGAGAAACGGGATCTTGGGCAATCTTCATAATTTCTCTTACCTTGTCAGCCGTTGTTCCAAGGCTTTCTGCAATCTCATCAGTTGTAGGCTCGCGACCGAGAGTCTGAAGAAGCTGACGGGCAGTTCTTGATACCTTATGGATCGTTTCAACCATATGTACCGGAATTCTTATTGTTCTTGCCTGATCGGCAATAGCTCTTGTAATAGCTTGGCGGATCCACCAGGTAGCATAGGTTGAGAACTTGTAACCCTTGCTATAGTCAAACTTCTCTACCGCTTTGATAAGACCGAGATTTCCCTCCTGGATAAGATCAAGGAAATACATACCCTTGCCTACATGGCGTTTAGCAATGCTTACAACAAGGCGAAGATTTGCCTCGATAAGCTCGTCCTTTGCAGCTTTATCACCCACAGCGATCTGCTCCGCAAGATAGGTTTCGCGCTCGGGAGTAAGAAGCGGAATCTTTCCTATTTCCTTCAAGTACATACGAACGGGATCGTCGATAGCAAGACCTTCCTGAGTGCAGAGGCTTTCGAGATTTTCGTTTGCATCATAGGCTTTCGCATCGAGCTCGATTTCTTTCAACTCCTCATGCTCGATATCGTCGGCGCTATCAATGTCAGCCTTGGAGATGCTATACTCAATATCCTCCAGTGCCTTCATAATATCGGAATCGCCGATACTGTTTTTCGAGTCAATAAACTCATTAACGTCGATTTTTTCTTTTCTCATTTTTACCTTCCTTTCAAAGGTGCTCACTCCGTGCGCTTCTTTTTATCTAAAAGCGCTTTGAGCCCTTCATATGTATTGGTTTTTTCGGTTTTTTTCTTCTCTACAGAGCTTTTGAGATTTTGTATGCAATCATCAAGAACCTGCTCTCCGTTATCGGATAGCTGCATTCTGTTGATCTTCATTTTTGTTATTCTGCCTACCTCATCGGAGGTGAATACGTCGTTTATATCTATCATATCGTCATCAGAGGCATAGGAATCAGAAATGTAGGCGAATACCCTTTTATTAAATTCGGTAAAGAAATCATCAGCTGTCAGCCTCCGGTTTTCAAATACCGACCTGCGATGCTCGGGATAAACAAGGAGTAACCCAAGAACGGCCTCTTCATTTTTAGCAACGGCGGGAGCTTTTATAAAATCTGTATTAACCTTATCGGAATATCCAATAGAATCCTGTTGCATTTTTTGCGATTCCTTCTGCTTATATTCCCTAAGGTTCTTACTTATTATGCGCTCCACGTCGGTTTTAATACTTTTTGCCTCTACACTAAATACTTTCGAAATAGTCTGTATATGAATGTCTCTTTCTGCCGCAGAATAAATCTCAGAAACCACTTTTTCAAGCTCATACAGTGCTTTAACCTTGTCTTGTGACAAATTGATATCATATTTTGAAAGTATGTTTTCCATGTGATATTCAAACTTGGTTTTGGATTCGTTAAGCACCTGCTTAAACTTGTCCGCACCAAAGGTATTGATATATTCATCGGGGTCCTTTGCTCCCGGAACGCGCAGAATGGTTACGTCAAGACCAACGTCAGAAAGCATTTTTACTGCCCTCATAGCTGCCTTTTGGCCTGCCTCATCGGCATCGTAGGAGATAATAACCTTTTTTGTATATCTGCTCATCATCCTGGCCTGCTCTGCCGTGATTGCAGTTCCGAGAGTTGCAACTGCATTGGTGAAGCCTGCAGCGTGCATTGCAATAACATCCATATAGCCTTCACAAAGTATCAGGCTCTCGGTGCAGGTATGCCTTGCGAAATTAAGCGCAAACAAATTCCTTGATTTTTTGAACACAGGAGTGTCGGATGAGTTCTTATACTTAGGCTTGGAATCATCCATAACGCGGCCGCCAAAGGCGATAACGTTTCCTGCAACGTCTATGATAGGAAACATAACCCTGTTTCTGAAGGCATCGAAATAAGTTCCCCGCTCTTCATTTTTTCCGCAAAGGAAGCCTGCCACCAGCTCATCGAATGTGTAGCCAATCCCACGCATATGCTTTGAAAACTTATCAAAGCTATTTGGAGCATAGCCTAGTCCGAAATGCTTTATTGTAGCTATGCTGAGCTTTCTGCCGTTAGTGAAATATGACAAAGCATTCTTCGCATCAGGAGTATCATCAAAAAGCCTCTGATGGAAATATCTCGCCGCGTCGGCATTCATTTTGAACATTCGGGCTCTGTCTATTTTAGGAGCCGACTGATATGCGCCGCGATCATCTCTTACTACTGTAATGCCTGCTCTGTTGGCCAGGAATTCAACTGCATCGGGGTAATCGAGATTTTCTCTTTTTCTTACGAAGGTGATAGCATTGCCGCCGGCACCGCAACCGAAGCAGTAAAAGCTGTTATCCTGAGGATAAACTGTAAATGAGGGAGATTTTTCGCTATGAAATGGGCATAAGCCTTTAAGGTTAGAGCCTGCACGCTTAAGTGAAACGTAGCTGCCTATTAATGATTCAATGTCGTTTCTCATCAATACTTGCTCTATTGTCTCTTTGCTGATCAAAAAATCACCTCCCCGATTTTCTTTCATTTGTAATATACGATAAAAATGCAAAATAACACTTTTTTTATTACATCTTTTGTGAAAAAAGCGATTAATAGTCGAATTTTTCTCCTAAAACCTCGTTTTCGGCTCTACCTGACGTAATTTCGATAAGCTTTTCTAAGAATATTTCGACCTTACTGCTTAATACTCTGCCAATGATCTCTACATCTGCGCTAAAGTTGGTATCCTCTACTCTGAACTCAAACTCTGAAAATAAAAGCGATAGCTTCTGATAATCGGAATATGACACACGGACAGTAATTTCGGTATACAGATCATAGGTTATAATTTCTGCCTCTTCAATTGCTCCAAGGGCGGAAGCTGAATATGCATGCACAAGTCCACCCGTACCAAGCAAGGTTCCTCCGAAATATCTGGTGACAACTATGACAATATCGGTAAGTCCCTTTTTTCTGATGATATCCAATATGGGCATTCCCGCCGTTCCTTGGGGCTCACCGTCGTCAGAAAAGCGCATAATGGCATTATCGCGAACAACGTAAGCATATACATGATGGCGGGCATCGGGATAATGTTTTTTCACCGATTCAATAAATGCAAGAGCCTCAGATTCATTGCTCACTGGAAGCGCCTCGCCGATGAAGATGGATTTTCTGTCTTCAAATTCAAAGCGAGATCTATGATGTACGGTTTTATAGCTTTTCATACTGTCACCCGTTGTCGATGATATACTTTTCGTAAAGTCCCTTACCGCGACTGTCCAAAATAACCTCTACGGAAATACCGTTATCAAGATAGTCAACATTCTTTACAGTATAGACATTATACATAGAGCTAAGCTTTCCTTGCTCCGAATACGGAATCAGAAGACGGTATTCCTTTTTGCATTTTTGTATCTCTTCGGTTATCAGTCCTAAGAGCTTTTCCAGACCGTATCCCGTCGCTCCGGAAACAATCACAGTATTCGGATCATCGGACTCGGGGATAGGAGCTTCTAAAAGATCACATTTATTATATGCGTAAATTATGGGCTTATCGGACGCTCCAAGCTCCTCTATTACTCCTTTGGTAACCTCTATGTGCTCCGGCGCCTCGGGATCGGTTATATCCGAAACAATAATTAATATATCGGCATATACGACCTCATCAAGCGTAGATTTGAAAGCCTTGATCAGGTGATGTGGGAGCTTTCTGATAAATCCAACCGTATCGGTGAGTAATATTGATTCGCCGCAAGGAAGCTCGAACTTTCTTGTAGTTGGGTCGAGGGTTGCAAAAAGCTTGTCCTCGGACAGCACGCCTGCATCGGTCAGTTTATTCAAAAGCGTAGATTTGCCCGCATTGGTGTAGCCTACAAGCGCAACCTTGGGAATTCCGCTTTTATCTCTCTGAGAACGCATAACCATTCTGTTATGCTCCATTTCCTCAAGCTTTTTTTCAAGGGCAACAACCTTTTCCTTAAGATGTCGCCTATCGCTTTCAAGCTTGGTTTCGCCGGGGCCGCGCGTGCCTATACCGCCGCCCAATCTGGAGAGCTCTTTTCCCTTTCCAATCAATCGGGGAGCGGAATACTTAAGCTGCGCAAGCTCGACCTGAAGCTTACCTTCGCCGCTTACCGCGTGAAGGGCAAAAATATCAAGGATCAACATGCTTCTATCGATGACAGAAACATCATTGCCTATATCATTTTCAAGATTTCTTATTTGCGCAGGACTAAGCTCAAAATCGAATATTACGAGCTTGATATTCATATTAACGCACATCTCAGAAATTTCCTTAACCTTACCGCTTCCAATGCAGGTACGGGGATCAAAGGAGTCCTTTACTTGTATAACTCTTGCTGACGTAGTTCCGCCTGCAGTATCCAGAAGTCTTTCAAGCTCATCAAGACTTCGCTCACACTCTGCAACATCACATCCACGCTCGGCAATTCCGACCAAGATGGCTTCGCTTTTTACTATTTCCTTATCAGACATAAAATCCTCCTTTCGCTAAAAGAGCAAAAAGAGCGCGGATACAGACTACCCAACGCTCTTTTTTATTACAATGATTATTTCTTAACCATTGCGAGACGCTTCTTGAACTTGTCAAGACGTCCACCTGCATCTACAAACTTCTGCTTACCTGTATAGAAAGGATGGCACTTGGAGCAAATTTCAGCGTTCATATCACGCTTAACAGAGTGAGTCTTAACGGTCTCTCCACATGCACACTTAATGGTAGCTTCCTTGTATTCGGGATGTAAACCTGCCTTCATTTTAACACCTCTTCCAATTTGAAATCATTTTAATGCAATTGATTATACCATATATTTTTATAATTTGCAAGGGGTTTTTGAAAAAAAGTTAAATCTTTTCTTCGATTTTTTTCCTTAATCGACTCATTATTCGCTTTTCAAGCCTGGAAATGTAGCTTTGAGAAATGCCAAGGCTCTCAGCAACCTCCTTTTGAGTCATCGCTTCACAATTTGAAAGACCGTATCTCATTTCTATTATTATGCGCTCGCGACTGGAGAGCTCATGCACAGCATCGCGCAAAAAACGCCTCTCTTCATCCTCTTCCATATCTCTAGATACTAGATCCGCATCACTTCCCAATATATCCGACAAAAGAAGCTCGTTTCCATCAAAATCCACACTGAGAGGCTCATCGATGGATATCTCCTTTTTCTGGGTAGTTGTTTTTCTTATAAACATTAGTATTTCATTTTCTATACATCTTGATGCATAGGTTGCAAGCTTTATGTTTTTATCCATATTGAAGGTGGAGACCGCCTTAATAAGTCCTACGGTGCCTATAGATATAAGCTCTTCTATGCTCGCCTGGGCATTATCAAACTTTTTTGCTATATACGCCACCAACCGCAGATTATGCTCAATCAGAATATCGCGAGCTTCTTTTGTATCTATGCGGGATATCAGCTCGGTCTCCTCTTCAACACTTAATGGCGGAGGGAGCGTTTCACTACCGTTAATATAATACAATTCCTCGTGGGAAAAAATACGGCTTATTATGTTTTTCAGCTTTATGTAAAGATCACCTAAAAGCATTCGAAACAGCGGAATAAGGCATCAGTGCCAAAAATCCGCCATAGTCACCTCCCTCTTTATCTATGGCTACAGTAACGTCCGCCGAATATACCTTTCCGTTACGGTGAACCTTTACCTCATCGGGAACAAATCCGATATAGACGTGAGTTTCTCCGCCCTTTGTAAGGGGGATCAGCCGTATACGCTTTTTAATATTCTTATCTAAAGCATCAACATCGGTAAGGTTTATAATATCCTCCGAAACAAATCTTCTTGCCAGCTCCTTTTTCATTATTAAAACCGGCTTCATACCCAGTGGATCCATTGCCAGATTTCCCGTATCAATGAGCGCCTCCGTAAGGCATGTTTTGCCTATAAATTTTATCTCAAACTCTACCCGGGTTTCAATTTTACCGGTATTCATAACTGTGATCAACATCTTAAATACTCCTATTGATAGTAATGCAATTAATGCAAAAAACAGCATCTTTCTGTTTACAACATCGCCTTCGATAAAAAAATCGGAAAAAGCATCCTCTAAAAGACTCCAAACAAAGCTAACAATTCCTCCCACAAGAGAAAGGAAAATTATTAGGGATATTCCAAAAACCGCACGCCCCTTAGCACCAATATCCTTGCAACAAAACACGGATGCAAATACTACCGTCGCGAAAAATAAAGCAACACTGATGATAGGAGAACCGATCAAAACCGAAGTACATGCTGAAAGAGCTCCAAGCAATGCGGATATCAAAAGTCTTCTGTTGGAAGTCTTGTTTCGCGATAACATAGCCGCAAAATGAAGAGAAATGAGATCAACGGTGAAGTTGATTAAAAAATATATATCTATGTATAGGGTTTTCACATCAGCCACCATTCAGTATTTTGTTAACAATATTCTAACACCGGCAGGGCGAATATATTGTCATAATATGTAGTACGAAAAATAAATATTTATCGGTAAAAGAGTAATATTTAAAAACAATAAAGGGCAGCAAAAATGCTACCCTTTATTACCCGCATGGCCGTGTAAAGCAAGTCTTTAACCCGGTCTGACCAGGTGGGTGTCCTCTCTGTTGCTTTGCGCTTCCAACGTCCGCTTGGAGGAGGTTATAAAACAGTCCTCGGCGGGAGGCCTGCATCCCGACAACAGAAGTCCGGACTCCCTTAAAATGTGTGTAGGTTCAAATATCACCTTATCACGCACCACGCAGGAATGAATTCAAATTTTATGCGTCGTAATCAACTTCACTGAAGAAGAGATCGTTGAAGTACTCTTCAACCTTCTCGAACTCGTCATCATCGTCAATGCTGGAGAGAACGATGTCATCGCCATCCTCTTCAACACTGAGAATTACGTACTCCTCGGAATCTTCATCAACGGGAGCGAGAGCGTAATAGAGAGTTTCGTCGATAGTTGCGCTTGCAAGAAGCTCAAAGTCCTGAGATTCTCCGCTTTCTTCATCTGTAAGCGTAAAAACGGGAACTTCATCAAATTCTTCTTCATTTACATTCTTTTCGATATCAGTCATTTTTATACTCCTTTTATTTTGGTTTCCATATATATTTTACAATAATCATACGAAAATGTCAATACAAAACTACAATAATTCTGTAATAATGTAATTGCTCACGTAAAACCCTTTCTCTGTTAATGAAAGTCTACCATTATTAATAGTAACATACCCTCCCAAAGAAAGGCGCGAGATTATCTCTTCCCTTCCTGATAAGAAATCCTCAGAGAAAAGTTTTTTATATTCGGATAATGAAATTCCCTCGCTAAGTCTAAGAGCAAGCATAGCATATTCGTATTTTTCGGCGTCCGGATCAATAATATCGCAGTATTCCGATATTCCCGATCCGTCTAAATATTTTTGTAAGTTTTTTGTATTGCCAAAGCGCTTACCGTCGAGATATGAATATGCAGAAAGCCCAACACCTATAAATTCTTTTGAATTCCAGTATTTTTTGTTGTGGCGGGATTCAAATTCGGGTTTCGCGTAATTCGATATTTCGTAATGATTATATCCGTACTGCGACAATAGGCTACAAGCCAGCTCATACATATCACACTCCGTATCCTCAGAAGGCAACGGCAATTCGTTTGAACATTCAAAGAAGGGGGTTCCTTCTTCGAGGATCAGGCCGTAGATAGATAGATGCTCGGGACCAAGCTCTAAAACTGTCTTTAACGTCTCTCTAAAGCTTTCCATCGTCTGATGTGGAATGCCGTACATAATATCTACGTTGATATTATTAATACCAAGGGTTCTCAGCTCCGAATAGGTTTTTAGAAAATCTTCGTAGCTATGTATTCTGCCTAATTTTTTGAGTTCTTTTTCGTGAATTGTTTGCAATCCGATACTGAATCTGTTTACTCCGCACTTTATAAATCCACAAAGGCTATCAAGGCTTGTGGTGCCGGGATTTGCTTCCATAGTGAACTCTATATTCTCATCGAAAGAAAACGTTTCTCTGATAGCACCCGTTATTTTTCTCATATCCTCTACCGATAGGAGAGTTGGGGTTCCGCCGCCAAAGAAAACGGTATCAACAGAAATATCTTGTCCCTTATAGGTAAGGATCTCACGGCAGATTTGATCGATATAAGATTCTCTTTCGCCTGAATCAAGTCCGCTAAAAGAACAAAAATCGCAGTAATTACATTTTTTTACACAGAATGGGATATGAACGTAAAGTCCTTTTTTATCAGTTTTCATCATTCAAACGAAGAACTGCCATAAAGGCCTCGGGGGTAACCTCTACGCTACCAAGCTTACGCATTTTCTTTTTACCCTCTTTTTGCTTCTCAAGAAGCTTTTTCTTACGGGTAATATCACCACCGTAGCATTTAGCAAGAACGTCTTTGCGCATAGCTTTAACTGTTTCTCTAGCAATGATCTTCGAGCCAATAGCAGCCTGAATGGGTATCTCGAAGAGCTGACGAGGAATATTTTCCTTTAGCTTTTCAGCTATTTTTCTTGCTCTTGTGTATGCTCTTTCCTCAAATACGATGAATGAAAGGGCGTCAACTACCTCTCCGTTAAGCATAAAATCAAGCTTAACGAGCTTAGACTGCTTATATCCCTTAAGCTCGTAATCAAGAGAAGCATATCCCTTTGAACGGCTCTTTAACGCATCAAAGAAATCGTAGATAATTTCATTTAAGGGGAGATCGTAGTGGATTTCAGCACGTGTGGCATCAATATATTTCATATCAATAAACACACCGCGCCTGTCCTGGCAAAGATCCATTACACCGCCTATATACTCGGTGGGGGTAATAATGGTGGCCTTCATAATAGGCTCATACGCAACGCCAATCTCGTCGGGAGATGGGAATTTTGAGGGGTTATCGATCATAACCACTTCTCCACCACGCATCTCTACCTTATAAATAACTGAGGGAGCTGTGGTTATTAGATCAAGATTGAATTCTCTTTCAAGACGCTCTTCGATTATCTCCATATGAAGAAGTCCAAGGAATCCGCATCTGAAGCCAAAGCCTAAGGCAATAGAGGTTTCGGGCTCGAATACAAGAGAGGCATCGTTAAGCTGAAGCTTTTCAAGCGCATCACGCAGATCGCCGTATCTTGCGCCGTCTGCGGGATATATACCCGAATACACCATAGGATGCACGTCTCTGAAGCCGTCAAGAGGCTTATCTGCGGGATTATCTACAAGAGTAATTGTATCGCCTACTCTGGTATCTCCCACAGTCTTGATAGATGCTGTAATATATCCAACCTCGCCGGCAGAAAGAATCTCGCACTTCTGCAGACCAAAGGGCTCCATCGTTCCAACCTCGCAAACCTCAAATTCGGTTCCGTGGGCCATCAGCTTGATTCTGTCGCCTGCTTTTACAGAGCCGTCAAACACTCTGATATAAACTACAACTCCGAGATAGGAATCGTAATGGGAATCAAATATCAACGCTTTCAGAGGCGCGTCAATATCTCCCTCGGGAGCAGGGATATCGGTTATTATCTTTTCAAGCACGTCTTCTATATTTAATCCGTTTTTGGCAGATACTGCAGGGCAGTCCTCTGCAGGGATGCCGATTATGTCCTCAATTTCCGCTCTCGCGCCTTCGATATTTGCAGAAGCAAGATCGATTTTATTGATAACCGGCAGTATCTCAAGATCGTTATCAATGGCGAGATATGCATTTGCAAGAGTCTGCGCCTCAACTCCTTGAGTTGCATCAACGACAAGAAGCGCGCCCTCGCAAGCCTTGAGAGATCTGGATACCTCATATCCAAAGTCAACGTGCCCGGGAGTATCAATAAGGTTGTACTGATACTCTTCTCCCGATTTCGACGTATATGCGAGTCTTACCGCGCGAGCTTTAATGGTAATTCCGCGCTCGCGCTCAAGATCCATATTATCAAGTATTTGCTCCTCCATATCGCGGGTGGCAACCGTTCTCGTCTTTTCAAGGATTCGGTCGGCCAAGGTAGATTTACCGTGGTCTATATGCGCAATTATGGAGAAATTTCTAATATGTTTTTGTTTTTCTGTCACTGTTTTTATATACTCCTACCACCCTTTGCGGGCGGTTATTTTATACTTCTGTAATTCTTTTTGCATCCTTCTCGTAAGCAGCTACCTTAGCATCGGTGCTTTCGGCATCAGCTCCGTGAGCAAGAACGTAAATTTTGATCTTAGGCTCTGTGCCCGAAGGACGAACTATGATCTTATCCTCGTTTTCAAGTGTGTAGTAAAGAACGTCGGAGGAGGGCTGACCGGTAGATTCGGTGGCGCCGGTTGCAAGAGTGGTTACAACCCCCGTCTTGAAATCGCCGGACTTAGCAACGGAAATGCCGCCGAGAGTCGCCGGAGGATTGTCTCTGAGGGACTGCATAACTCTACGTCTCTTCTCAATGCCGTCAAGACCTTCCATATAAATATCTATTGTGCGTTCTCTGTAGAGACCGTAGTTTTCATAGAGCTTTTCAAGAGCATCGGAAAGCGTCATATTGAGCTTCTTGTAGTAAGCGGTCATCTCGAGGATCATCATAGATGCGCCTACCGCATCCTTATCTCTTGCGTAAGAGCCGAGAAGATAGCCGTAGCTCTCCTCGAAGCCAAGAAGGAATCCATCCTTTTTGCCTGCAGCCTCGTAATTCTTGATAACCTCACCGATAAACTTGAAGCCGGTGAGAACATCGTGAAGCTTGATGCCGTTGATCTGAGCAATTCTGTACGCCATATCAGTAGAAACAAGGCTCTTTACGCAATATGCACCATCGGGAAGAGTGCCTGTGATCTTTCTTGCCTTGATTACGTAATCAAGAAGAAGCGCACCCATCTGGTTTCCTGTGATGGTAGCAAACTCGCCGCCCTTGGTACGTGTCATTACACCTACGCGGTCAGAATCGGGGTCGGTGGCAATTACGAGATCGGAGCCAACCTTATTTGCTATTTCGATACCGAGCTTGAATACTGCGGGATATTCGGGGTTGGGCTTCTCTACTGTGGGGAAATCTCCGTTAGGAGTCATCTGCTCATCTACCGTATGAAGGTGCTTAAGACCGACTCTCTTAAAGATCTCGGGAACGAGCTTATAGCCTGCTCCGTGAAGGGGTGTATATACAACCTTAAGCTCGTCGGCAACGCTTTTGATAGCCTCGGAGTAAATAGCCGTCTCCATTACAGCCGCAAGATACTTTTCGTCAAAATCAGAGTGAAGCTCAACGATCATACCCGAAGCAACTCCCTCGTCATAATCCACGATGCCGCTCATATCAAGAACGTCAAACTTAGATCTCTCGGAGGATACGATCTTTGCCTGCTCAGGACTGATCTGCGCGCCGTCCTCCCAATATGCCTTGTAACCGTTATACTCCTTGGGGTTGTGAGATGCGGTAATATTGATACCTGCAAGGGCGCCAAGCTCTCTTACAGCGAAGGAAAGCTCGGGTGTGGGACGGATATCGTCAAATATATAGGACTTAATGCCTGCCCCTGCTAAAACGCAAGCGCTGATCTTTGCAAATTCTCTGGAGTTGTTTCTGGAGTCGTAGGCGATAGCAACACCGCGGGATTCGCCGTTTTGTGCCTTAATGAGCGCGGCAATACCCCTGGTGGTCTGCGCAACGGTAAATCTATTCATATTACCGATGCCCTGATACATAGTTGAACGAAGGCCTGCAGTTCCGAAATCCATAGGATTTGAAAATCTGAATTCCTTAAGCTCCTCGTTATTTTTGATGGATTCCAGTTCTTCTCTTTCCTTTGCAGATAAAACGGGGCTTTCAAGCCATCTTAAGTATTCATTCTGATAATTTGCCATAATATCGTACCTTCCTTATGTAATACAAAGTTAGTTGTTAAATAGGGAAACTATGTATGGATTACTGCTCCGAAAGCTCAACGAGAGCCTTGGAAAGCTGATCGGGGCAAGATGTGCTTCTCATACCGCACTTAATGCCGCCGAGAATTTCGATGACGTCATCAACGCGTCTGCCCTTTGCCAAGGCTGCAACGCCCTGAGTGTTGCCGGGGCATCCTCCCACAAATTTGCAATCTACAATGATATCATCTTCTACATCGATGATGATCTTTTTGGAACAGGTCCCGCTGGTTGCGTATTCAATATGCTTTGTCATTTTTATATCCTTTCGTTTTTTTGGATTTGGGCTGTCATAGCCGCAGACTTATCCATCATATATTAGTATGCTATTATATTATACAATATATTTTTTAAAAAAACAATATATTTTTCTAATTTTAATAAGAAAATATTTAATTGGAACGAAAAATTATTTTCAAAAACATATTGATTTTTCTGATTGTTTGTGCTATAATATTCGCAGCGACTAAAGATCGCACCATTTGCCGGTATGGTGGAATTGGCAGACGCGTCGGACTCAAAATCCGAAGGTAGCAATACCGTGTCGGTTCGACCCCGACTACCGGCACCATAAAACAATCCGAACACGACCGTGGCGCGGATTGTTTTTTTATTGAAAAAATATTAATGTAAAAATCCCGACGGCTGATTGATGAGTGGGTTCAAAAATCAGTTGTCGGGATTTGTTTTATCCTAGGGTAATTACGGTTACGCCTGCGTCGCCTTCGCCGTATTCGCCGTGGCGATAGGATTTGATTCGTTTGTCGAATTTGAAATATTTCCAGAGGGCGGCGCGGAGGGCGCCTGTTCCCTTTCCGTGGATGATTCGGATGGTTGGGATGTTTGCGAGGATGGCATCGTCGATATATTTATCAACCACGAACCAGGCGTCATCGCCAATCATACCGCGAACGTCGATCTCGGGCTTGAAGGTAGAGGTGACGGTTTTCTTAACCTTACCTTCGTTAACCTTTTTAGGCTCAGGGCCTTTTGTATATTTAACGTTACCTTCAAGAAGACGGATCTTGTCCTCGGTGACCTTTGCCTTCAAGATGCCTGAGGTAACGGAGATCATTCCCTTCTTATCGGCGAGAGCGGTAACAACACCTTCTTTTCCGATGGTAGTAAGGTATACCTTATCTCCAACCTTCAGGGGGCGAGGCAATACGTAATCGTCATCAAGGGAGATATCCTTGACGCTAACGTCAGCTAAAAGTCCCTCGCTCTCGCGCATGCGCTCTCTTATTGCTTCTCTTGCAGAGATCATCATTGCGTTGCGCTTTTCCTTATCCTCCTGCTTGCGAAGCTCCTCAAGCTGCTTGAATATAAATTCGCTGGATGCTCTTGCGCTCTCTAAAATCTGCCTTGCTTTAAGTGCTTGTTTTGAGATTTCTTCTTCGCTCTTAGCAATTTTTCGCTTAAGATCTTCTTCAGCATTTAACTTGAAGGATTCGTATTCAACACGCATTTTTTCGGCGAGATTCTTCTCTTTTTCCATTTGAATTCTGTTGGTGTCAAGTCTTTCAATAACGTCCTCGAATCTCTTGTTATCGCGCTCGATGAGCTTGTTTGCTCTCGCGATAATATTCTCGGAAATTCCAAGCTTTTCGGAAATTGCAAAGGCGTTTGACTTACCGGGAGTACCAACTATAAGCCTATAGGTAGGTCTGAGGGTTTCCACGTCAAACTCGCAAGAGGCATTTTGCACTCCCTCGGTTTCAAGGGCATAAACCTTAAGCTCCGCGTAGTGGGTGGTTGCCAATGAAATAGCGCCTGCTGATGCAGTATTTTCAAGAATTGCAATGGCAAGAGCCGCGCCCTCAATGGGGTCTGTTCCCGAGCCAAGCTCGTCGAATAACACAAGCGAGCCGGGGCTCACCTTTTTCAGTATATCAACTACGTTGACCATATGCGCTGAGAAGGTAGATAATGAGGCCTCTATGCTCTGCTCATCACCGATATCAACCAGCACCTCATCAAAGATACCAACTGTGGAGCTTTCAAGGGCGGGAATCTGTAAGCCAGACTGAGCCATTAGGGCGAAAAGTCCTACGGTTTTAAGGGTTACGGTTTTTCCGCCTGTATTAGGACCTGTTATAATCAAGGTTTTATAGGCGTCTCCTATACTGATATTGATAGGAACAACTTTATCGCGGGGGATCAAGGGATGGCGCGCTCTTCTTAGGTCTATTCTGCGATCTTTGACTATATTCGGCTTCTCTGCCTTCATCTGATTTGCCAAGGTTGCGGTTGCAAAATAAAAAGCGATATCGGTTATATTATGGTAATCAAGAGTCAAAACAGAGGAATATTCTCCGCATTCAGCAGAAAGCTCCGCAAGGATTCTTTCGATTTCGTGCTCCTCTGCCGCTGCAAGGCTCTTAAGCTCGTTATTTGCTTCTACCACCGCCATAGGCTCTATAAATAAGGTAGCTCCGGAGGATGAGGTATCGTGAACCAAGCCCTTCATCTCGTTTTTATACTCGGCTTTTACAGGAACTACGTATCTTCCGTTTCGCATTGTCACGATATTTTCCTGAAGATACTTGTTTCTGACACCGCCTATATAGGTCTGAAGGGTGTCCTTGATCTTATTATTGGCATTTCGTATTTTTCGTCTGATGTCGGCAAGCGCCGGGCTTGCTTCGTCCGCGATAAGATCCTCGGAAATTATGGATCTTGATATTTTTTCTTCAAGAGTTCTGTTTGGCATCAATCTATTGAAGATAGCATCAAGGGAGGTTTCAAAGGGCTTGTCCGCGCTGATATAATCAAGCATCATTCTTGCCGATCGAAGCATTGAGGCTATATTCATAAGCTCGCTGGGAGACAGTATCGCTCCTTTGTACGCGCGCTCGGCTGATGAAACAACACTTTCCTCTGCGGAAAAGGATGGGTATCCTTTTGCATTTATCAGTCTTTTTGCATCATCTGTCTTTGTCTGTCTTTCAACTACCACATCGTAATCGCTTGTAGGCGTCAAGGATCTGGCGCGGCTTTTTGCCCCGCTTGTAGATGCACACTCGACCAGCATATCTATAATTTTGTCAAATTCAAGGGTAGTTAAGGATTTTTCGGTAAACAGCATTATTTTATCCTTTTATACGTTATATAAGTTTTTTGTAAAATTCCAGCGTTTTATAGGTGTGACCTACCTGGTTAAGCAGGTATTCCTCTGATGCGCGGGAGAAAAGATGCATATCCTCATCGGAGATCTTGAAGGAAAACAGCTTATCAAGAGGCGAATAGATCGCATAGCCGAGAGCCATTTTTGCGCCCTCGGATAATATGCAGATTACCCTGGTCTCGTGAGGAGATTCGGGAAGCTCATGTCTCATTTCGGCCTCTCTGCGGCAATTCTTACATTCTATACCGCCCGCCATTATGTCGAAGAAAAATTCTCCGTTTTTTTCGCCGCATCTGCCGCAAGAAATAACGTCGGGCATAAATCCGAGAATCGACGCCGCGCGCATTTCGAAAACAGCCTTAATTTTATTAAGCTCATATTTTCCGCTGGAAATTGCGTACAGGGAGTTCAGCGATAAGCGCAAAAGATCGTTATCTGCCTCAGCGATAGTTACGTCGGACAACACCTCTGCTATATAGCTTGCAAGAGCCAAGCCCTCAATGGTCTCCCTTATGTTGAAGAAGCTCTCAATGAGTGATGCTTCTTTTATCCAATATTTATCTCCTTGCATATAGAGAACGAAATCGGAATAGCAAAATTGCATAGTCGAGGACATTTTTCTGCTCTTAAGCGAGCGAGCTCCTCTTGCCATAGCACTTACTACGCCCATCTCCTCGGTGAATATGGTTATGAGTCTGTCAGTTTCTCTGATATCAACCGTTCTGATAACCAGCCCTCTTACGTTTGTCTGCATTATTCCTCGTCCCTGTACCCAAAGTCGGAAATATTGAAGTCGGAATCTCTCCAGTTTTCCTTAACTCTTACGTACAAGTCAAGGAATACTCTTGAGTCGAGCATTTTTTCGATGTCCTCACGAGCATAAGAACCGATTTTTTTAATGGTAGCACCGTGCTTTCCGATAATGATTCCCTTATGAGATGCTTTCTCACAGTATATCTCGGCTCTGATAGATACCAGATCGCCCTTTTCTTTCCATTCTTCAATGGTTACCGCGGTGCCGTGAGGAATTTCTTCCTCAAGCATACGAAGAAGCTTCTCTCTTATGATCTCGGAAGCAATCTTACGCTCGGGCTGATCGGTAACGATATCCTCCGAGAAGAACCAATCGCTCTCGCTAAGGTATTTTTCACATTCGGAAACCACAATATCAACGCCTTTGCCGTTCTTTGCGCAAATTGGTACTACTGCATCAAAATTAAAGGCCTGAGAATATGCCATAATGGTTTTTGCAATGTTAGAAGGAGTTACGGTATCGGTTTTGTTAATAACCAATATTGCGCCCAGCTTCTCAGATTTCAGGCGGGATATGATCTGTTTTTCGATATCGCCCACCTCTTCCCTTGCTTCAACAACAAGTATAGCACTGTCAACACCGCCTAAGGTATTCGAGGTGGTTTTCACCATAAAATCGCCAAGCTTTGTTCTTGGCTTGTGCATACCGGGGGTATCGAGGAATACAAACTGATCGTCTCCTACGGTATGTATTCCGGTAATTCTGTTTCTGGTTGTCTGAGGCTTCTTTGAAACTATGGCAACCTTTTCTCCCAAAATTGAATTGAGCAAGGTTGATTTACCTACGTTAGGTCTTCCTACTATTGCTATAAATGCAGTTCTTTTCATTACTTTCCTATTCCTTAAACTCTTATATTGATAAACTCTCTATTATTTCTCTCTGTCTTTGGCACTGTATTTCCTCTTCCTCGGGGCTTCTTTCGTGATCATATCCAAGAAGATGAAGGGTGGAATGAATTGCAAGGAATGCTACCTCGCGCTCGAAGGTGTTGCCAACCTCCTTTGCCTGCTCGGCGGCTCTCTCTACCGAAATAACAATGTCTCCAAGAGACAATGTCTCGTCACCCGGGAAAAGTTCGCCCTCATCCTCAGGTAAATCATACATCGGGAAGGACAAAACATCGGTATGGGTGTTTTTATTTCTGTATTTTTTGTTGAGCTTCTTTATGTACTCGTTATCACAAAAGGTAACAGAAACGTCTGTGGGGAAAGAAAAATCTTCTTCCCCGAGAGTTGCCGAAATAGCATCTCTTACCACCATTTTGAGATTATAATCAACGCTTGGCAGCTCTTTTGTGGCAACGAACTTTATAATTAATTTCTTATTGAACATTTTATACACTTCCTTTTCGTTTTTTAGGTTCGGCGGTGAATTTTTTAGCATTCACTTCTTTTTCATAGGTATCGTAAGCATTGATGATCTTTCTCACAAGATGATGGCGAACCACGTCTCTGTCTGTAAATCTGAAAATGCCGATTCCATCTATGTTTTCGAGTATTTTCGATGCTACGGAAAGACCGCTCTTTTTTCCAAAGGGAAGATCGGTCTGGGAAAGGTCTCCGGTAACCACGGCCTTGGAATTGTATCCAAGACGGGTTAAGAACATTTTCATCTGCTCCATGGTTGTATTCTGCGCTTCATCGAGAATGATGAAGGAATCGTCAAGAGTTCTTCCTCGCATATATGCAAGAGGGGCTATCTCGATAGTTCCTCGTTCCATGTGGCGGGCATAGTTCTCTGCTCCAAGCATTTCGAAAAGCGCATCGTAAAGGGGGCGCAGATAGGGATCGATCTTGCTTTGAAGATCGCCCGGCAAAAATCCAAGGCGCTCGCCTGCTTCAACGGCAGGTCGGGTGAGAATTATCCTGGACACGGATTTGTTTCGGAGTGCCTCTACCGCCATTGCCACGGCAAGGAATGTCTTACCTGTTCCTGCAGGTCCGAGGCCGAGAACGATGGTATTTTTCTTTATAACCTCAATATATTTCTTTTGGCCTAAGGTTTTTGCCTTTATGGGCTTGCCTCTGTTTGTTACGCAGATAACGTCATTCGTAAAGCCCTCTGGGATATCCTCTGTTCCGTCCTTAACGAGGCCGAGGACGTATTCCACGCTTTCTTCACCTATAGTTTCGCCGGCACCGCTCATCCGCTTAAGATATTCGAGAGTCTTTCTTGCCTTCTCAGCGCTGTCAGAATCTCCCGTAATCACGATAGCATCCCCTGAATCGGTGTTTGCATTTCTATTTGAGATTCTCACGTCAAACGCGTTTTCGATCTTCTTGACATTAGAATCGAATGCCCCGAAAATTGCAGAGGTGGATTCATTTGAATTTGTTAAAACTATTTTTTCCGTCATATTATTCCTCATTTTTTCATCTACAAAAAATTCAGCAGTTTCCGAAACCGAGCATGAGTACACGAGCTCCGAAATCATTTCATATCCCTCATCGGTAAATCTACCGTATGTTTTAATAGAATTCAAATCAACATCCGAAAGCTTATCATGCACTAAAGCGGTCATCTTATGTGACGCCTCGCGCACCAATTCCTCGTCAGTCGCCTCATAATGCGCCTCTCTATACTCAAGACGGTATTCCTTGATGATTTCAAGCGGTAATTTTCTGCCGCTTCGGATGGAGATTTGATTTTTTTCTTCTATTATATCACATTCCGGATCTAAATTTCCATATTTTTTAAAAATATTTATCGAAAAATTAAATATTTTTATTTTTAAGGAGTTGATTGCTATGTTTTCGATGCTTTTTTGACTCTTTTCTCTCAATGCAACGGTGCTTACAGTGGTATTTACTCTGCCGATAACATCTCCCTCTGCGCTACAAAAGCGACTTTCTTCGCCGTTTGCATTTACACCGAGTATCAAGAGATCGCCTTTGGTAACCGCATCACCTACCTTGATTGCGGGTGTACCAGATTCCACACTTATGTACTCGATAATGCAATCTTCCTTAGCAACTATGTTTGAATACTCAGGTTTCTCGGGATTTTTCAAGACTCCCTTCTCTGTTTCCTTGATGGAAACGTATGCAACAGTTCCGCTTCTGTTGATATTTATCCAACCAACGTCACCTCGCATATTAAGAAATCCGCTTTCCACTTCTCCAAGATCTATATTGGTCCACATATTACCGATATACAGACCGCATTTTTCGAGATCTGAAATTATGGATGAATCGCCAATGCTTTCGTTGCCTTCTACTTCAATACACCAAACTATGTTTGAAAGAAATATCACAATTATAAAGGTAAAAATCAAGGCAGAAGTAATAACAATTGTTCGTTTTATGTCCTTATCGGCCTTTAAGATTCTACGCTCGCGGGATATCGCAAAATTTATATTTGCGCCCGATAATACACGCTTTGCATCTTCGAATTGTTGGTACAAAATGATTATTGTATTCTCGCTTTTTAACTCAGCGCGAATACCGAATTTTAAGAACTTAGTAAATATTTTGCTAAAATCATCGGGGTCCACCTTGATCTCAACAAATCCAAGTATATAATAATCGATATTATACATTAATTATTTTTATATCCTCCACTGCCCCTGTTATTTCAAGAGTGTTATGCTCGAGAATGTTGATCAGAATTTTCTCACCGATTATCCGCAGCTTCATTCCGTGACATTTCACCGTTACTCCGCACGTATCTACTTCACTGACACCTATTGCGCCAACAATGATCATACGAGCTCCGCCTGCCTTTGGTTGAACCTCAAAATACGGTGATGAAATCATCTGCTTTATAAATTCCTTGCTTCTGTTTTTTTCCTTCGTTTTTGTCATTGAACGCATGCTCCTAACATATTTCTATATTAAACTTATGTAAAAAGAGGATGAAAATGAACTTATCAATCAGCAAAACAAATATTAAAGCAAAAAGCAAAAATAATTTTCTTGCTTTGTTGGTGTTTTCAATAAGTGCCATAATGATAATAATGAAACAGGCATTAGTCAAAAATGCCATTGAAATGTCACTAAAGATTTGCATATCGACCATAATACCGTCCGTTTTTCCCTTTATGATACTTTCGGACTATCTTATATGCAACTTTACAATTAGCAATGATTCAAAACCATCAAGACTGCTATGTAAGCTTTTTTCCATAAATCCATCAGGCCTTCTCCCGTTTTTAATAGGTAATATTTGCGGTTTCCCTCTTGGAGCGCAGATGGCTACAAAGCTTTACGAAAAGAAGCACATGAAACGGGAGGAATATGAAAGGCTTATACCGTTGTGCAGCAATCCTTCCCTTGCATTTATAATATCAGGCGTGGGAATGGGAATGCGGGGATCGTTAAAAGAAGGCCTGGTTTTATATATCTCTGTTGTTTTATCGACTATTGTAACTGGTGTTATATGGCGAAATAAGAATTCTGCTTCGTATTTTCATGGAATTTCAGAAGATAGATCATTTTCAATGACAGAATCCATAAGATCTGCAGCAATGTCTTCTATATACATATCTACCTATATAGTTTTCTTTTCTATATTGATTGCATTGGTAAAATCGCTTGGAATGCCGAAGCTTGTTACATTGGCAGTTGCATCATTCTTGGAGATAGGCAATGCTGCATCAATTATATCACAGGCAGACATAGGCTATCTATCCTTGCCCCTTACTGCTTTTTCTCTTGCCTTTTCGGGTTTATCCGTATATATGCAAATTGCGTGTTTTTCTGCAGTAAAAGGATGGAACAAGTATTATATGAAAATCAAATTTACCGAAGGTGTGATTGCTTTTATTGTTACATTTGTGTTGTTGCTGCTGATTAGATAAGTCATTACATTGTTATATGCAATGCAAAAGCTTCTTTTAATCGATATATATCCGTATTTAAACTATATCAAACAAAAAATGCCGCCCATAAAAGAGCGGCATTTTTCGCATTAAAAGTTCTGGTTTTATAATAAATGTTGGGGTGAGGTTTAACTTTTTTTGAAAATTACTTTGCAAGTCTTGCCTCGAGAGCTTCAAGCTCACCGTAAAGCTCTGCAGGAACTCTTTCGCCAACCTGAGCGTAGAATTCTCTGATACCCTTGCAATCCTCAAGCCAAAGCTCCTTATCAACATCAAGGAGACCTTCAAGAGTTTCTCTTGTGATATCAAGACCTTCGAGGTTGATATCCTCTGCGTGAGGAACATAACCGATAGGTGTCTCTACTGCGTCAACATTACCTTCGCAACGGTCAAGGATCCAAAGAAGAACTCTCATGTTATCACCGAAGCCGGGCCAGATGAAGTGACCTTCAGAATCGGTTCTGAACCAGTTAACATGGAAGATCTTAGGAGCGTTGGAGATATTCTTGCCCATATTAAGCCAGTGTGCCCAATAGTCACCCATATCGTAACCAACGAAGGGACGCATAGCCATAGGATCGCGGCGAACAACGCCTACCGCACCTGCAGCAGCTGCTGTTGTCTCAGATGCCATAATAGAACCAACAAAGGTACCGTGCTGCCAGCTTGTGGACTGATATACGAGGGGAGCAGTCTTTGCGCGACGGCCGCCGAATACGATGGCAGAAATAGGAACACCTGCAGGATCGCTAAACTTATCGGAGATACAAGGACAATTTTCAGCCATTGCGGTGAATCTGGAGTTAGGATGAGCACCGGAGGTGTTAACCTTATCAGCCTTGTTATACTTGGTGTAATCCCACTTTTCACCCTTCCAGTTAAGCGCGTTAACGGGAGGATTGTCGTTAAGACCTTCCCACCAAACGGTATTGTCATCAAGATTATGACAAACGTTTGTGAAGATACAGTTCTTCATAGATGTATGGAGAGCGTTGGGGTTAGAATGCTCGTTGGTACCGGGAGCAACACCGAAGAAGCCGTTCTCGGGGTTAACTGCCCAGAGTCTACCATCCTGACCAACTCTGAGCCAAGCAATATCGTCACCTACGCACCAAACCTTATATCCCTTCTTCTTATAAATTTCGGGAGGAATAAGCATAGCAAGATTGGTCTTGCCGCAAGCGGAGGGGAATGCGGCACTGATGTACTTGATCTCTCCATTGGGATATTCAACGCCAAGGATAAGCATATGTTCTGCCATCCAGCCCTCCTTGCGACCAAGGTAAGACGCAATTCTGAGCGCGAAGCACTTCTTACCGAGAAGAACGTTTCCACCGTAGCCGGAGTTTACAGACCAGATAGTGTTATCCTCAGGGAAATGACAAATGTATCTCTTCTCCTCGTCAATATCTGCTCTTGCGTGAAGACCCTTAATGAAATCGGGGCTATCGCCGAGAGCCTCAAGAACGTTTGTTCCAACTCTTGTCATAATGAGCATATTAAGAACTACGTAAATGGAGTCGGTAAGCTCGATACCGTACTTAGCGAAGTCGGAGCCTACTACAGACATAGAATAAGGAATTACGTACATAGGTTTACCTGCGTAAGAGCCCTCGTAAAGCTTAGAAAGCTTAGAATAGCACTCAGCGGGGTCCATCCAGTTATTGATGTTACCTGCATCCTCTTTCTTGCTGGTGCAGATGAAGGTACGGTTCTCAACTCTGGCAACGTCGTTGATAGCGGTTCTGTGAAGATAGCAACCGGGCAAAACATCCTGATTGAGCTTGATAATCTCGCCTGTGGAGCAAGCTTCCTTACGAAGCTCTTCTGCCTGAGCATCGGTGCCATCAATGAGAATGATCTCAGAGGGCTTAACCATTTTTGCCATTTCAGCAATCCACTCATTTACAAAACGATTGTTAGTAACATTTGTGTTCATAAATTTATCTCCTAATCATAAAATTATATTCTGTTTATTGTAAAAGTCGAAAAAATTCCCAACTTTTCACATATACATTATATCATAATATGAATGTTATTTCAATAACAAAAATCAATTTTTATTTTTTTATTGTTAATTTTTTGTTAAAGTATGAATTAAGTTCATATATATATGTTTAAGACTTCTCATCCTCAAGTCTTTCTTTGTCATAATGCGCCCGATCGAAAACAATCTCATGAAAAGATACTAATCCTCCTTTTGACGGAAATTATAATATTTTGTCGCTTGCCGTCGAAAAAAGATATTTTTCGCGCAGAATTGGTAATTTTTACCATTTTTTAACATAAATTTTTGGTTATTTTTTCGCTAATTTACATCTTGATTTTACAACTTATTTGTGATACAATTATGTTACATCAGTTTTTACCATTTTTTACCATTTTACATCAAACAAAGGAGAAAGAAACATGGAAGTAAACACAAAAATACTGATTTGTGACGAAAATAGCGAAGAAAGGAGACAGCTCGCCAACGATCTGACAAGACTTGGATACCGTTACGTAGAGCAAGCCGCAAACGGAGATGACGCGATTACGCTTCTCGAAAAGAATGCCTACGACATAGTTATTGTGGATCTCTGGATATCCGGAGTAGACGGTATTGGTATTATACGCGCAAAGAATAATCTTGGATTTAAGAGCATACCAAAATTCATTCTTACATCACCTATTAACAAGCAAAGCGTTCTGCTTGAAGCATCTGAGGCCGGCGCAGACGTATGCTTATTGAAGCCCTTCGATATATCGTCAATTGCCGGTCATATAGAAGCGCTTGTCAAGCAACACGCAAAGTCCACCAGTGCTACTTCAAATCCTTATGCAGATATGGAGGCACAGGTTACAAAGATTATTCATCAAATCGGTGTTCCTGCGCACATTAAGGGATATCAATATCTGCGCTCGGCAATTTTAATGACAATAGACGATAACGAAATAATTAACTCTGTAACAAAGGTGCTATACCCCACCGTTGCCAAAAAGTATCAAACCACGACTTCGAGAGTTGAACGCGCTATACGTCATGCCATAGAGGTAGCTTGGGATCGAGGAGATGTTGATACGCTTAACTCATACTTCGGTTATACTATACATAATTCCCGCGGGAAGCCAACAAACAGTGAATTCATCGCAATGATAGCCGACAATCTCAGACTTAAGTATAAGGGATGTACTGTTTGATCAGTTTCAATACCGTAAAAAATGCAAAAGGCTAGCCGAGAAAAAGGCTAGCCTTAGGTTGGTACTATAGAATTTTAGTCATTGTTGTAATAACGACGGCCCTCAAGAGCTATACGAAGCGTTACCGCATCGGTATACTCAATGTCGCCGCCCACGGGGATTCCGTACGCCAGCCTTGAAACCTTGACGTCGTAGGACTTCAACAGCTTTGCAAGATATGTGGCAGTGGTATCACCGCCAGGAGTCAGATTAGTAGCAATTACGATCTCCGATATATCTTCCTTCTCTACTCTTTCAATAAGCTCAGCGATATTAAGATCGTCTGGAGTAACATTATCAATAGGAGAAAGCGTTCCCCCAAGAACGTGATAAACGCCCTTGAATCCGCGTATCTTCTCCATGGTAATTATATCCTTCGCGTTTTCAACCACGCAAATGAGAGATTTGTCTCTCATTTCGGACTGACAAATATCGCATTCGCCGTTTTTATCTGTCAATCCACGGCAGGTGGGACAGATAAATACGTCGCGCTTTACACCGTTGATAGAATCGGCAAAACGGGCTGCCTCATCATCTGTGAGGCTAAGAACCGAGAAAGCAAACCTCGCAGCGGTTTTTGAACCAACACCGGGAAGCCTGCGGAATTCCTCAATAAGTCTTTGAATAGGTGCTATATATTCAGCCATATCAGAACATTCCGGGAAGGTTCATATTACCGGTGATCTGTCCCATTTCTGCAGAGGAAACAGATTCTACCTTCTTTATTGCTTCGTTAACTGCGGCTACGATGAGATCCTCAAGTGTTTCGATATCATCGGGATCTACAATTTCTTCGGCAAGCTTAACAGAAAGAATTTCCTTTTTGCCGTTGATCTTAACATTAACTACTCCACCGCCGGCTGATATATCGTACTCGCGTTCTTCAAGCTCTGCCTGTTTAGCAGCCATTTCCTCCTGCATCTTCTGCGCCTGCTTAAGCATGGACTGCATATTCGAGGGGCCACCGCCTAATCCCTGAGGTAATTTAACTTTCATTGTTATTGTCTCTCCTTTATATTAACATTTATTTAATTATCAGAATGAATCTAAGTCAGAAAAAGAGGAAGTACTCTTGGTTTCCAAAAGCTTTAGCTCGATAACAATTTTTTCTCTCGGTTCTTTTTCCTTTTCAGCAATCAAGCCACGAATAAGCTCAATATCGTTTTTATTTCCTGAGAGTATATTGCAGAATACGGGATTGAGATATATCGTGAACGTATTACCCATTCTGTACACCTTGGAAGATGAAAGACCGCTTTTGAGCGAATGCTTAAGCTCGGAAATTCTTTCAAGAATATAACCCCAAGAAGAATAATTCTGCTCCTTATTATCTACCGTTTTTTCTTTTTTATCATTATTAGCCGGCACTGCTTTTTCTTTTTCTACCTTAGCGGCAGGCGAGGTCTTAGCCGTATTGACAGGCTCGCTTACAGTGACCATAGGAACGCCTAGCTTCATCATAGAAATGCTTTTTTCAAGCTCCTCCACTCTTAAGGCGAGTGACTCAATACTTGTTACTGTTTTGGCATCGCACATACGGGTGAGGGCTATCTCTGCTATGCTTCGCTTTGAATTAAAGGCGCGTTGCATATCCGCCATAGCGGATTCGAGTATAGTGATATGATAAGACAGCTTCGCCATAGAAAACGATTGGGCAACAGAGGATATTGCCGAATACTCCATATCTGTGAGGTCAAGATATTTCTGAGCATTTACACAGTTCTTCATTACCATTATATCACGATAGGTGTCAATTATCTCCTGCCAGAATACCGATAGGTCTCCGCTCTTCATTACAATATCATCAATTATCGAATACACAGTATCAAAATCCGAAGCACCAACCGCTCCGACTATCTTATACGCACTCTCGCGATTTCCGCTTCCAACGGTATCGAATACAAGTCGCTCGTCTATCTCCCTACGCGCACCTGAACAGAGTTCAAGAAGGCTTATAGCATCTCTCATACCGCCTCTGGAAATTCTGGCAATTACTCTTGCAGCATCCCGAGTAAGCTTGATCCCTTCAGCATCTGCAATCTCAAAGAGGCGCTTAACTATCACATCGGACGAGATTCGCTTGAAATCAAATCTCTGACATCTGGAAACAATAGTGGTGGGCAACTTATTATACTCTGTTGTAGCAAGAATAAATATTACGTATTCGGGAGGCTCTTCAAGCGTCTTTAAGAGAGCATTAAATGCCTGGCCAGACATCATATGAACCTCGTCTATGATATACACTCTGTATTTAAGCAATGCCGGAGTAAAGGATATTTCATCCTGCATATCTCTGACGTCATTTATTCCGTTGTTGCTTGCCGCATCCATTTCAATAACGTCCATTGAAACGCCTGAAAGGATGGAACGGCAGGATTCACACTCGTTACAGGGATTGCCATCCTTGAGATTCAGACAGTTGACCGCGCGAGCCAAAATTTTGGCGCAGCTTGTCTTACCCGTTCCCCTGGAACCGCAAAAAAGATAGGCATGGGAAAGTTTATTATTTTTTACTTCATATTTGAGTATATCGGTAATACCGTCCTGGCCATATACCTCGTTGAAGTCTCGCGAACGCCATTTTCTGTATAACGCTTTATAATCAGACATCTATCCCTCCAAAACAAAAAAGCCCGCAGCGGTACACAATGGTAGATCCGCATACGCGCCATTTTACACACTCCATGTGTCGGATAGAGCCATACACCTAAATTTCGATAATACCCTTACATACGGTAACAATTACGTTTGCTCCAAACAGGCACCCCTACGGCACACGCGATAAACCGCTTAATGCTGCTTGGTTCCCCACCTGACATGGTTCACAGCCTCACGTTGCGTAAGACCCATTTTTCAACACAAACAATAAAAGTGCAGACTACACAAGAATAAACCTTAAAAAAGGAATGGACCCCTGCTATAGCGGATTTCAGGTACAAGGCACCGCTACCGCCCCGGCTGGTATGGCTCCACCCGACACACGGAATCTTTATATCAACGTTACTATTATAGCAGAATATTTTCAAAAATGCAATAGATATTTTAAAAATTTGTAATTTGTTCAAATATTATTTTTTATACCGTTGACAAAATCAAATAAAATCAGTATAATTTTACTTAGGAGGAAGCGCCTATGGTATTAATAATCAGTCAAAAACTAAAAAATGCGGTCTCGCTGTCCGACATATTTTATTATATGAAGGTTCTTTCGTATCCATGCACACCAAGTCAGTCTTTGAATGAACTTTCCACTCTTTACCGCGCAATTCTGATATATGAGCCTAATGATCTGCCCGATACGGCGGACTTTGTCCAAAAGCTGCGCAGTATCGCTCCTGTACCGGTGTTTGCCATTGCAAATGAGCCTAAAAAATGCAGAAGCCCTTATGTATTTGATAAAATATTCCCTTATGCTATTCTTTCCGGAAATCTCGGCAAGCAGATGCTTCTATATCTTTACGATAGAAATTTACCCCTCTTCGGTCAATATGCGTATATGGGGTTAGATTCTCGCTGTAACGTCAAAATAGCTACATATTATCTCAAAGATCTTAATGTTACCAAAACCGAAAGAATGATACTCTCCTTTCTCGCTCATACCAATCACAAGCAACAATCGACAAAGAATATTTTGAAATATGCTTTTCCGTATAACCGAAAGCCCACTGTCAGCTGCGTTCAGACCCATATATCAAAAATCAATGCAAAAGCCACCAAGGTTATCTACAGAAAAATTATTGGATGTATCCCCGGCGCGGGATATTATATCATTGTTGCCGGAAATAAAGATATGATCCCAAGGAAAGAAGACAAGACCTCCCACATAGTATAGTAAAAACTACTTTGCTATGTGGTTTTTATTTTATTGTCCGGAGGAAATATGATTAAGTTATCTAACGTTCTGCTTCGCTTTATCTCCCTAATCCTGGGTATTGAAGAAGCCGCCAGCTTCCCACCACCACTAAAAAAGAGCGAAGAAGCTTTGCTTTTCAAGAAAATGAAGGATGGTGATATGTCTGCTCGCGATAAGATCATTGAGCACAATCTCAGACTTGTATCTCATATAATCAAAAAATATTACGCATCATATGAATATCCCGACGAGCTTCTCTCAATAGGAAGCCTGGGACTCATAAAAGCCGTTGACTCGTTTAAAAATGATTTTGGAACTAAGTTCGCAACATACGGTGCCAGATGTATTCAAAACGAAATACTTATGTTTTTCAGAAGCAAAAAGAAAACCCTGTGCGACGTATCAATCAACGACACAATAGACATAGACAAGGATGGCAATCCTCTTACCTACCTTGATATAATAGGAATTGAGGAGCCTATAGAAAGAAATCTTGATCTTAAGGAATATGTAGAGAAAATCAGGGAATTTGTTGACAAATCGCTTGATAAAAGAGAAAATCAAATAATCGTATTGCGATATGGCCTTAAGGGTTACATGCCGAAAACTCAAAGAGAAGTCGCAAAATATCTCAACATATCCAGATCTTACGTTTCACGAATTGAGAAACGGGCGCTGGAAAAGCTGCGCGATGAATTTGGAGAAAATATTCCTTCGTTTGATGATTAGCACCATGTATATTTTTCTGTTTCAGTGAAAAAATATACTCGGGGACTTCCCTACAAAAATGAAATGAGGCCTAAATTTATTATGATGATCGCAAATAAAATCGCCCTCCTGCTGGCTATAATCGGCGGCATAAACTGGGGACTCGTGGGATTATTCTCCTTCGACTTAGTGGCGTGGATCGCCGGCGGAAGCACTATGCTGTTAGCCAGAATCATATACATTTTGATAGCTATTGCAAGCGTGTGGTGCATTTCTCTTCTCTTCGGCGATGCTGAGGGAATAGAATCCAAGGTGTAAAAATTAATGGGGGCTGTCTCGTTTTTAGAGGCAGCCCTTTGTTAATGAGAAACGTATTGAAACGTATATTTTTCAATTCTCGGAGATATATTATCAGTTATCTGCAAAAATGCTCGACGTAATTATTGATCGCTTCCTGAATGATTCTGCTTGCCTCTTCTCTTCCGCTGACCTCATTGACTGCGGTTTCCTTGTTTTCCAGATTTTTATATACCGAGAAGAAATGACGCATTTCATCAAAGATGTGACTTGGAAGCTGATCAATATCGGTGTAATTATTATAATTAGGATCGTTGTATGGGATCGCAATTATTTTCTCATCGTTTCTTCCGTTATCTATCATCGAAATAACTCCGATCGGGTAAGCTCTTACCAAGGATAGGGGTTCAAGGGGTTCTGCGCAAAGTAAAAGAACATCCAGGGGATCTCCGTCATCACCAAAGGTTCTGGGAATAAATCCGTAATTTGCAGGATAGTGTGTTGACGTGTAAAGAATTCTATCCAGTATAATATACCCCGTTTCCTTATCAAGCTCGTATTTTTTCTTGCTACCTTTTGAAATTTCTACCACACAAATAAAATCCTCGGGATTTATTCTTTTTGGCGCAATATCGTGCCAAATATTCGACATAACATATACCTCATTTAATTTTGTTACACCATTATACCATAATCTTTTTTAATTTGCAAGTAAAATCGAATATTTTATACAAAAGGTTAAATAACCAAAGTTATTTATATTTCATAAAATAATAATATCAAATAAAAACGTTTTTTCTGTTTAGAAATTACTAAATCCAGACAAAATATAGGTAGTAATTTAAGGAGATGGGACGTTTTGTATTAATACAGAACATCGGTGTGCAACAATGAACATAAAACGCGGAGATATCTATTATGCTGATCTGAGCCCTGTTATCGGGAGTGAGCAAGGCGGCCTCAGGCCGGTGCTTATAGTGCAAAATGACGTTGGAAACAAATATAGTCCTACGGTCATTGCGGCAGCTATTACATCCAAAATGAGCAAAACAAAGCTTCCTACACATATTGACGTGCCGGGCGAGGACACCGGTCTTGCAAAAGACAGCATCATACTTCTCGAGCAGATAAGAACTATCGACAAAAAGAGATTGAAGGAAAAAATGGGACATCTTGACGATGTGACAATGAATTCGGTAAACAATGCTATTCAGGTGAGCTTCGGATTGGGGATAGATAAGAACGACGAAAATTTTTAATTTACAAGTACCATAATTTTTTCGATAGTAATAATTCGGATTATTACAGCATAGACTCCTATAGTTGATAATTTATAACTGGGAAGGTAAAAAGATGAATAAGTTTATGCCTGAGGGGAGCCTATTAACAAGCGAGGAAAATTATAGCTACTTAAGAAATTATGAGGGGCTTGAAAAAGCCATTAAGGATAACATTAATTTGGAGGCTACGGCAGTTTTATGCGATCACAAGCTGAATTTACACGTTGAGCTTGGAGATGGAATAAAGGGTATCATCCCAAAAGACGAAATACTTTATCCCTGCTTTGGCAAGGAGCCAAGGGATATAGCCATACTGACACGCGTCGGAAAAGCGGTAGTATTTAAGGTTAAAGAATTGGTAAGATCTCAAAGAGGAGATATCATAGCCATACTGTCAAGAAGAGCCGCACAAGAAGAATGTATAAAGGAATATACATCTAAGCTTATGCCGGGTGATATCATTCCAGCACGCGTTACTCACATAGAAAGCTTTGGGGCCTTCGTTGATATAGGGTGCGGGATAATTTCTCTGCTCTCTATAGACTCTATATCCGTATCAAGGATATCACATCCAAGGGATCGGCTACGCGTGGGTGAAAGGATATACACGGTAGTCAAGGAGATAGACGAGGCAGGCAGGATATTTGTTTCGGAGCGCGAGCTTCTTGGAACGTGGGAAGAAAATGCAGAGCTATTCAATGAGGGAGAAACTGTATGCGGTATTGTCAGGAGCATTGAAAGCTATGGCATATTCGTAGAGCTTAAACCCAACCTTGCAGGACTTGCCGAGTTTCGTGATGATCTTTCAGTCGGCCAATCAGTTACCGTTTACATAAAGAGTATAATTCCCGAAAAAATGAAGATCAAGCTGATAATAATAGATCCCTATTCGGAAAGCGAATTTGATGCGCCGCTCCAGTATTTTATAGATACGAACAAGGTAACACATCTCGACTCATGGACATATTCTCCCGATCAGTGCAAAAAATGTATTGGTACAGTTTTTGATTAATATATAAAACGGTCTCTGAAGCTGCCAGCAATAGGAGATCGTTTTTTGCGTTTCTGCTCGAAATTATATCCGTAATATCATATTAACGCATTTCACTCGCTTACAAATAGAAGTTCAAAACGAAAAAATAAAATATTATTAAGTATGTAAAATACTATTGATTTTGGTAGAATTATGTGGTAAAATATATATGAAGGGAGTGTGATCGAGATGGTTTTTATCGGAAATGATTGGGATCAGGTATTAAAAGATGAATTTCAGAAGCCGTATTATTTAGAGTTGCGCGAGTTTTTGAAAAAAGAATATTTCACAAAGGCAATATATCCGCCGATGAACGATATTTTCAATGCTCTGAAATATACATCCTATAAGGATACGCGAGTGGTTATTCTCGGGCAGGATCCGTACCATGGAAAGGGACAAGCACACGGACTTTGCTTTTCTGTAAAGGAAGGTACTCCTCTTCCCCCATCGCTAAAGAATATTTTCAAGGAATTACATAGCGAATTGGGAATAGCCGAGCCTGATACGGGCGAGCTTGTGGGCTGGGCGAGACAAGGTGTGCTTCTTCTGAATACTACCTTAACAGTTAGAGAGGCCGCTCCTCAAAGCCATAAGGGTCGAGGCTGGGAGATACTCACCGACAGAATCATTGAAATTATAAACGAAAAAGATTCTCCCGTTGTCTTTATGCTCTGGGGCGCAAATGCCAGAGCCAAAAAATCGCTCATCACGAATAGAAATCATCTGATACTTGAATGCGCTCATCCGAGCCCTCTGTCTGCATTTAACGGATTTTTCGGATGCGGACATTTCATTAAAGCAAATGATTTCCTCGAAGCCGTCGGCGCAAAAAAAATCAATTGGGAAAAAATTAATAAATAAACATAGATTGGAGTATTTAATTATGAAGCTTTTAGAAGAACGAATTCAAAAAGATGCAAAGGTATTACCCGGTAACGTAGTAAAGGTCGACTCCTTTCTTAATCAGCAGCTGGACGTAGATCTTTTGTCGAAGTGCGGTAAAGAATGGCACGATATTTTTGGCGGCGAGGGAGTTACAAAGATCCTCACCGTGGAATCAACCGGTATTGGCATCGCTTGTCTTGCCGCTATCCATTTTGGAGTACCTGTAGTTTATGCAAAAAAGACACGCGGTCTTATTGACACAAACGAATACATAGTCTCCAGAGTTGTTTCATATACACACGGAACAGTTTACGACCTCTATTGCAATAAGGATTTTCTTACCAAGGACGACACAGTTCTCATTATTGACGATTTCCTTGCTAACGGAAGCGCGCTTAAGGCCTTGATCAAGATGGTAGAAAAATCCGGTGCAAAGCTTGTGGGAGCAGGAATTGCTATAGAAAAGCTCTACAAAAACGGAGGAAATAACATCCGCGAAAACGGCTACCGCATAGAATCGCTGGCAAAAATCGCCTCAATCGATGAAAACGGAATTATAACCTTTGGTTAACCCTTTATTATGTACCAACTAAAAAACGAGAGAGCAAAGCGATATTTTCGCCGAGCTTTCTCGTTTTTATGTTATATAGATGCAAGATGCGAAGCTTGGGTAACTCCAAAAGCCTTTTTCAGCTTAAGGCGAAATACAGAAGCACAACAGCTCCAAGCACGATGCGATATATTCCAAAAGCGGTAAAATTATGTCTGCGTACAAATTCCATTAAGAATTTTATAGATACCAATGAAACAATGAATGAAATGACTATGCCAACTATGAGCATCCAAACCTCGAGTGCTGTCATTGCGAGGCCTGCCAAAATAAATTTCAGTATCTTCAAAAGCGATGCGCCAAGCATAATGGGGATTGCCATAAAGAAGGAAAACTCAGCGCTCGCGCTACGGCTCACGCCTGAAAGCATACCACCAATAATGGTTGAGCCCGATCTTGACGTTCCGGGAATAAGCGAAAGTACCTGGAAAAGACCTATTTTTATAGCATCCTTATATGTTATATCGTAAACATCATTTACGGCGAAGGTGTTGACTTCCCTTTTCTCTCTGTATTTCTCTATTGCTATAAAGGCTATGCCGTAAATGATAAGGGCAAGAGCGACTACCACGTAGTTATAAAAATGCTCGTCAAACCAATCGTCAAAAAGAACGCCTATCACTCCTGCAGGGGCAACACCAACTAAGACCTTGCACCACAATGATAAAACCTTGTTTCTCCGCTCTTCGCTTTTTGATTTTCCAAAGGGATTGAGCTTATCAAAAAACAAAACGGGAACCGAAAGAATGGCGCCAAGCTGTATTACGACGAAAAAAAGCTCCTTGAAGCCTTCGCTTGCATCTAGTTTCAAAAACTCGTCAACAAGGATCATATGTCCTGTAGAGCTTACCGGAAGCCATTCGGTTATTCCTTCGATAATACCAAGTATTATGGCCTTGAATATTTCTATCATATCTACCTCACGTATTTAAGATGCGCGGATTATATCTCCCGGCTTGATCTCAACGGATACGGGCATAAAGAATCTCATATAGGGATGGCTCGTTCCTGTGATCTCGTTCATATTTTCGTCATAGAGCTTTGTCACAGTCAGGGTGCTTCCCACTTTGCCGGGAGTTAAAAACTCAATCTTATCACCTACAACCATTTTGTTTCTTTGGGTAAACTCGGCAAGTCCGGTTTCTTTATCGTAGCCAACGGCAACTGCTAAAAAAGCTTTATCCTTTATATAACCGTTGTTTTTTGTCAAGTTAGCATCGGTATGGGAGTTGGAATAATAATACCCTGTTGCATAGTCTCTATGGCTTACTGACTCAAGCTCACGATACCAAAGAGGATCGTATTGATAATTACCGCTGAAATAAGAATCAATAGCCATTTTATAGGTGTTGGTTACTACAGCGGTATAATATGCAGATTTCATTCTGCCCTCGATCTTGAAGGAATCAATACCTGCCTCTATCAGCTCGGGTATATGCTCAATGGTGCAGGTATCGCGGCTTGCCATAATAAAGGTTTCGCCGTTGATCTCCTCAATGGGTAATGAAGCATCGGGGCGCTTCTCCTCACTGATCTCGTATCCGCGAATTGTAT
The DNA here is from genome assembly GCA_045636465.1 of Eubacteriales bacterium. GTDB lineage: Bacteria > Bacillota > Clostridia > Oscillospirales > CAG-272 > UBA1740. The sequence goes on from JAZTXP010000069.1 coordinate 49,312, forward strand.
AATTCCATCTGCAGGGCTGCGCACACATACCTCTATTGGCATCCCTGCCTACGATCTGACCCGAAAGAAGGCATCTGCCACTATATGATATGCACATAGAGCCGTGAATAAAACACTCAAGCTCAAGATCCTCGGGAATCTCTGCTTTTATAGCCTTGATCTCTTCAAGAGTAAGTTCGCGCGCAAGAACTACTCTTTTTGCGCCGAGAGAATACCAAGCCTTACAATCTGCCGCGCTTACGGCATTTGCCTGGGTGGAAATATGGATCTCCATATTGGGTAAAAGCTCTTTTACAAGCATCAATACTCCAATATCTGCGATTATCATAGCATCAAGGCCTATATCGGCAAGATCGGCAAGATAACCGCGCAAGAGCTTATATTCATATTCTCTTGGCATTGTATTAAGCGTAAGATATACCTTTACATCCCGTTCGTGGGCATACTTAACTGCCTCGCGAAGCTCATCTATAGAAAAATTATCAGCCGCAGCGCGCATGCCGAAAATTTCTCCCGCTAGATATACCGCGTTTGCGCCGTAAAGAATAGCGGAACGCATTTTTTCAAAGTTGCCTGCAGGTGACAAAAGCTCAGGTCTTTTCATATAGTCACTCCGTTCTGTAAAAAACATTTTTATGAAATAATTGTATCACAATTATAATACTTTTGCAATACCCTATTTTAATTTTGCAATTATATCGATTTCCCAGGCAGGTACTGCTCTGAGCCTCTGAAGATATATATTGTAAAACTCGTATTTTTCGTGAATATAATTGATCAGGGAGAATATATCACGGCTTCTGTGATAAGCAGAAACCAATAGTGTAGGCTTATGCTCCAATATGATTTTGTCCGATCCGAGAAGCGCTTCAAACTCTGCACCTTCCACATCATATTTAATATAGTCTATTTTATCCGAGGTTATACCGTCCAGCTTCACTGTGGCTACCGTATTATCCTTATGCTCGTAGGACGAGGTTGATGATATGGAAGAATTGCGGTTAGCACTGCCGAAAAAGGATGATTCACCATCCTTATCAAATACTGCCGCATTGATGCACTCTACCAAAATGTCGACTTCTGCCTCGGAATATTTTGCGAGTTTCTTGAAAGTTTTGGGATCAGGCTCTATAGCATAGGCTTTTTTTAGGTTGGGGAAATACTTTTTTGAATCTCTTACAGTATCGCCATTATAGGCTCCTGCATCTATGATATTCTCAAACTTCTCGCCGCCAATGAAGCTATAAAGCTCATCTTTTGCGGAATAGGCGGATTCGAGATAACCAAGCTTACCTGTGAGCTTATAGTTGATTATATTGGCAAATGCATTCTTTGAATTATCATCTGCCAGCGCTTCATAAGCCGCCAGAATATCGTTATAGTTCTTGTTATAGAATTCTCTATCGAAATATTCTTCCCCTGCCACCGGCATATCGGGAATATATAGATCATACTTTCTGTCGATATCCTCGAACAGCGCGATCACCTCATCGCGATTGGACGCAAATGACAGAACGATAACAAAATCAGAATACTCTGCTTTTATCTCGGAAAATGATTTTACTCTTTTGCCGTGAAATGAATGTCCGCGCACAAATCCGTCTGAAGCGAAAAAATCTACGATGGTTATTCCGTATTTTTCAAATCTTTTTATAAGCTTATCTGCGCCATTGCCCATTCCGTAGACTACTATGGGACGATCCTCGCGGGATAATTCGTCCCACATATCGATCTTGCACGGATATTCGGGTAAGACTGCTTTTCTGTAAATCATAAATACTCCGTAATATTTTTACCTTCGGGGTTGAATTTTCTCTGAAAATGTGCTATTATAAATATAATGATCTTCATTGGGGTCAAAACTTTTTGAAAGGTAAAAATATGAATTGTTTGTTTTGTAGTATAATCAAGGGAAATATTCCCTCAACAAAGGTATATGAAGACGAATATTGCTATGCATTTATGGATATAGCACCTCAAGCCCCCATGCATTGCATCGTGGTTCCAAAGGCACATATCGCCTCTGCTGACGATATAAACGAGGAAAACAGCGTATATGCATCCAAAATATTCGAAGCTATTCCCCATATTGCATCCAAGCTTGGGCTTGATGGCGGATACAGAGTTATTACGAACATAGGCGATGACGGCTGTCAGTCGGTAAAGCATCTCCACTTCCACATACTTGGCGGAAAGAAGCTCCCCGAAAACATTGTGTAATCCTCATAATACTAAAAAAAGTGGCTTGAACGCCACTTTTTTAGTTAATTTCATTGAAATTACTTACTAAGATTAAATCTTTTCCTTAACCTTAGCAGCCTTACCAACTCTGCCTCTGAGGTAGTAGAGCTTAGCGCGGCGAACCTTAGCTTCGCGGTATACTACGATCTTCTCAACGTTAGGAGAGTGGATGGGGAAAGTCTTCTCAACGCCTACACCGTAAGAAATCTTTCTAACAGTGAATGTCTCGGAGATGCCGCCACCGTGTCTTGCGATAACGGTACCGTCAAACATCTGAGTTCTTTCCTTTTCGCCCTCGACGATTCTGATGTAAACCTTTACACTGTCGCCGATACCGAATGCGGGCACTTCGGTCTTAAGCTGCTCACTTACAAAAGCCTGGATCTTTTCCATTTTGATGGCCTCCTTATTTACTTCGAACATTCATGCGAGAGCTTGCAGAGGACTGTTCTGATATTTTCTGTCTTGCCAAATAGGCATATGCACAGTTGTAGTAATTATATCACACAACTTATTAAAAATCAAGTACTTTTTAAAAATAATTTCAACTTTTTTCTACATTTTGCATTTTTATAATATTTCTCGCTAGCGTATTGATTTTTACACATAAAAATGGTACAATAATCTTGATTATTGCATAAAATAGGAGAAAAGGACTATGAAACTGATTATTGCCTCCGATATTCACGGAGATATTGATTGCACTAATGCTCTTTTAAGTGTATTTGAAAAGGAAAAGGCTGATAAGCTGGTGCTTTTAGGCGACGTTCTTTATCACGGCCCAAGAAATGATCTTCCCGCAGGATATAATCCTAAACAGGTTATCTCGGCGCTGAATGAGATAAGTGACAAGATCATTTGCGTTCGTGGAAATTGCGATGCAGAGGTTGATCAAATGGTGTTAAGCTTCCCTATTATGGACGACTTCAGATATATTGAAGCTGACGGATTAAGAATATTCGCAACTCACGGACATCACTACAATCAGGATACTCCACCCCGACTGTCTTCGGGCGAAATATTGCTTCACGGTCATACCCATATTCCGAAGTGCGAGCGCTTTGGTGATAACTACTGTATGAATCCCGGCTCAATATCAATTCCAAAGGGCGGATATAGGCCCTCGTATATGGTATATGAGGACAGAAGATTTACTATCAAGGATTTTGATGGCGGTATTATTTTCAGTATAACATTGTAAGCAAGGTATTTTAAGGCTTGGTTATTTATCTAGAAATAAAACGGTAATATTAACTTCAAAAGCCTATAGGATGTGCAAGCAAAAAATTTATATGGAGAATTTATGGAAGGCTACGCATACTATAATGGAAGGATCGGAAGATGCGGGGATATAAGCATCCCCTTAAGTGATAGGCTTATCTATTTTGGAGACGGCGTTTATGATGTTATGATCGGTCACTCCGAAAAGCTCTTTTTGGCTGACGAACATATAGATAGACTCTTTTCAGGTATCAGAGCACTGAATATATACTTTTCAATGAGTAAAGAAGATATTCTTGAGGTGATTTACCGGCTCATAAAATTATCGGGATATAAAGGCTATATTGTATATATCTCTGTAAGCCGTGATGCCGATGAAAGAAAGCATTCATATATAGATTGCTATTCTGCAAATCTTTTAGTTACCGTAAAGGAATTTTCTCTTCTCCACAACAATGCCCTGAAGCTGATAACGGCACCCGATAATAGGTATGGCTATTGTAATATAAAAACCGTTAACCTTCTACCCTCGGTTATGGCGGCCACCCGAGCCGAAGCCTTGGGATGCGACGAGGCTATATTTGTAAAAAACGGAATAGTTACCGAATGCGCCCACTCAAATATTTTCATAATCAAGGATGAAAAGCTGATAACACATCCCGAATCTTGTGATATACTTTCAGGAATAATCAGAAAATTCATAATTAAAAACGCGGCAGTTTTGGGCGTTCCAACTGTTATGAGAGGCTTTACAGTAGATGAGCTTCTTAATGCCGACGAGGTGATCGTTACCAGCACTACCAAGCTTGCAAAAAGAGCCGAATCGGTTGATGGCATTAGGGTTGGCGGAAAAAGCAAGGATATTACTAATGCCCTGATGGACACCCTGTTTAACGCATATCAGAATATATAAAATCGCCTTGGCGATCCCTTGTGGAAGTATTCTCTTCTTCGGGATATCGCCGAGGTCTTTTTTTGCGAGTTACTCCCCGTAAAAACAGTATTGCAGCCGGATTATTGCTAATACTATATTTAAGCTTGTGTTTTTATCACGCGCATATTATAAATGCGGTATTTTTATTTTTTTAACATATATGTATTGATTTTTTTCAAAGCTTGTGGTATAATGATATTTGGTGTAATTTGTTTTAAAAAATTATGCTATATAACTTACACATACTGAACTATTTGGAGATATTAATATGCGTAAAACAAAAATTATTTGTACTATCGGTCCCGCTTCCGATAACGAGAAAATTCTCCGCGCAATGTGCAAAAGCGGTATGAATGTGGCGAGACTCAACTTCTCTCACGGAACTCACGAGGGGCACGGCGCTACTATCGCGAAGATCAAGTCCGTTCGTGAAAGTCTTGGACTCCCCATCGCTATTATGCTTGACACAAAGGGGCCTGAGTACCGTATCAAGACCTTTGAGAACGGAAAGATCACCTTAGCTGACGGTGATAAATTCACCTTTACCACCGAGGATCGCATTGGAAATCAGGAAATCGTAAGCGTTAACTATGAAAGACTGACAGATGACCTTAACGTTGGCGACGTTATTATGGTTAATAACGGACTTGTAAAGTTCAGCGTTGACGAGATCGTTGGCAGCAACGTTAACTGTACCGTACTTGCAGGAGGCGTTATTTCCGACAGAAAGAGCATGAACTTCCCAAATAAGGTTCTTAAGAAGGCATATCTTTCCGAGCAGGACAAGGCCGATCTTTTATTTGGAATTGAAAATGACGTTGACTTCGTAGCAGCATCTTTCGTTTCCTCTAAAAAGGATGCTCTCGATCTTCGTAACTTCCTTGATAATAACGGCGGTAAGGATATCAATATTATTGCAAAAATTGAAAACAGAGCCGGCGTAGATAATATCGAGGAAATCTGCGAGGTTGCAGACGGCGTTATGGTTGCAAGAGGAGACCTTGGTGTTGAAATTCCTTTCGTTGAGGTTCCCACCATACAGAAGCATCTTATTTCTAAGTGCCGACTTCTCGGCAAGCGAGTAATTACCGCAACTGAAATGCTGGAGTCTATGATTCACAATGCCCGTCCTACCAGAGCCGAAATCTCTGACGTAGCGAACGCAGTTTATGACGGATGCTCTGCTATAATGCTTTCCGGAGAGACCGCTGCAGGAAAATATCCTGTAGAGGCGGTAAAAAACATGGCAGAAATTGCTGAGTTCACAGAAAACAACATTAATTACATTCGTAGATTTGCTACTACAGAGTATAAGATTAAAAACAACCTCGATGCCATTTCCCACTCTGTTTGCTCTATGGCTATCGATGTGAATGCAAAATGTATCGTAGTAAATTCTATTTCGGGCATGACTGCTCGAATGGTAAGCCGCTTTAGAGCACCTGTTGATATTATAGGTACCACTACCAACGAAAAGGCATGGCGACAGCTCAATCTTAGCTGGGGTGTAACACCTGTTCTTAGCGAAGAATTCAATTCCCTTGATATAGTATTTTATCAGGGCGTTAATATCGCGAAGAAAACTCTTTCCCTTAAAAAAGGCGATAACGTTGTATTGACCGGCGGTCAGATAGGTGGTAAGCCAGGCAACACTAACGTTATTAAAGTTGAAACAATACAAAGATAAAAATAAAAAAAGGAGATATACAAATGAATTTTATTGAAACCTTCCAAGACCTGTTCAGTGGCGTTACGTCCTGGTTTGGTCCCGGTAACTGGAAAATGATCATAATGTGGATAGTAGGTGCCACACTGATCTATTTAGCAATCAAAAAAGAGATGGAGCCTACCCTTCTCTTACCCATGGGCTTTGGCGCGATTCTTATGAATTTCCCCGGAGTCGTTACATATCACTACCACTGCGCTAATTGTCTCAGCGAATTAACAACCATCAATATCGGAGAGATATTATCCGCTTGCTGCGAAAATCCCGATATAATTCTTAATAAAGAATTTGCGGGCATCGCAGAGCCTCTTCACACATTATATGAAGCAGGCATCGCAAGCGAGCTCTTCCCTCTTATCCTCTTCATCGGTATCGGCGCGATGATCGACTTTGGTCCTCTTCTTAACAATCCGAAGCTTATGATCTTCGGCGCTGCAGCACAGTTCGGTATTTTCTTCACACTTTGTATGGCCTCCATCTTCTTCCCCGAGATCAAGGATGCAGCGTCCATTTCTATCATTGGCGCGGCAGACGGTCCTACATCCATTGTTGTTGCAAACAAGCTTGGTTCTCAGTACGTAGGCGCGATCACAGTTGCGGCTTATTCTTATATGGCTCTTGTTCCCATTATTCAGCCTCCTTTCATCAAGCTCCTTACGACTAAGGAAGAAAGAAAGATCAGAATGGCCTATAAGGCAAACAGTGTTTCCAAGACCACTAAGATCCTCTTCCCCATTATCATTACAGTTGTTGCTTGTATCTTCGTTCCCGGAGCGGGTTCTCTTATCGGCTTCCTTATGTTCGGTAACCTTATCAGAGAATGTGGTGTTCTTGATTCCCTTTCCGATACAGCGCAGAAGGTTCTTGCAAACCTTATCACAATCTTCCTCGGTATCACAGTTGCATTCAATATGACTGCTGAACAGTTCCTCAATCCTCAGACACTTATCATCATGGTACTTGGTCTTGTGGCCTTTGTGGTTGATACAATGGGCGGAGTTCTCTTCGGCAAGCTCTACAACCTCGTTGCGAAGGAAAAAATCAATCCTATGATCGGCGCGGCAGGTATTTCTGCATTCCCCATGTCCGGCCGTATCGTACATAAGATCGCTCAGGAAGAGGATCCTCAAAACTTCCTCCTTATGCAGTCTATCGGTGTTAACGTTTCCGGTCAGATCGCATCTGTAATCGCAGGATCTATCGTCCTTTCATTCTTCTTATAATTGTAAAGGAGTACAAAAATGACAGATTTAATTTTTGAACCGCTTAGATTTTTTGAAAACCTTAAGTATATGGGCGTTGGTATGATCGGAGTATTTCTTATCATCGGCGTTATCATCGGCGCTACATACGCGATAAACTACTTCTGCAACAAAGTTAGTAAATAATGCTAAAGGGGCTGCTCTTTTGAGCAGCCCTGATTTTTATGTGTTAAATTTGTTTTTGATATATTCAACTCTTTCGGTAATTGCCGCTTTCGTGGTAGGAGCGCTTCTTACAGAATCAAATGCGTGCATCGTTCCGTTTGTATGATAGAAGTGAACTTTCGCGCCGTCTGCCTCGAGTTTTCTGCCGTATTCTAAACCTTCGTCACGCAGACAATCAAACTCAGCCGTTTCCATATATGCATCGGGAAGGCCTGAAAGGGAGTCTGCCTCTATGGGAGAGGCATATTCAATACGGTCGTGATCTACATTGCCAAGATATGCCTTCCACATTCCCACCGACAGCTTACCGTTCCACATTGGAGTGTCTACGAATTTTTTCATAGACTCGGTGATCATTCTTCTGTCGGTCACGGGATATATCATCATTTGGAAAATCGGAGCGGGGACTTCTCTATCCCTCGCCATAAGAGCTACTGCGGCAGTCAGGTTACCGCCGGCACTGTCACCCGCAATAGCGATTCTTGCTTTATTAATATGCAATTTATCGGCATTCTCCATAGTCCATAAATAGGCTGTGTAGCAATCTTCTGCGGGAATTGGGAACTGATATTTTGGAGAAAGCCTATAATCTACAAATACTATCTTGCAATTAACTCGCAAGGCATATTCCTTGCATAAGGTGTAATGATTTTTTGCAGCACCGTAAACAAATCCGCCGCCGTGAAAATATACGATACAAGGAAGGTTGCCGTCTGCATTTTTGGGAGACATAATATAAAGCTTGATATTGCCGTTTTCATAAGAGGCAATCTCTTCGGTATATACATCAAGCTCCTTATCATGGAATATGCTTCTTGGCGGTCTTAATAAAGAGCCGAAGAATCCTGCGATCCTTGGATGTACCACAGGAGCAGAAAAATAGTAAAGAGGAAAAAATTCCTTGTTTATAGCATATTTCATAGCAAAACCTCGTTTTTATTTTAATTATACCACAGAGTTTTTTTCAAATCAACACATTTTTTTACAAAAAACTATATATTTTTCCTTAAATATATGATAGAATATATATCGCAAGATAAATTAAATGGAGAATTTTATGAATATTACATCCTGGCTTGAAGAAAATACAACATCACTAAAAGGCAAAACCGTTGCCATTACCGGAAGTACCGGAGGACTTGGCAAAGAGCTTTGCGGACATATAGCATCACTTGGTGCGAATTTAATTCTCATAGACAGAAGCAGAGATAAATCCGAGGATAATATGAAGGCAATTCGCGCTGAATTTCCCGGGATTACCGTATCCTGCGTAAGCGCAAACCTGGAGAGCATTGAATCGGTAAAGCGCGCAGTTGAAGGACTCAAAAAGCATCACATTGACCTCTTTATACATAATGCGGGTGCATACAATATTCCACGACATAAATGCTCTACGGGGTATGACAACGTATTCCAGATAAACTTTGTATCGCCATATTATATGATCAAGGAACTAATGCCACAGATCAAGAAAAATAAGGGACGAGTTGTTGTGGTGGGCAGTTTAGCCCATAGCTTTTCCAGAGTGGATATCAATGATATTGATTTTTCCCGGGTAAACAACGATATGAAGGTTTACGGAAATGCTAAGAGATACCTTATGTTTGCTCTCCACGAATTATTTAAAGAGGAAAAAGGCATAAATCTGGCAGTCGCGCATCCCGGAATTACTCCCACTAACATAACCTCGGGCTATCCTAAAATCGTTTCTAAAATTATCAAATATCCAATGAAGCTGATATTCACAAGTCCTAAAAAGGCATCATTATCAATTCTTCGAGGAATATTTGATAAAACAGAGTATCATACCTGGATAGGTCCAAAAGCGTTCGGCATTTGGGGATTCCCTGCAAAAACCGAGCTTAAATCCTGCTCTATTGAGGAAAGCGAATACATATCTGACGTTGCGGAAAAGATTTATGAAAAGTGCAAATCAATGAGATAAAAATACTGTTAAAAGCTTCATAAAGGGAAAATTTGACAAAAAGATCCGGCTGTAGTATAATCAACACAGATAATTATTTATCCTAGGAGGTTAATTATGAATAAAAGCATCAAAATTGCGTTATATTCCGTGCTAAGCCTGGCTTTAATTGCGTTTATTGCACTATGTGTTTTATTATCCTTAGGATATAGATTCTCTCCCGAGGCTGCGGTGCACGAAATCTATAGGGATAATACTCACATTCATACCGATGAATATGACTTTTATCTGAACGACGTGATGAATGATAATGGCAAGCCCGGTTACTCTGACGGCCACATTGCGGTTAAAAGATATGGATTTCTGTATAAGCAAATTGAGGAGTTAAATGCCGACGGCAAGACTCATTCCCTTCTTGTTGACGGAGATGGTGCAATTGCCAATATGTATTCCTACCAAGGCAAGGAGCAGACATATCATTTTATTCATTGGTGTGGCTACACGGTTGAAACTCCCGAGGAGGAAGACGGATCAACTCACGTATACTTAAGATATTGGACAGATAAAATTATTCTCAACGGTCAAGAAAAAAATCTTTATCTTAATTGCTACTTTGTTACCGATGAGCCTATTGAAAGCTTAGTTGTTAATGATGTTCACGCGTATATTACACATGGATTTTCAATGGGCGATTATTGGAATGACGAGCAGGTAATGGTTGTCGATAATGTGGACGATCTCAATGCCGAACAGTTAAAGTCTCATTACGATAACGGTGGCATTATTGTGGTTCGAAATATATCGCTTGCCGATGAGGTTCAGATAATTATTAACGGTCGTGTAACTGCAAAAAGCAGCGAGGAAAATCTTGTTGCTGTATTTTGCAAGAGCAAGTCAGGTGCGCTATATGCAGGATTCGTTCAAGGCGGTAACTTTGCTTTAGAAAGCGAAATCGATGAAATGGTAGAGTTGGCAAAGGAAAAGCAATAAATAATCTTATAATTATAATACAAAAACCCGGCAATATTATTGTTTTGCGATACAATAGTAAAAATCGACTTATTTGATTTTGATAAATTGACAAACATACTTTTCGAATGGGGAGAAGCTTAATGCATAAGGTATATGAAAATGATGATTTGATGATGTACTTTAAGAAAAGATATTGCCATTGTTGTGGAAAAGAATTGCAGAAGAAAAGATATGAAAGGATAGTTCGAAAGGGCGATCCCGACCATAAAGCTTATTGTTCTATAGGAACCGGCTATAAACCACACGACGATATATTAGTCATAGGCAAAGAGTATTACTGCCCTTCGTGTAATAAAACCTTTTCATGTGATGAACAAGGGAAAGTAATTGAAGCGCAAAAATATTATCAAAAGAAAATCGTAACGGATGAAGAAATTAGCAATACATATAAGAATGAGTTGATGATTTCCGGACAAAACATTAAAAAGTTAAGTTGGTTTTTATTGATTCCCATTATAGGTCATTTTATATGTACGTATTACATTTTCAATGGAAAGTTAAGCACTAAAACAACAAAGGGGGATTTACACCAGCTTACGATATCAGCTTTACTAGTTTTTATCGGTGTTGCGTTAATAGCAAAAGTAGTCCTTTCGATTTTTAACGATATTGACTTTATCAATAATTATCAATCAATATTTATATTGATACCGTCGTTAGTATCGTTTAACATTCCTTTGTTCAGATATATTAACAATAATTTTGCTTAATTCAAGTAAATCGTAATACACGAAAATATCTAATGTAAAAGAAAAAACGAACTTTGAAAAATCGGAGTTCGTTTTTTTCATTCGGCGTGAAGGAAGCGAGCATGCTTTAACATAGATATTCTTGACTTAAAAATATTTTTGTGCTATAATTTTAATAGGATATATCCTTTACTATTATCATAGAAATATTCAGAGGTGCGTTATTGCTATCTATAATGCGAGTGGCTATACCAAGGCTGAATACTGTTTTTGGGGGTGTTTTATTTGAATGATGTGGCTCTCATATTGTATATTACAGGATTAGTAGGTCCGTGGATAATGTGCTTATCAGATTTATTTGGCAATAATTTTGACGCACATTTTTCCGATGATACATTAAGAAAATTGAGAGTTAAAGATGACTCTTTTTTGCGTAAAATTATACCTCTTAAAGAGGGTAAACTCTTTAATAAAAAAGGGGAACAATATGGATATAGATACTATTTATATCCTAGAGTATTGGCGCTATTTATCCAAAGCATAATCGTTTTATTAGGATTGATAGCATTAGCTATACATTTTCTCTTGGTACCTTTTATATCTAATTCAGCTTTTCTTATTATAGGACTAACATCCCTTGGTATATGGGCAATATATATATCAATAATAAACATAGCATCTCAAGGATTACACTTATAAAACCGTCTATTTACACGACGTTGGTATCGAAGTCAACATCTTTAATTTGAATGTGCATCAAGCTACGCTGTCTTACACCGGTTGAAAACAAAAAATTCGTCATAACCCAACACTGGTATTCGGTAAAGGAGCATTTCTTAAGGTTAGGTTTCTCGAGAAGAAGTTTTAGTTCTGCCTCGCTATAAGTTTCAATTTGAGATTTATCTACCTTAATGGCTTGCATTTTGAATCGAGGTATTAAGCCTTCGTTCATGAAGAAATGGAGTGTTGTTATAAGGTCACGGAGATAAGAGTTTATGCAGATGTCGTTATTCAATGTAGATTTTAGGTGTAGGACATAATCTTTGTAGGCATTTTCGGTTATATCTTCTATTGGCATTTTGGGATCGAAGTATTTATAGAACTGGGCGTAACTCTGTTTGTAGTGGTTGATAGTTCCCTGCCGGAGATTCCTCTGCCGGCAGCTCTCGAGGTACTTGTTGCAGCCTTCTTCAAAGGTTAAAGTTGTGCTTGTCATTTTCAGCTTTTTCATTGTAAAAATCCTTTCTGAATTTGTATTGAAATTTATATAAAAAACTAGACACATCACAGAGGATTTCTCCAAAATGATGTGTCCAACTTTTTTATTATGTTTTTGTGCTTTAAGGATTTTTACAAGGGATGATTTGAAGATTTTGTTTTTAAACGAATCAAAGCAAATCTTAAATTATCTAGTATAAATCAAAGCAGAAATGCAAATCACTTGCGGTTCAAATTGTTTTTTGAGTGTACAGATTTTGAGGGATAAGCGTCGTTCTTGCGACCGAAGCAATAGAAACCTATTGCGAGCTTGTCGAAAAACGGCGGTTAGCACCAAAATATGCCCGCAAAAAATTATTTGGAAGCTTCTTCGATTGCTACTGCAACAGCAACAGTCATACCAACCATGGGGGTGTTACCTGCGCCGATGAGACCCATCATCTCTGTGCTGACAGCATTTTGAGTATTTTTGTCCTATGAATCGTTTAGTAGTAAACCTCAAAATGCTAGGCTTGTTTTGCAGCGGTTCCCTGCTTTTGCTGTAAAATCCTTTTCGCTGAACACATCGTTTTCAGTTTTGCTGACTGCATTATATCGTGTTTCAATGTGTTCGCGAATAGGTTGTTTATAAAGTTCACAGGATGTTTGCAAATCCTAATCAAACTCTCTATGGCAAGTATTTACGCTATATTGTTATTTTACCTTCCAGCTTTCGTTTTTCTTGCTGCCGGGTCTATGTATATTAACTTTTACGCCAAAATCGCAACGTCCGCAAATGTCTCAAAATCAGGAATCTTTTTCAAGAAATCAAAGTTTTTTCATTAATATCCTCCAATGTGCTATTGCAAACTGTTTATTTCTTCTTCAGTTATACATGTATCTACATCTAATTTTTCAAGTTGTTCATACGGAACTATCTGATCGCTTTTATACATTTCTTTTGATATTACTATAGAGATTAAATAGCCAAACAACAGCATTAAAGAGATTATTGACAACACAATAACAAAAGAAATCCAGGGTTTTCTTGTATTATCCCCACAGAATATAGATAAAAGATATCCAACTGTCAAACATATAAATGAATATCTTGTTAAAATAATCTTTTGTGCGTTTTTCTGAAGTAGTCCTTTATCAATTATACAGTTATTGTTTTTGTCTCTTAAAGCAATATTACTACCAGGAAAACACATTTTTAATGCATTTTCTCTTATTTTCGTAAAACATCCAAATGAAAGTATAATTGATCCTGCCAATTGAGCTGCTATCGAAATTTCATAAATCAAATTCATAAATCTTACCTCACATAGCATTCTTACATCATATTAAATACGATTTGCATCGTAAATAGCATATCCAATTGATTTTCGATTATCGATAGCTACTTTTTTAATTTCATCAAGCACTTTTTGAGTCTCTATATAATTTTGAGCGCTCTTTTTTGATTCAAAGTAAGATGTGACCATTGAAACTATAGCAAGGGCGATTGATATAACTCCAATTATTAAAGACCATGTATTTATATCCATATACATTAACCTCCGATAAAAGATTATTTCATAACAAAAGTTTTGGGTTCGTATGTTTCTAAGGGATTGAACTCTGTTGATTCTTTTAATGTATGTGGTACAATCTCTTTAAAAGAAAAATTAAACAGCTTTTTGCCGATAGGAATATGTATCTGCTCTAGAACTGAATCATCGTCTATTTGTAGTTTCTTCAATAATTGGACTTTAATCTCATCTTCAACATCCATAATTTGATCATAATTATGCGGGTCTATGATTGGAGTATTATGCTTATAGAACACAAGATGATGGTTTTTATCTTTCTCTAACCAATCTGAAATCAACCAAACCCAGCTATTATCAGATTCTCCCATCGAAAAGCCATAAACACATATAATAGAGCTGTCCATTATAGCCTTTCTTGCGTTTTCGACTCTTGTGTTGTCAAATTGCTTATTGAAAAGAGTCTTGATAAAAGCTCGTTCGCCTTTTTTTGTAATTTTATACTTGATCTCCATCAACTGATCCGGATCGTCAACACCTAGCACAACATCCTCGCCAAGTTTTCCGTGTATGTGAATAGGAGTATTTTCATAGATAAGGCTACTTTTAAAATTAATATTCAAAATAGCCTCTAATGACATTGTATAATTAAATGTTATATAATTACGAACAATAGTGTTTTCTCCAATTACAGATTTGATTTGTGTTATATCATTTGGTATGAGTCCATGGTAAAATTCATTAAACGAACGATTAACCTCTTGGTGAAATGCACGATTATTAGCAATATTTCCAAACTGCTCCAATATTTTTTTATTTTCTTTTTCCAAATGTTTCACCATGAAACCCTTGAAATCTCTAACACATTCTACTAACTCGTTTTCTGTTTCAAGTGTTTTAGCATAAGATGCCATTCCCATTTCAAAGTCAGACCAGTTTTCATAATTGTTATTCGCTTTTGACTTTAACTCTTTTTTGAAATGAGCAATAATATCTGATGATGATTGGGATTTTATATAGTCATCGTACACATCTGTATATTTAGTTTTCATTTCAAGCCCCAAGTCTAAACCATTGCCAAATATAAACGTGATTTTACATTCCTTCGAGATGTTTTTTGTATCGACAAGTTGTATTGTTTTAGGTTTCATTCGTTTTCACCTCACCCAAAGTATTTTTGCATTAATTATTTTTCGAGAATTTCGAGCTTTTCAAGACTCTTTTTAATAAAATTTTGTTTTTCCTTATTATACCACAAAATCTGACCAATTGCAACATTTATGAAAACAACTCGAAAAGACAATTATTATTTATTTGCTAAATTATATAGGGTGATAATCCGGTGCTCTACTATTGCTCAATATAATTTTTGAAGGTGGATTAAATATGGATAATAAAGAAAATGAGGTTAACAAGGTCACAGAAACACTAAAGAAGGAACTAGAGAGCCTCAGTTCAGAGGGATTACATGAGTTCTTTAAGTTCGTGTATAAAATGAATCACGTGCATGGGAACATGATGGCAGTTGATCAGTTTGAAGAGTTTTTAGAGGCTTTTGATAGTAATCCTTTTAAGGTGAATGAAGACAAAGGCTTTAGAAAGCAGCTGATAGAAAATATTATAAAATATTCTCAAGATCATATGAGTTTAATAACTGCTGCCCTGCTTATAAAGAAGAAATTTACTATTGAAGAGCTTGCTCAAAATTACTACTCAAGTGTAGATTTATTTGATGGAAATTGGTATTAAATAATTTATCTAGCAGAGAGCACAAATATAAAAATGCGATGGATAAAAAAGGAAGCTGGCAGTCTAAATTAAGGCTGTCAGCTTTTTGAATGTTGACGAATAATTATTCGCTAAATTAAATGAATGTTTAATAATGCCATAGTTATAGTTAGGCAGATTTATACAATGAGACTGTATGAAAGATGTAGATATGACAAGAATTCAATTAAAGAATAATCTAATCAGACTAAATAAAGACCAGTTAAAAATGTTCTACGGGATACTCGTGCACTACGGGGTGAAGCACAAGTTTTTTATTAGTAAACATCATTTCTTAAGTCTATGGTGTGAGTTAAATTATCTTTGCTATGAGGTTGATGAAAGCTTCCCTGATCCCTACGATGATCACAAATTGGTAAAATCTTTTTGTCAGGCACATCCCTACTATTTTATAGATATGCTCGCTCCAGAGCTAGTCATAAACCTCTTCTGTCAATACTTTGATAATAGGCTTGAGTTCTTGCTATGATTGCACACAAGCTTGGTGTGGGAGGCCTGAGGGCTGCATATGAGTATTCTAATGAGGCTTTAGGTTTATCTGAAAATGTTGATATGTTGGTGTCAGAGGGAGAGGAACATATTAGGTTTTGTTCTTGATAACATAATATAATTGAAAGTTAAAAAGCATTGATGGCTGTGGGAGGCTTATCAATGCTTTTTGCTATGTACTTTGAAATTATTTTTTAGAAATATAATTATATAATAAAACCTTAAGTTTCTCAACTTTTAATATATGTATATAAATATATAATTAATATCTTAATATCATTAACTAACAACT
>JAZTXP010000070.1:0-26251 GCA_045636465.1 Eubacteriales bacterium
AGCGAGAAGACCTCAAACACAGTCTTCGGTCTTCGCGCTAAAAACGATTATCAATCGTTTTCTTAACGCCGCGACATCTCCCGCACCAGAAAAAGACTCAGGGTTGGATACAATCCTGAGTCTTTTTCAACTAAATCCGCCTGCGTCGGAATAAATCCACTAACGTGGATGAAATCGCTACGCGATGAAATCTGTCTAACGGCAGGTTAAAGGGGGGTGATTTCGCCTGAACGCGAAGTGTGAAGATTTCATCCAAGCTTATCTTGGATTTCATCACCGTAGGTGATTTCATTTTTGCCTTTCTTTGGGACTTATGCTATTAGAAGAATGTTGATTTCTTCAATTAATACTACGAAACAAAACATAGGGCAAGAATTTCGATCATAGCGAGAACATCATTGCCGTTCTACGGCACAAATGAACGATGTTGCACTTTTCGTTCAAATGATGTGCTTCATAGTGTGTGGACTCCGTGCAGGTGGAGTTGCGCTTCGCGCAAACGGAGAGGCGATAGCTCACATCATTCAATGAAAAACACGAGTCCGTTTTTTAGGCTCGTGTTTTTATATTCACATATCAGAAAAAATCACATCTCCAAAACCTATAAACTCCTCCGTCATCCCCTCAAAATTATGATCCGCATGGGGAACACTCAGAACCTTCAGGTTACCGAACTTACCGCGGAGGAAGGGAAGATAAGGAAACGAGGGATCGCCCTCTCCGTATATCGCGATGATCTTGGTCTCGGGTATTTCCGAGATAAACCTCCTCGTCTTATGGAAATTTATCATAAGCGGCATATTGACCAGCACCATTTTCTCGAACTTCACACCAGTGCCTGTTAACTCCAGCCCCTTTATTCCACCGTTTGAATGGCCGAAGAAGTATAGCTTCGTCGAGGTGAAGTTATGCTCAGCAATATATTCCTCTATAACCTTCTTATCTATTTCGGCATGGGATCTACCGTCATGAGGATTCGCCGCAACGATAACGCTGCAGCCGTACCTTTCGCGCAGGCGCGCCGCCATTTTCAGGTACCTACCTTCATACCCGAAAATATCGCCCCCAAGTCCAACCTTGATAAAAACGATCCTTCCGTCGCCCCTGGCAATACCGTAGCCAATATCGTCCTTAATCAATGTGTAATCAAATTTTATATTCATCATTCCGTTCGCCCTGATTTTTTATAACAGCACGACGCGCAGTCGTTTCATTTTCTACAATTATATCATATCTCACGCCTGAAATCAAGATTTTTCATCATCGAATCGCAGAATTGCCGCTAAATCGCAAAAAAACACAGAAAAAATATTGTTTTTTCTCATCAGGTATGATATAATTGAATTATCAATACAAGGTAGGATGGTAAAAATATGTCAATTTTAAGAAGCGATGACAGGGAAGAGCTTATAATCGATTGTAACTGCGGCTGTGACGAGGGACTTCGCATGAGAGTCAACAAGCACGATGACAACATGTTTTTCGTAGTAACCTATCTCAGCGGTCATTTTCAGTATAAGCAGGATCAAACTATTTTCGGCGTGATCAAAACCAAGCTGAAAAAGATCTGGCGCATTATTACAAATCAGGATTACTGCTATTCCGAGGTCTGTATGTCTCGCCGCGATCTCCACGAGCTGAGCGAGTATTTTGCCGAGCTCGACCGAAACGATGGCGAAATCAAATAAAAAAGCACGAGGGCAGTCTCAAATTCAAAAATGAGACTGCCCTATTAAACATCAGTTTTTATTCTTATCGCCGATTTTTGCATTTGTGCCCACAAAAATTAGGGCAGAGAAACCGCGTCAGAATTCCTTATTCCTTGTCGCCTTTCGGGAACAGCATCTCGTCACCCTTACCGAAAAGCTCAATATGATATCTTTCAAGCTCACCGATATATCCCTCATCAATAAAGCTGAGATCCACCAGGCAGTCAAGATATGATACCACCAGAGTATAAGCAAAAAGCTCCGCATCGATCTCCATCGGCTGAAGATAAAATTCAAGCAGGGAACAGCCATCTGAAGGGAATTTTGGATTTTCATCGTTTTCCCGCCATTTTTCTAACAATTCTTTACTTTCTACGGGATTTTTCGAGTCAAGCTGACGGAGCTGATAGTAGTGCCTCATCTCGTGAGCGATGAGAAGCATGGTATAAGCCTCCAGTGTCTCAAAGTCATAGTCGGCAAATCTTCTCCTGAACTGCATATAGTCGTAGAATATTCCATAGCATCCGCCCCTGCCGCGGCAAATATACATAACCTCGCCCTCGGGATTGACCGTCTCAAAAAGATAGGGCTTCTTTTTATATCCGAAAAGTCGGGCACAGTAATCCACCGTCTCCTTGATGATCCCCACGTAGTGCCGTTTTTTGAAAAGACTGCCTCTGTTTCTGTTTATTCTATCCTTCATTGTCTCGCCCCCCTTTTATGTCTATTATACATTTTTTCCCCACCAAAATCAAGATGCTTTCCCATATTCTGAAAAAAAATCCTTTTATATAAAAAATAATAGGCAAATGTCTTGACAAATCAATGTATATATAGTATAATTGAAGCGTGTAAACTTGTTCACAATTTAGTGAATATGCACAATCAAAACAAAAAGGAGAAAAAACAATGAAATCAAAAGCAAAGCTCGTGTTGGTACTCTCTTTGATTCTTTGCATTATCAGCTCGGTTGGTGCATCCTTCTTCCAGACTGATTTTGGCAAAATTGAGTATCACGATCTTACCATTGAAGCAGACAGTGGCCACAAGCTTGACGCCCTTCTGTTAGTACCCGAAAACGCAACCGAGGATAGCAAGGCACCCGCTATTGTAGTAAGCCACGGTTGGTACAATAACCGTGAAATGCAGGACCTCAACTATGTTGAGTATGCCCGCCGCGGCTACGTTGTCCTCGCCATCAGTATGTATGGCCACGGTGACTCCGAGGTTATCCCCTCAAATACCTGGTGGGATGACGAAAACAACGCAAACGGTCTTTACGACGGTGTAAAGTACGTTGCAAGCCTTCCTTACGTTGACGTAACTCGCATCGGCGTAACAGGTCATTCCAACGGAGCGCTTGCTTGCCGTGAGGCAGTTCTTCAGGACGAAGAGGGCCTTATTGCCGCAGCTCTTTTGGTTTCCAACGATGCAGTATATTACGATGAAGACGGTAACTTCTATAATCAGTTCGGCTCTCGCGATGCAGCTATCATAGCTTGTCAGTACGACGAGTTCTTCCACAGAGTAGACGGCAAAGCTCCCAGAGAGTACATACATCAGGCAACCGCTCAGTCCTTCCTTTACCACGGTGAGGACCCCACAGGTCTTGAGCCCCGCGTAGCAGGCAAGTTCTATTCCAAGATCATCGGCGAGAAGGAAGCTATCAGAGGTATCTTCAATCCTCCCATCATCCATCCTTGGGCACATTTCTCAACCCAGTGTGTAGCCTACGGCGCAGAGTTCTTTAATTACGCCCTCGGCGCTCCCGTAAACCTCCCCGGTTCAAATCAGATCTGGACTATCAAGGCATTCTTCAACGCTCTTGGCGTAGTTGGCTTCTTCATGTTTGCCGGCTCTCTTGCAATCGTTCTTCTTAACCTTCGCATCTTCGCTCCTCTCCGTGAGGAAGAGATCGTTGCTCCTTGGCCCACACTTGAAGGCGATGCAAAGAAGCGCTATTGGCGCACCAATATCTGGTCTGCTCTCTGGAGCATGCCTCTCTACCTTCTTGCATTCCTTCTTGGCTTCGTTGGCTCAAGCGTTCTTGGTCCTATTCTCGGCATCCAGCTTCAGGGCGCAACCTGCGTAATCGGTATCTGGTCGCTTCTTTGCGGTATCCGTACCATCTCGGTAATGAAGAAGAGCAACAGATCGGTTGCAAAGAGCGGTGATCCCGCTTCCACAGTTCATAAGGTTGACCTTATTGATAAGGAAGAGCGCGGCATCAAGCTCGGCAAGGGTCAGTGGTGGCGCACAATCCTCCTCTCTGTAGTAGTAGTTGTAGCATCCTACGGACTTGTATATCTCTCCGACTTCCTGCTTCTCACCGACTATAGACTCTGGTGCTTCGCAACCATCCGCGCATTCAGCATGAGCCACCTTCCCAACATACTTCTTTACCTTCCTCTCTGGCTTATGTACTACATTCCTCTCAGCGTTGCAGGCAACTGCTATAATTACACCGCAAGAGGCAAAAATGGCAGAAGAGGCGGCCTTGGCTGGCAGATGTTCTTTGCAGCACTCGGTCCCATCATCATGACAGTTCTTCAGTACGGTAAGTTCTATATCACCGGAAAGCTCATCCTTGATCCTCTCACAGGTATCAGCGGCATCTGGCTCTTCCCGATCATAGTTATCCTTCCTGTAGCTGCTATGATCTCTCGCCTCATCTACCGCAGAACAAAGAACCCCTACATCGGCGGTATCATCATGGCGCTCCTTGCTTGTATCATGACAGTAACCAATACCTTGACAGGCTAATTTAGCCAGTTCTCCTTGTGGAGAACGCGCTAAAACGATGTTTGCCCCCTGGGCAAGTGATGTCGGCTTCGCCTTGTGATGTAGCCTGCGGCAATGATGTTATGCCTTCGGCACAGTGGGCAAACATTATATCATTGCGAGCATAAACTCGTAACATCATTATGAGCGTAGCGAATAACATCACCTTTGCATCAGCAAATATATCATTACCCCCCCGAGAGAACAAATCACAGGTTTGTTCTCTCGTTTTTTTACGTCTCTTTGCTTCTCAAACATGAAGCGCAACCTCCCTTTTCCGTGTGGCGAAGCCACGCTTCATGAGACGAAGTCTCGCTTCATTTTTCATGCGCCATAGTGCGCTTCATTTCCCAAAGTAACCCCCGTCCTTTTCCGTGTGGCGAAGCCACGCTTCATGAGACGAAGTCTCGCTTCATTTTTCATGCACCATAGGTGCGCTTCATTTCCCAAAGGGAAACCCTTCTCCTCTTTCGGCACATTTTCCTCCATTTACCAAACTATAAAAAAACGACATTTCCCCTGTGCAAAACTCAAAAAATTCATCCATTTACTCTCCAAATCCGCAAATTCTTAAAAATTATTAAATTTCTGTAAAAACGTAGACTTTTCCCGCAAAAAGTGCTATAATATTTGCGTATTACTTAAAAATACTTAAAACGTTTTTAGGAAAGGCAAAAAAAATGAGAGAATTTTTTGGATTTGGAACAGGGGAGTACCCCTACGGTGGACCTGCTGAAGGCTTCATGTCCTGGCAGCATATAGTATTTGTCACCACCTTTGTATTAACGGCAATCGCTCTGGCGATCCTTCTTGGCAAGCGCAACCGCCACGGAAGCGACGCAGTGAAGAATAAGGTGCTCATTTGGTCAGCTATATTAATAGATTCATTTGAAATTGCGAAAATTATCATCGGCAGTGTAGATAATCCTTCTTATTGGAAGGTTTGCCTGCCCCTCTTCCTTTGCAGCATCCAGCTTATAACCATCCCCCTCGCCGCATTTACTCGTGGCAGAGTAAAGGAAGCTGCACTGGACTTCGTATTTATCTTTGGCCCCCTTGGCGGAATTCTCGGCACCTACGGCGCGGCGCAGAACTATAACGCGTACCCCGTCCTCTCCTGGCCGAACTTCGTTTCCGCAGTTACTCACTGCATCTCCCTTTTCGCAGGCCTCTATATCGTCATCGCAGGTATGGCTAGTATGAAGAGGAAAAACGTGGGCATCACCTTTGGCATCCTCGGCTTCTTCGTGGTTGCCGCTCTGACAGCGAACCACCTTCTCGACTATAACTATATGTTCCTCGTCCGCAGCGACGGCACCCCCTACGAAATCTTCTACCAGCTGGTAAACGGCCACCCCATCCTCTATCCCACAGTGGTAGTCCTCCTCTTCGTCATCTACATCATCATCTTCAACATAATCTTCAACCTCATAAAGTCCAAAACCGCAAAGAATCAAGCACCAACCCCCGAAGAAGAGAAGACCCCCGCAACAGAAGCAAAGGAACCCACAACAGTATAATTTCCGCAGAGAGCAAAAGTCCCCCGACTTGGTGAAACAATCCATCCGAAAAAGAGCAGGGAATTTCCAACATAAAAAATCAATCAAATACAACCCCAAAACTAAAAGCGAGCCGCAAAAAACGGCTCGCTAAGTTTGTTTTAAAGAGTATTATTCTTCAGGAACGTAGTTGTAATGAATAGTCGCATTGGTAAGATAGGAGTTGTCAGAACCGATACTGATCTTTGCCCATTCTTCCTCTGTACCTGTGTAATATACGTCTGTAAGCCCCGAGCAACCTAAGAACGCACCTTCTTCAATGGATATAACACTATCGGGAATTATCACGCTGGTTAGATTGCAACACCAAAACGTATAATCACCAATAACAGTAACACTATGAGATATCACCATAGTGGTTAATTTGGAACAACCATAGAACGTAGCGTCACCAATAAAAGTAATGCTATTGGGCATGTCCACCTTGATAAGGTTGGAGCAATAAGCAAAGGCTCCACGACCAATCGCAGTAACACTATTTGGAATCACTACAATAGTGATTCCATCGCAATAATCGAACGCATTATTTGCAATAGCAATAGTACCATCTTTTATTACATATTCACCTGAAATAGTATCTTTTGCCTCGATCAAATATTTATTTATATAAAGGACATTTTCTACCCAGTTGTTTCTATCATCGTAATATTTAGTATCCAAGAATGCATTGCTGCCAATAGTAGTAATATTGTTGCCTATCACTATGTTGTTGAGAACAAAGCAACGTTCAAATGCAGAATCGCCAATAGAAACAACGCTATCAGGAATAGTAATGCTTGCAAGATTTCCGCACCCATAGAACGCACAAGCATCAATAGTAGTAACACTATTTCCAATCACCACGCTAGTAAGGTTAAAGCAATTATGGAATGCATTGTAACCAATATAAGTAACACTATCTGGGATTACAATCTTAGTAAGATTAGTGCAAGCGGAGAATGCTTCATTGCCAATAGAAGCAACACGATTTCCAATTACTACATTAGTGAGGTTGGAGCAACACCAAAACGTATAATCACCAATAGAAGTAACACTATCAGGAATTGCCACACTAACTAGGTTAGAACAAAGTCTGAATGCACTATTACCAATAGAAGTGACGCTATCAGGAATAATCACGATAGTAAGGTTAGAGCAACTTTCAAAAGTTCTGTGACCAATAGAAGTAACGCTATCAGGGATGGTAACGCTGGTAAGGCTATCACACCAAGCGAACGCATCATCACCAATAGTAGTAACGCTATCGGGAATCACCACGTTTGCAAGGTTATTGCAACTAGAGAACGAACCAGAACCAATAGAAGTAACACTATCAGGGATTATGACATTGGTAAGGCTATCGCAATTATGGAACGCGTCATGCCCAATTTTGGTAACACTATTAGGAATTATGACGTTGGCAAGGCTACCACAATTAGAAAATGTATAATTAGAAATAGAAGCGATTCTGTTAGAAATCACTATACTGGCTAGATTAGCACAATCTTCGAATACACGCTCACCAATAGAAGTGACGTTATTAGGGATCACCAAACTAGTGAGGCTCGAGCAATTACGGAACGCCCAGTCACCAATAGAAGTCACACTGTCTGGGATTGTGATATCGGTAAGGCTATAGCAATCATAAAACGTATAATTGTAAATATAAGTAACATTATCAGGCATCGTTACGCTGATGAGGTTATCGCAATTACTGAATGCAGAACCGCCAATATGAGTAACGCTATTGGGGATCACTATGCTGGTAAGGCTTTCGCAATTTTTAAATGCAGAAGAATTAATGGTAGTAACATCTTTCCCATTATAAGTCGAAGGAATCACAACTTCACTTGGCAAATTATTGACATCTTTTGCCTTTATGGAATAAGTGTCGTCTGCAAGCAAAGTAAAAGTAAAGTATTCATCGGGTGTGGCAACTAGGGATATATCACCGCACATTGTGCAAGTTCCATCAACGTAATTATGTTCGATAATGTCAACAATCTCCTGTTCAACCAATACCTCTCCGCAATCAGAGCAATGAGAACCTTCTGTCAAGCCTGTCTCGGTGCAAGTAGGCTCAACTGCAGGATCAATAACTACGTTATGAACGTGAACCTCCCAAACAGTTGACTCACCATCAACCCAATGCCAGAAGTTGCCTTCCTCGATTGGCTGTGTTTCTGAGTAGTAATATCGTGGTGCAATCGTAAGAGCCGAATTATCGTAACCAATGCTTATAGTATTCCAATCTGATTCATTACCAGTGTAATAAACATTAAGGTCGTGGCACGATTCGAACGCACGATCTCCAATAATCGTAACACTACTGCTAATCACTACACTTGTAAGGTTGTTGCAAGAGCTAAATGCATCCTTGTCAATCAACGTAACACCATTGCCAATCACTACACTTGTAAGGCTGTCACAATCACCAAATGCATTCTCGCCAATAAACTCGACGCTATCGGGAATAGTAATAGTGGCAAGGTTATAGCACTGGAGGAACGCCCAGTTACCAATAGAAGTAACACTATTTCCGATATCAATGCTAGTAAGGTTACCACAATTATAGAACGCGCCTTCACCGATATAAGTAACACCATTTTCAATAGTAACAATAGTAAGGTTTGGGCAAGCAGCGAACGCATATTCGCCGATGGAAGTGACACTATTTGGGATTACTATATTAGCAAACGTGGTAAGAGCAAATGCACTATTTGAGATATGGGCAGCATAGTCCGGAATGATACTATAATTGCAGGCTGCAATTATAGTATCAGTTTCTGTTTCTATAATGCAATTGCCTTCACTGTGATATACCGTGTTATTTTTATCAATTTCAATTGTTTTAAGATTTTCGCAAGAAATAAATGCAGATATACCAATAGAAGTAATATTGTGAGGAATTAATACACTTGTAAGATCGGAGCATCCTGCAAATGCTTCTTCAGCAATTGCAGTAACGTCTCTTTCGTTATAAGTACTGGGAATAATAACTCCGCTAGGCATATTATTGACGTCTTTTGCCTTTATGGAATATGTTCCATCGTCAAGTAATGTGAATTCAAAGTATTCAACAGGAGTTGTAACTAAGATTGTATCATCACACATTGTGCAAGTTCCATCAACGTAGTTATGGTCAATAATGTCAATAATCTCCTGCGCAACAAGTACCTCTCCGCAAACATCGCAATGCTTACCTTCTGTTAAACCTGTAGTAGTACAAGTGGGCTCGACCCTCTTATCTGTAATTGGCTTATGAGAAGGATCGATAGTTTCTGTTTCACTGATATGACATATATCGCAGTAACTTGTAATATATCCACTTTCAGTACATGTAGCATCTTTATAATCTACAACTTTGAAAGAATGAGATCCGTCGCCATTATAAACCAATTCTATTTCTCTTGTATCAAGATAGAAAATGGCATTTCCCTTAACGTATTTCTGCCAAGTAGTATTGCCGTCTACTTCGATAATAATAGTGTCTGTGAAACCGCAAGGAGCGTCGGAATCGATAATGATCTTACCGTTTACAATACGGCAATGCTCTCCGTTCTTGAGATAAATCTTCACTTCATAGAGATCCGAAGTAAGAGAGAGTACATCATCTATGCTTATATCCTTGTGTATATCATAGTATCTTACGGCAAGGAGTGTATTTAAGTCTAAAGAAGTGTCTTCGCTTATTTCTAACTCATCAATGTCTTTTGTGTAAGAGAAGTAAGCTCTATCATATCCCCACTGTGCTAATGGGAATTTCTGGTTCAAGAAGGTTGCTTCTCCGTCAAACAAGAATAATTTGAAGTAGATGCTGGATTTAACATAAAGTCCGGTAGATAAATATGCTGCTGCGTAATTTTCCTCGTTAGGATTGGATGTTAAATAAACAATTCCTTTTGCTTCAATATACGGTCCGGCTTCGATGTACATTCCTATACGAGCCCACTTGGAAAGACCAACGATACTAACATAGCCGTCAAGTCTCAATCCTGCCCTGAATTCCACCCTTCCGCTCAACTTAAGTGACGAGTCTGTTTCGGATTTTGTAGCCTCAGAATACGTTGTAACGTTACCGTTTTGCAGTCTCATACCATAAACGTTTTCATGAGTCTGCTCGTAATGGTAATTAAGAGCTGCTTCAAATTCAAAACCAAAGGTTATGCGTATATCAAGATTAAATGTTATCGCATAGTATTGATATCTTAATTTGCAAATCGTAAGACCTTCTGAATTGTATTTTTCTCCGCCTGCATCTGCCGCCCATTCTTTGATTTGAGCAATCTTTTCGCCCCAATCGGCATATTTGTAGATTTGTGTCAGACTTTCTTCAAAATCTAAAACATCTTTGTCCTCGGGGTTGCACCAAGCGCAATTGTCATACTTTTTACCTTCCAGCTTATATTTAGCTGCAAGAAGTGCGTAGCTACCGTAGAAAACTTCTAAATTATCGGGGTTAATTTGCTTTTCTACGTACAAACAATTATAACAGTGGATGGTGTGAATTTCTTCGCTGAAGCTGTTAGCATGAGTATTAATAAAAAATGTCGTCCTATTCAAATGTTCTGTAGGCTTACATTTTTGACATTCGCTGAATCCTGGGGTATTTTTATATTTGTTCAGATCCTTTTCTTTGATATACACGATGTTATAATAATCGGTTGAATGTTTATAAGTGCATCCCGCAACGTGTATTTTCTTTGAGCCCGCGTGATAGTAATAGCGTTCGCCTATTTCTATTTCGCCTAAATCTTCGCTATAGTCAACATTAAATCCAATGCTGAAATCGATGGCTATTTTGTCTCTTTGTGTAATTTTAATGTCAAAATATTCGATTCCGGTTGGAATGAACCATTTGTATCTTAACTCGTAATTTATTCCTACCAGGATTTCAAGCTCCATAGTTATGGTGAAGTTGATCGAAAAATCTCCAACCCTATTACCGTTTTTATTTTTGAACTCATTATCAAAGCTTCCACCGAACCTTAATGTTATTTTAGTTCCATTAAAGGTGACGTTAGGCTTTTCGATTTTTATTTTATCTGCGAAGCTTTCTCGTGACAGCGGGGAAACTACGAGATTTCTATCTGTTGCATATGACATGGTAGCCTGTTCGGTTGCTACTATGAACTTTGCGAATTCTTCGCTTTCATAAAGGTAGGCGAGACTTTGCTCCTCTAAAACTTCCTTTGCTTCAGGATGCTCTTCGAAATTGATAAGGCTTTCATCGCTTATATCCAGCTTATCAAATATCTCTGTCAGCTCGGGGCAAGAGAGAACACAAATATATTCGCTATCGTCGTTCATATAATAGCTTTCTACCTTGCCAAAGAACACTTCCTTTTCTGAACTGAAGATCTCTTCCGCGGTAGTAACTTCACCGATAAGAAGAATATCGCCTACATTGATTCCATCGATTTTTTGTAAAATCAAATAGAGATAATCCGATTCTTCAATTTCGTAAATTTCATAAGGATAGTAACCGGGATCAGAATCTTCCAAATCTCTAAGGAATTTTACGTTACTGGAAACAGTAGCTTCGCTATGAATATCATCAACTATGGAGAATGTAAGCTTAGTTCCGTTATAATCGGCAAATTCGATATTACCGCTTATGGTTGCGATATATGTATATCCACCTTCATAAGGTGTTTTGGGTGAAATGACCCATCCGTTTTCAATTGTGTTTGAAGCGGTAACGTCATATTCCTGTACTACGTTTTCGTTGTTAACGTGTTCGGTTCCTTCGAAGTAAGCATCAATAATAGTTAAATGATTGCAAATATATTCAACGCTTTCTTCGGTTATAATTACAAAGCTAAAATTGCTTTCCCGGTTAAATAATTGCTCGTTAGTTTCAATGCGAACATCGTCATCGTTATCCATTACGATAATATCTTCGCAATATTCGCACTGATATTTATAGCTTATAGTATCCCCCTCAGCAACCTCTATAAGCACGTATAAATGTCCTGTGGCAGTGACGCTTCTTGTGGTAGTTGCTTCACAGTAACAGCAGGTAGCAACGTCCTCTCCGTCCGTTTCGCATCCTGCGGGTAAGCTTACCGACCAGTCACCGTATACATGTCCGATAGCCACTACGTAGTCGGTAATGTAACTATATCCGCACTCTGAGCATACATGGGATGTATATCCGTCCTCTGTGCAAGTGGGATCTATGATAGTATCTGTTATACTATGAGGAACTTTTGCAACGAAATTATCTCTGTATGTATCTTCGCAGTCATCGCATTTGAACAGAGAATATCCATATTCATCGCATGTGGGTTCAACGACTTCAACAAGTGTATAGCTATGTCCCAGCATAGGGATTTCTGCGGTTTCAAATTCGTCACATCTGATACAGTTTCTTCGTTTTTCTCCATTAGTACCTTCAGTGGAAGGAGTTACTACATACCAAGCCGTAAACTCGTGACCTAACTTTGTGATAGGCTCTTGTTCGACCAGAATTTCACCGCAAGCCGCGCAGTATTGTCCATCGGTATAACCCTTTTTAAGACAAGTAGGAGATTTGCCCTCAATGGTCATTATGACGTGATTTGTAGCTAAAATAACCTGGGTATCAATATGAGAAGCATTGTTTTGGCAAACTCTGTGCTTTTCTCCGTCAGTAGTGCAGGTTGCCTCTACGTCAATGATCCACTCGCCAAAAGCGTGGTCAACTACAGGCTCTTCAAAGGTTACTGTAGAAATTCCGCAACTAGAGCATATAGAGAGAACCTTTCTTTCCTCACAGTTGGATTCTAAAGTATGACTCTCTACGTAATTATGCGCTATAGTATTTGTTTCTGCATCATAGTAGGTGTGATTACATGTAGAACAAATGTGTTTTGTATAACCTTTTGCTGAACAAGTGGGTTCTACTACAGTGGAGTTATATGTGTGGTCGAGTTTTTCTGTATAGTTGTGTTCGGTATGAAGGCACTTTGTGCATGCTCTTGCTTCAATTCCCACAGATGTGCAAGTGGCTTCGACTAAGGAAGACCAATCGCCAAATTCATGCTCACATGCTGTCAGATCTTCACCATCCTTACCGGGCTCACCCTGAGGTCCTTGCTCACCGGTCTCGCCTTTTTCGCCCTGAGGACCCTGTTCGCCGGTCTCGCCTTTTTCGCCCTGAGGTCCCTGCTCACCGGTTTCACCTTTTTCACCCTGAGGACCTTGCTCACCGCTGGCCTTTACACCGAGAGAGGTCCAGGTAGCTCCGTTATCGTAAGAAACCTCCCAATAGCCGTCGGTAACGCGGAGCAGGGGAGTGATGCCGTTAGTTCCGTCAACACCATCTTTTCCATCCTCGCCGTCTTTGCCGGGAGTACCGTCTATGCCGTCCTTACCGTCCTCGCCGTCAGAGCCATTAGCGCCATTGGTAATTGTAAAAGTAAACTTTGTTCCGGTAGTGTATGTAATCTCATAAGTATCAACAAGACCTTCAGAAGAAATCTTTTCGACCTTTGCGATGCCTACGCCATCGGAACCGTCTTTTCCATCTTCGCCGTCTTGGCCATCCTTGCCATCCTCTCCGTCTTTGGGGAGAGCGGGAACACCGGTATCAACGTTACCGATCCACCAGTTTCCGTTTTCGCCGATGGAAGGTGTAAGTCCGTCCTTACCGTCCTGTCCATCTTTACCGTCTTTTCCGTCTTCGCCGCGAATGCTATTCAGCCATTCCTCATAATCCTGAGGAGTCTCGCCGTTACTTTCCGCGTAATCAACGTAAAGCTCGTAGACTGTTCTGAAAGCCTCATCATTTTCATCTGTCGGCGGATCAACCGGGGACAGTATCTCGCAAGATGAAAGCACGAAAACAGTAGCAATCATCAAAACCGCCAGCAAAATGCTCAAAACACGTTTTTTCATTTGTTTTCTCCTTTTTAATAAAGACTTGTATTAAAATATAGAATTTTAGATATTTTAATTAGATATCACCATTATAGTACAAGATGAAACATTTTTCAATAGATATATGAACATTTTGTGAATAATAACCAAACAAATTAAGCAAATTGCACAACAAAAACGGCCGTTTTCGCGATGAAAACAGCCGTATACAGGTTGTATTCGACCTTTTAACTATGTTGCTCCCGCCAAAAACTGTAAAAAACGATCCAAAGAGGTAAGTCTCAACGGAGACCTGCGATAAAGTAGGTCAGCCAAACGATGTTTGCCCTTGGCTGGCAAGTGATGTTGCCTGCGGCAATGATGTTTACTGCGTATGTGATGTTACACTTGACGGCGTAGATGGCAAACATTACATCATTGCGACCATCGGGAGTAACATCATTATGAGCGAAGCGAATAACATCACTTTTGCGCAAGCAAAAACATCACTTCTTTACCGCCCGACAGTAATATATGGTATAACACACTATACCAAAGCAACCGTTTCTTTTCTCGCGTTTGCAATTTATTTTCCATATCCCCCTTGATATCTCACCGCGGTTATGCTATAATATATCAAGAAATCCGATTTGAAAAAAGGAAAAGCTATGGAAAATAAAAAATTTAACCTTAAAGAATTTTTCGCAGGGCTCTTTACGAAAAAGAAGCCCGAGCCGGTAAACACCTCGCTGATGCGCGAGCGCATGCAGCCCGAAACAATAGAGAAGCTTGAAACCATCGGCAGAGAATTGAAAGAGAAAAGACTGCGCTTCCTTGGAAACGGTCATATCACCATCCTCGGCCCCGTAGCCTGCTTCATACCTCTCTCTGTATTTATGGTAGCCGAGTTCGGCCCTCTTATGCTTCTGCTTATGATTATCCCCTTGGTTTTCACCCCTCTTTTCCTATATCTCAGAATTAAAGGCACAGAGGAGCTTTACGGCAGAAGTGATTTTGACCTTGGACTCTTCCATTATCAGAGCTGTCCTGCCTACGTTGGCCACGGCAAATTCATCTTTGAATCTGTCCTTAAGGCAACCGTTCCATACGTAGCCATCGCCCTTGTAATGACCTTCCTCTTCCTCTCCTGGGGAGATAGCTTTGAAACTGTTGACGTGGGCAACAGCCGCACCGTATCAGGCGTGGTTGATTACATCGCAGTGGAGGACGATTACATCGCCATCGGTATCAGCGGCGACGAGCGTATTTCCGAGGAAACGGGCGACGTAATCGACGTTGAATACCGTCTTACAAAGTTTATAAAGCACCTTGGCGAGAGCTTCTATACCTCGGTAGAGGTAGGCGACGAGATCACCCTCCGCGTGGATCGTTTTTCCTCCACGGGAGCAAGCTCAGCCGAGGGCGTAGATAAATACGTGGAGATCTTCGACATAACCGGTATCTCCGATAGTGAGAACGAATATTTTGGCAAGGAGCAGATCAAGGCGGGCGAGAAGGAAAACACCCGCGCCCTGATAATCACCTTTGCCGCCTTCGGCGTATACGCAGCCCTCTGCGGCGCAGCCCTCTACCTCGCCGATAAGTACGCAAAGGAAAATAGATCTAACGAAACAATAGACCTCCCCGAGCTTCTTTAATAAAGAACAAAAATCGACAATTAATCAAATTTCCCAACATATCTCTTGGCAGAAATGTTGAAAAGCGAGCCAATCCAACTAAGGATCAACTCGCTTTTTTCTATTCATTTATGTAACCGATCACCCTCGAAGCGGATTTCATCATCAGATGATTTCATCCAAGCAGAGCTTGGATTTCACCCGTCAAGGACGGATTTCATAGCGCAAAAATATCATTTTTGATCAGCGCTCTTCACGTCGGTATCAATACTGTTGCCGAACACAAAGAATCTATCGAAAAGATATTCTGTGACTATTGCCTTCCCCAGAGGGGGAAGGGGGACCGCTTGCGGTGGATGAGGTGTTACATTGAAGATGGAAGAAAGTTCAAATGAAACAACATCAATCCTTCTTTTCATCCTTCACATCAGTATCAATACTATTGCCGAACACAAAGAATCTATCGAAAAGATATTCGGTAACAAAATTGACGATCATCGTAAGCGCAAGCACAAGGTATTCATTCCAGCCAACGTTCGCACCTGTGAGCCAAGCGGTCCACCAGGTGGAAAGGGGAGTGAACACAGCATAGTAACCCGCAACCTTCAGCATAGCGATCGGCACGTTAGCCGCAGAGCGGAAGGTAAACTTTCTGTTCAGCGTGAAGTTCCAAAGCACCGAAAGCACCAAAGCGATCAAATAGGAAATCCAGTATTCGAGGTGCAAGGTCTCATTAAGCAAGGTAAACGACAGGGTCTGAATTATTCCCGCGCTGGCAGAGAACAAGGTAAATTTCAAGGTTCTCCACAGTTCTTTTCTGTCCATATAAAAATCCTCCTTTTTAGGAAATACGCGAAGATTATAACACTTTTCAGGAGAAAAGTAAATTATAAATACTTAAAAATGAAAGAAAAATACAGAACCTTCGTTATTTTTGACAAAAAACTACCTGCTTTTTTATCTAAAACCACCAAAACCCTCCCCGAAACTTAAAAAGCTAAAAAAAATTCTCTAAAATACAAAATTCTCTTGCAAAAGATAAGAAAATATGGTAAAATATATCCGTTGCAAAATCCCATCCCAAAAAATCCATAAATAAAACCCCCATCTACCGGTAGCATAGCTGGATAATGCACAAGACTCCGACTCTTGAGACCGTAGGTTCGAATCCTATCCGGTAGGCCAGAAAAAAGCACTTCGATTGAAGTGCTTTTTTCAATGAAGCGCACCTTCGGCGCATGAAAAATGAAGCAGAACTTCGTCCTATGAAGCGAGCCTGCGGCTCATTATTAAGCAATCGTACGCTTCGCTTCATGACGGCAGAGCCGTCGCTTCATACGAGCAGGGCGAGTGCTTCATATCGGTATAAGCCGATGCTTAATTCATCTCTTGTCTGCAAATCGAATAGCTTTTCCAAAATAATTCAGTATATATAACATATACCCCCTTGACTCCTACGATCATTTATGCTACAATATATCCACTAGAAACCGCAAAGGAGGAAACCGAATGAGCCGTATATACGAGCATCTGACCCCCGAGCTTTCAGAGCGCATAAAAAATGACAGAGAGCATAACTGCCGCCCCGATTTTTCAACGCGAAGCACTCAAGCGATCCGCCGCGACCACAGCTCCGACGGAGAATCCGCCTGGCGCACAGCCTACATCCGCGACGTGGACAAGATCATGCACAGTCCCTACTACAACCGCTACACCGATAAAACCCAGGTGTTTTCCTTTATAAAAAACGACGATATCACCCGCCGCGCCCTCCACGTGCAGTACGTCTCCCGTATCGCCCGCACCATCGGCTCGGTGCTTAACCTTAACCTCGACCTTATCGAAGCGATAGCCCTCGGCCACGATATCGGACATACCCCCTTCGGCCACGCAGGCGAGCGTATTCTCAGCGAGCTTTATCAGGCAGAGGCCGGCAGATACTTCAACCATAACGTCCATTCCGTCCGCGTTCTTGACGGCATCTTCCCCCTGAACCTGACTCTTGATACCCTCAACGGCATCATCGCCCATAACGGCGAGCTGGAGATGAAGGAATATCATCCCGCGCCAATGCGCGACTTTGCCGCCTTCGACGCATATACCGAGTCCTGCTACGTGGACGAGCAGAACGTGCTGAAGATCATCCCCTCAACCCTTGAGGGCTGCCTTGTTCGCGTCTGCGATATCATAGCCTACCTTGGCAAGGATCGCCAGGATGCAAAGCGGGCAGGCCTCCTCCGGTACGACCACGAGCTTGGCAACGCAGGCATCGGCACCGTCAACCAGGAGATTACCAATAACCTTATGGTCAACATAATAGAGAATAGCTACGGCAAGCCCTACATTATGATGGACGAGGAGCATTACCTGGGTATGAAGAACGCCAAGCGCACCAACTACCAGCAGATATATCTGCGCGACCAGGTGAGCAGCGTCATTGATCGCACCGTAAAGCCAATGATGCAGGAAATGTACTACAAGCTCCTTCGCGACCTGAAGGAAGGGAATAAGTCATCTCCCATCTTCACCCACCACGTGGACTTCATAACGAACAACCACTACGCCCCCAACACTCCCTACATCGAAACTGAGCCCAACCAGATCGTAGTAGACTACATCGCCTCTATGACCGACGACTACTGCGCCGAGCTCTATAAATACCTCTTCCCGAAATCAAACATCGAAATCACTTACAAGGGATATTTTGACTAAAAGCAGGGAAGTGAAAGCAAAACAAATCTTCAGGTGTAAGTAATAAAAAACGCATCAAACACAAATAAAGATTTACATTATCAGCATAAACTATCCTCACAATAGCACAAGGCTCTCGGAAAAATCCGAGAGCCTTTTTAACATATTCAATTAGCCCCCAATGTAGGGGAAAAGTGTCATCTTGGTAAAGCCTTCCCCAGTGGGTAGTGAAACGGCGTTTTGGTAGTGAATTACATTAATAATGTAAGAGCCAAAACGTGACCGAGCCGAAGCGAGACAGGTGTCAGGCGAATGCCTGACGGATGAGGTGTAAAAAAGAGAGAGCCAGATATTACTGCGAATACCTGACTCTTTCTTTATTTAATTCCAAATTAGTTTGAAATGTAGGGAAGAAGTGCCATCTGGCGAGCTCTCTTGATAGCTATAGTAAGCTCTCTCTGGTGAAGAGCGCAAGTACCGGATACACGTCTGGGGAGGATCTTAGCTCTCTCAGAAGTGAACTTTCTGAGCTTAGCAACATCCTTGTAATCAATATAATCTACCTTATCCTGGCAGAAGATGCAAACTTTCTTTCTTCTGTGGTTCTGGCGGAATGCGGGACGCTGATTTTCGTTTCTTTCCATTTTGGAAAACCTTAAACCTTTCCGACTCACGATTTCTATATTGCTCCTACCGCAGTGAGCCTAGCGGCAGAAGGACGATTTTTTCCCGAATTAGAAGGGAAGGCTATCGTCGCCCGGAATTTCCTCAAAATTAGCGCTGTTTGCGCTGTCGAATGTAGGATTGCCGTAAGCGGAGGGAGTGTAGCTCTGTGCCGCGGGCTTGTCACCCTGACCGTTCTGAGCCGCAGGAGCGCCGAAGCTAACCTCATCTGCAACAACCTCTGTGGCATATCTCTTCTGACCGTTATTGTCAGTCCAATCTCTCGTCTGAATGCTTCCGCATACTACGATGCAGGAGCCCTTCTTAAAGTAACGGGAAACGAACTCCGCCTGCTGACGCCATGCAACAATGTTGATGAAGTCTACGTTGCGCTGACCCTGGTCCTGTTTGGAATAGCGGCGGTTAACGCCAATAGAGAAGCTGCAAACGGAAAGTCCGCTAGCGGTCTGCTTCAGCTCGGGGTCAGCCGTCATATGACCCATAAGTATAACCTTATTTAAGTCTGCCATATAATTTTACCATTCCTTTCATAGAATAAACGGACGTTGCCGTTCTGAAAACTAACTTACGCCTCTGTTGTTTCTTCAACTTCAGCAACAACTTCCTCAGCAACTGCTGCGGGAGCAACCTTCTCAACCTTAGCGAGAGTCATATAACGGATAACACCTTCGGTGATACCAAGTACACGCTCAAGCTCGAGAGGGAAGGTAGGTTCGCTCTTAAAGTTAACAAGCACGTAATATCCCTCTGCAATGTAGTTGATAGGATATGCGAGTTTGCGCTTGCCCCACTCGTCAACTGTAACGTCAGTAGCGTTCTCGTTGATGAGGTTTACGAACTTTTCGCAAAGAGCCTTGTAATCATCTTCACCGAGATTACCGCTGATTGTGAAGAGAAGCTCGTAAGAACAAATCTTCTTTTCCATCTGAATTTTACCTCCTTTTGGTCTTTGGCCGCTCTTCCCGAGCAGCAAGGGGTTAGAGCCACGTTGGCTCAAACTTCCGAAGCATTATAACATATTTTTCCCCGCTTGTCAATAGCTTTTTAAAACCTTTTTTAAAATTTTTATATATATTGATTTTTTGCGCGTATTGTAGTATAATGTAGATAGTATATAGAAGAGAGGAGAGCAGAATGGCAACAGTTACGCTGACAGAGCGCGCCTATGCGAAGATCAACCTATATCTGGACGTTCTCGGAAAAAGAGCGGACGGCTTTCACGAGATCGAGAGCCTGATGCAATCGATATCGCTAAGAGACGAGCTGACCCTTACCCTCGACAGAAGCAAGGAGAGGAGCATCAGCCTTAAAATAGAGGGAAACGACGCTCTTCCAAATGATGAAAACAACCTCATACTCTGTGCCGTGAGGGCATACGAGGAGCATCGGCCCATAGAAGGAAAGCTTGATATCCTCTTAAAAAAGCGAATTCCCACCGAGGCAGGCCTTGGCGGCGGCTCAGCCGATGCAGCAGCGACCCTTAGGGCGCTTAACAGACTGGTTCCCGATGCCCTTGACGATTGCTTATTGTCGGAAATAGCCGCGAAGCTCGGCTCGGACGTACCCTTCTGCCTCAGAGGCGGAACGCATATTTGTCGGGGCAGAGGAGACCTGCTCTCCCATACAAAGCCCCTCGAAAATCTCCATCTCGTTATCGTAAACAGCGGCGAGAGAGTATCCACCCCCAAGGCGTATTCAGATCTCGACCTCGCCTTTGGCGACTTTGGGACGGTAGAGGGAAGAATAGACGTAAATGAAGCCCTCGCCTCCTTGCATCAGGGCGGTGATATTAAGCTTTTCAATATCTTTGAGGGGGTGGTTTTGCCCCTCTGTCCTATTGCAAAAAGCGCGAAGGAAGCCCTCCTTTCCCTCGGCGCATCGGCGGCTCTTATGAGCGGCAGCGGCGCGACCGTGTTTGGAATATTCAGCTCTCGGGAAAAGGCGGAAAATGCCGAGAAAGCTCTGAAGGATAAATTCATATTCATTGAATATGCAGAGTCAATATCCTGATTTTGAAAACAATTATTGTCATATACACCGAAAAAGGAGAAGTTTCAAGTGTTTCTTAATTATCAGAAAAAACTAAAAGGAAAGAAAATAGGCGTAGTTTTCGGTTCCTTTGCCCCCCTTCATCAGGGGCATCTTGACCTCATTATGAAGGCTAAGAAGGAGAATGACGGAGCGATAGTTTTAGTCTGCGGCTTTGCAGGCGACAAGGGCGATCCCCGTCTGCCCGTAAACAAGCGCTATAGATATACCCGCGAGTTTTTCAAGGACGACGATCTCGTTGCCGTTTACTGTATAGATGACGGCGAGCTTGGCTTAGCTATGTATCCCGACGGATGGGACGGCTGGCTTGATGAAGCGAAGAGGATCTGGAATCTTGCGGTAGAGGATACCACCGCCGAGCGCACCTGGTACGTAGGCGAGGTAGATTACCATCAGGGCCTTGAGGTGCGAGGAGAGCGGGCAGTATACGTCAACCGTACCGGTAACTATATTTCCGGCACTATGATCAGAGCCAATCCCCTCCGCCATTGGAACAAAATTGCAATGACCTTCCGCCGTTCCTTCTGCTATAACGTTCTTATCATAGGAACCGCATCCGAGGGCAAGACCACCCTCGCCGCCGATCTTGGCAAATACTTCGGCGCTCCCTTCAGCCACGAATGGGCACGCGATTACATCCGCGAGAATGCCATCTCCGATTGGGAGTTTGACTCCACCGACTTTATGGCATTCTTAGAAGGGCAGTATCAGCTGAACCGAACTATGATCAACGCTTATCACAACCGCGGAGTATTCTTTGCCGACAGCGACTCGCTTACCACCAAAATGTATGCCGAGCAGTATGCAAAAGAGGCCTCCTGCGTTCTCACTCCCGAGGAATACGAGAAGGTAGCAATTATGGCAGAGGAATATGCCCGTAAGAGCCGTTGGGACAAGATCTACGTTATCCGCCCCCGAGGCAGATTCGTTGACGATAACGAGAGATTTATGATCCACGCAAGTATGGAAGCCCGTGAGGCAATGTTTGAGAGCCTCATCGAAAGCATCAAGAAATGCTACGATTGGGATAAGGTAACCATCCTCGACGGCGGCTATGCTCAGAACTTCTACGATATTGTAGCCGACGTAAAGAAGGTGCTTAACTATGACGAAAATTAAAGAATGGTTAAAACAGGAGCTTTGGACGGGCTACACCATCTTTGAAAAGCTTTTTCTCGTCAGCATGCTCGCCCTGCAGATCATCGTTTTCATCCTCGTGCCCGACACAGTCATCGGCATCATCTCGGGCATCTCGGGGGTTATCTCGGTGGTCCTCTGCGCCAAGGGAAAGATCAGCTTCTATTACATCGGCTTCGTGCAGACGGTCTCCTACCTCTATCTTGCCTGGACGAACAAGCTCTACGGCGAGGTCATAGAGAATATCTTCTACCTTGTAACAATGGTGTGGGGAATCTTTCTCTGGAAGAAAAATATGCAGAAAAACGATGACGGCACCTCTGACGTCAAGGCAAAAAAATTCACCCCTCTTCAGTGGACACTCTCCATCATTCTGACTCTCTTAGCCACCTACTTTGTAGGCCTCTGGCTTGAGAGCATCGGCAGTAACGAGGCATATCTTGACGCCGCCACCAACGTAATGTCCATCTTTGCTCAGCTCCTTATGATATGGCGCTTCCGCGAGCAATGGATATGGTGGATAGTCATCGACGTCATCTGCGTTATAATGTGGGCGCGCATCGGCAACTGGTCTATGGTAGCCATGTATATCTCCTGGATAATCAACGCCGCCTACGGATGGTACAATTGGTCGAAGCTCAATAAATCCCAGAGCAGCCCCCCGGAAAAAGCTTCGCCCGATTCCGAAAAATAAATATATACCTAAGCTTAAAAAATTATAAAAGGCGACGCGTCAGCTGCAATTCCGATTGAGCAATCTCTCAGATCGGATGCACTAAACGCGCCGTTTTTTTACTGCCGTCTATAAAGTCGATAACTATTTTTATTGATTGTAAACAAAAAAGCGAACTTTTTGCAAATATTTTTTTATAAATATCAACAAATAATTGACAAATGTGGAATTTTTTGCTATAATAAAAATGCCCCGAAAAGTATTTCCATATCATTTTTCGCGTTTTCAAAAAAATCACAAAAAACCTGTCCCATTTTGTCGCCGAAATCCGTATTTAATAGCAGAGAAGAGCAAAAAAGATAAAAAAGCAGCTATCAAATGGGAAAACAGGTCGAAAACTGTAAACAAATTGTGAACTTTTGAAAAAACGGCAAAAATTTGTCTCCAAAGGCACCCAAAAATGTGTATATAAGAGTAGAGGGAGATAAAAAAACGAAAACGCGTTCGCGATAGGCAAATTTGCCCCTATTTTCGCTGTTTTTCCCTCAATTCGAAACTTTTTTCGAAAAAAATAAAAAAAATTAAAAAAAGTTGAAGAATTTTCGAGAAAAAACACGTATTAATATATAGGGGAATACAAAGAATGATATTTTTCATAGGTTTTTCTGATCTATGATTGAATAAAAAACAATTTTGGGAGGGTTACACGCCAATGTGCTATTAAGTTTTTTGCTTTAATCAATCGAATTTTCAAGGATTCAAAAAAAGAATAGTAGAAATCTTTAACGATGTTTTTCGGGAAAGGAAACGTTATGAAAAAAGCATTAAAATTTTTTATGGTACTTATACTATCTGTGATGTTCGTTGCTATGAATGCTGTGACAGCAAGTGCCGCCGTAAATGAGAACACACAAACTACACCCGACGAAAAGTATTCTGTGATTCAGACTGTTAATGATACGGTTTTAGCAGAAGCCCGTAATGAGCAAGCGCCCGAAATCGCGGAAGAAAATCAGGATGAAGCACAGTCCGACACTACGGATAATAGTCTGACTCTTGAGGGAGACGAAAACGCAAATGAAGTCACCGCTGCCGCAAGTGCACCTGATACGTGGATAACCGGTAAGTTAACTTGGAGAGATCACAACAATGCAGCACAGCCTCTCCGATTTTGTAAAATCAAAATAAAACGTACTGACTCCCTTATTAATTACACGATCTATGAGGGATATACAGATCAAAACGGCGAATATTATGTTGAATTTACAAATGATGCCTTAGATGGGCTTGTAGACTTAGAAATTGAAGTATTTGCCGAGGGAACTGATGTTAAAGTTAAAGATGCAGATAATGATTTGTATTCTGATGTTATTGAACAAAAAGATATATCTGTCGGAGAGCATACAATTCCTCGCAAAATATACACTATGGATTCGACTTTAGGTCAGGCATTGCAGATACTTCAGGCAGGTATATGCGCATCAATGTATTACGGAGCTATGAAGGGCGAAGATGTTGACGACGTGGACATTATATATCCCCATGAGGAATCCAAAGAAATATGTTTTTATCGAGAAGCATATCTTTTGCAGCCTATTGATACAATATACATAGAAGGCGTTACCGATGTAGATTATGTACAGTTACAACCTTATTCGTCTTGGGATGTTATTACGCATGAGTATGGCCATCATGTCGCAAACCATGAAAATATAGATAATTACTTTCCGGGAGGACATGGCGGAGAAGATATGGCAGAGCATTACAAATCACATTTTCAAAATAACGATTTTGATTGTGATTCTAATTGTGCATTAGAGGATTCATCTTCAATCTTTACAGAAAATCAATGTAAGTATTGGGGTAGCTCTTTAGCATGGGGAGAAGGGTATGCAACATTCTTTGGAGAACTTGCGCAACAGTATTTTGTAAGCAATTATGTAAGTGGTAATTACACGTCAATATATACCGTAGCTGATAAAAGATATACCTCTTACAATGGGTTGGATTATTCTATAGAAGAAGATGACACTTTTTTGACGAATAAAGGTGAAAACTCTGAGACTGCAGTTTTGCGCATCTTGTACGACTTGTACGATGGTGTTCTTATAAATGATTTAGAAGAAGATTTTGACCAAATAGCTCTCAGCCATCAGAAATTATGGGATTGTATTATTAGCAGTGGCAAAACAACCTTATTTGAATTTATCAGGTATTTTCAAAATGTTTATTTACACCCTAGTCAGCGTTCTGCTTTGGGAGAACTTTTGGCGGCGCATAGATTGACATGTCCAGCTCCTACCATACCCAATATGTCAATAAACAGTTCCATTGTTCAATTTGTTTGGAATGAAATTGATAAAAATAGGCATTTTACTGCAAGAAAGTTCCAGATAAACTTTTATGATGAAAATTATGATTTAATTAGAAGCACGCCTATACAGGTTATTGAATTAGACGATAATAATGTTGGAGCATTTACAATTGACGATGCATTATTATGGGAAACTATTATTGAATATCCTGCGTATTTCTACGTTTCCGTTACTGTTTATGAGTTCGATGGAGAT
This sequence comes from Eubacteriales bacterium, assembly GCA_045636465.1. Taxonomy (GTDB): domain Bacteria; phylum Bacillota; class Clostridia; order Oscillospirales; family CAG-272; genus UBA1740. The sequence goes on from JAZTXP010000070.1 coordinate 25,312, forward strand.
TTGAACAACACATTGACTGACTCTTACGTAACTTACTACGAGAGTGCATACACAATGTATTTTTCTCCGGGACATATTCATGATTACACTTACGATTACTTAAAAAACAATTCTTTGACACATAAATCATATTGCATTTGTGGGGCGCATATTTTAGAGAATCACTTCTTTGTCACGGGATTGTTAAATCCCACCTGCAGAGATTGTAGATATGTTAATCTTATTAATGGACCTATAATTAAACCAACCTCAACAGATGCGGGCGAAGAAACTTACGGATATTTACCGCCCGAAAACGAAAGCGCATATACTACCGAAAATTCAAGAACAAAGGAGAATTACTATGAAGAATAATATTAATAAAGCTTTATCAATTATCTTAATAATCGTCACGGTTTTATCTCTTTCAAGCTGTGACTTTTGGAATGCACCGCTGGATGGTGAAATGTTGTACTTAGAGGACTTTTGTTATTCCATTACAACCGACAAAGAAAGCTATAGCTACGGTGATGTAATCGAAATAACTCTTTCATTACAATTTTCAATGAAAAAAGAAGCAGACGGACTCAGTTACATTATCTACCTTGAAGAATCTCCTTTTTATGAAATACTTGGAGACAGAGAATATCTTTTTGAGAATATAAATCAAAAGGATTATTCTTGCGAGGACGGAGCCGAAAAAAGATTTTTGACCAAATTCAAGGTTAAGATTGACGAGCCTACATACACAACCCAAGCATTCAAAATTTCCGTAGCGGACTACTCAAATGAAAATAAGGAGAACAAGTCGGAATGGTTCATAAGAACCTTGCGTGACGTCTTTTATATAGGCGACTCGCAGGGAATAATGGTTTATCAGATGCCCTATAGCTATAATCATTTTGATGGAAAAGGTCATTGGACACCTAGGCCCAACTTCACTCTGGGTCAAAAACAAATT
>JAZTXP010000071.1:0-21663 GCA_045636465.1 Eubacteriales bacterium
CCTCCTCGCCGGATGCGAGGATCATACCGTAGCTGTCTACTCCGCAAAGCTTTGCGGGCTTAAGGTTGGTTACAAGACATACCTTTTTGCCGATAAGCTGATCGGGTGTGTAGAACTTAGCGATGCCCGAAACTACCTGGCGCTTTTCATAGCCAAGGTCTACCTGAAGCTTAAGGAGCTTCTTCGCCTTGGGAATGGGCTCGCAGGCAAGGATCTCGGCTACGCGAAGCTCAACTGCCGCAAAGGCATCAATGCCGATCTCTGCCTCGTGCTCGGGCTCAACTGCTGCTGCCATTGCTTCTGCCTGAGCTTTTTCTGCGGCAATTCGCTTTTCTTCCATTTCCTCGAGGAATTTCTTCTCGTCAATTCTCTTGAAGAGAGTGAATGCCTCGCCAAGGGGCTTGCCTGCCTCGAGGCCGCCAAACTCGGTGATAGATGCGAAGTCGCGCTTCTCTGCGCCGAGCTGATCGAAGACATTCTTTGCGGTGGTGGGAATATAGGGAGTGAGAAGGACTGCGCCTACTCTGATGGTTTCAAGAAGGTTATAAATTACGGTTGCAAGACGGGGCTTGTCTTCCTCTGACTTTGCAAGCGCCCAGGGCATTGTTTCATCAATGTACTTGTTGGCGCGGCGGAGCATAAGGAAGATCTCGTCAAGAGAATCCGCTACGTGATATGCGTCCATAAGCTCTGTGGATCTGGCGATCGCAGACTTAACGGTTGCTTTAAGATCATCGTCGAGAGGATCGGTAACGGCGGGTGTGGGTACAATGCCATCAAAATACTTCTTGGTCATCGCGTGGGTACGGCTAACAAGGTTACCAAGGTTGTTCGCAAGGTCGTTATTGTATCTTGCGATAACGTTTTCGTAGGTTACGGAGCCGTCGGAGTTATAGGGCATTTCGGCAAGGGCGTAGTATCTTACCGCATCTACGCCAAAGTGGCCTGCAAGCTCGTCTGCGTATACAACGTTACCTTTGGACTTGGACATCTTATCGTTGCCAAAGTTAAACCAGGGGTGGCCGAATACCTTCTTGGGAAGGGGAAGGTCAAGAGCCATAAGGAAGATAGGCCAATAGATGGTGTGGAAGCGAAGGATGTCCTTACCGATGATATGAACGTCGCAGGGCCACCACTTCTTGAACCCGTCACTCTGCTCCTCGAAGGATTTATCGGGACCGTAGCCGATAGCGGTGATATAGTTGGTGAGAGCGTCAAGCCATACGTAGGTTACGTGCTTGGGATCAAAGGTTACGGGAATGCCCCACTTGAAGGAGGTTCTGGAAACACAGAGATCCTGAAGACCTGCTTTAAGGAAGTTGTTTACCATTTCCTTTTTGCGGCTCTCGGGCTCGATGAATTCGGGGTTGTCCTCAATGTGCTTGATAAGACGGTCGGCATAGTTTGACATCTTGAAGAAGTATGCCTCTTCTCTTGCGTGGCTTACGGGTCTGCCGCAGTCGGGGCATTTGCCATCAACTACCTGTGTCGCGGTGAAGAACGACTCGCAGGGGGTACAATACCAGCCCTCGTAGTAGCCCTTATATATATCGCCCTGATCGTAGAATTTCTTGAAGATCTTCTCTACTGCGCGCTCGTGATAATCGTCTGTGGTACGAATGAAATGATCGTATTCAACGCCCATAAGATCCCAAAGGTCGCGGATCTCGCCTGCAACGTTGTCAACGTACTGCTTGGGGGTGATGCCTGCCTCGGTGGCAAGGTTCTCTATTTTCTGGCCGTGCTCATCGGTTCCTGTGCAAAGAAATACGTCCTTGCCCATACTCTTCTGAAATCTGGCAAATGCGTCTGCCATAATGATCTCGTAGGTGTTGCCTATATGAGGCTTTCTCGATGCGTAGGCTATGGCTGTTGTAAGATAAAACTTTTCCATTATTTAAGGTCCTCCTTAAATTTTCTTTCCGCGAGCAAATGGAACTCGCATATTTCTACATTTTAGTATTTTAGCACAAATTTTTACGGAATACAAGATGTTTTTCAATATTTTATTAATATTTTGGGATATTTTTCATAAATTAGGAATAAATTGTGGTTGACTTTTCGGATAATTGATGTTAAAATATATGTCGGTACAGTATTGAGTAAACATCACGGAGGTTCGGTTTATGAAAAAATACTTCACCGATCTTCTCGGTAATGATGAAAGCAGAAAGAGAGTGGGAGCCGCAATTTCGGGCGGCACACTTCCCCACGCTTTTCTCATCGGCGGGCCTGAGGGCTCGGGCAAGCGCACGTTTGCAAAGCTTATTGCCGCGGCGGTCAACTGCACGGGCGAGGGCGAGGCGCTTCCCTGCCAGAGATGCAACAATTGCAGAAGAATTATGGAAGAGAGCTTCATTGATATGAAGTTTTTCGCCAAGGCGAAGGATAGGGCGACCATAGGAGTTGACGATATGCGACTTCTTAAGGAGGACGCTATGCTCTCCGGCGCGGAATCGGCAAATAAGATATATATTATCGAGGATGCTCACTGCCTGACGGTGGAATCACAGAATGCCCTTCTCAATATTCTTGAGGAGCCGCCAAGTGGCGTTACAGTCATTCTTCTGGCTACCGAATGCGACAGAATACTTACCACAATTAAAAGCCGAGTGCAATATATCGCTATGACGAGGTTTTCCGATGAGGAGATCGAGGAATACGTTATAAAGCATATTTCCGAGGCAAGGGATATGAAGCGGATATCAAGCGATAAGTTCCGCGCGATCATAAAGAATGCCGAGGGAGTTATAGGACGTGCAAGAGCCCTCTTTTCAAGAGATGAGGGCGAAAAAAATCAAGAGATGCGCGAGAAGGTCATCTCTCTTATTGCGGCAATGGCGCCGAAGGCTGATTATCTAAAGCTCCACGGCGCGGTCTATGCTTTACCGAACAAGAGACCCGAGCTTCTTATTATGCTGGAGAAGGTCATATCTGCGGTAAGAGATCTCATAGTCCTGAAGGAATCGAAGGTGGCAAAGCTTTTATTCTTCGTGTCCGAGGATGAGGCGACGGACTATGCAAGGCTTATGTCCATGGGAAGGCTTATGCGGATATACGATGCACTTATCTTATCCCACGAATATTGCTCAAAGAATGCAAACGTGGGTACGGTGCTGGCAAATCTCGAAAGTAAAATAAAAACTACGTAAAGGAAACGAAAAATGTCCGAGGAAATTAAAATAAACGCACCTGAAGAGGGCGGCACTGTTGAAATAGTGGGCGTCAGCTTCAGAGAGGCGGGAAAAATTTATTACTTCGCGCCTGAAAAATTCAAGCTCAGCGTCGGCCAGAGAGTTATCGTTGAGACCGCAAGAGGCGTGGAGATGGGCACGGTTAAGGTTGCTAATAAAGAAGTGCCAAAGGGCGAGATAGTTTCTCCCTTGAAGCCGGTTACAAGACCTGCTACGCCCGAGGATATGGAAAAGGATGCAAAAAATCACCAGGCTGAGATCGATGCGGGTGTTATATGCAAAAAGAAGATCGCTGCACACGGGCTTGAGATGAGCCTCGTTGACGTGGAATATACCTTTGATAATGCGAAGCTTATATTCTATTTCACCTGCGAGTCACGAGTTGACTTCCGCGAGCTGGTAAAGGATCTGGCTTCTACATTCAGAACCAGGATCGAGCTTCGACAGATCGGTATACGCGATGAGGCGAAGATGATGGGCGGTCTCGGAATTTGCGGAAGAAAGTTCTGCTGCTCATCCTTCCTTCAGGATTTCGTTCAGGTTTCCATTAAGATGGCCAAGGAGCAAAATTTCTCGCTCAACTCCGCGAAGGTCTCCGGCGCTTGCGGCAGACTTATGTGCTGCTTGCGCTATGAGCATGAGGTTTACGAGGAGGCAATCAAGGAAACACCTCCCGTGGGATCTGTTGTTTCTACAAAGGACGGTCAGGGTACTATATGCGAGACAAAGCCCCTTGCTAAGGAGATCAAGGTTAAATTTACCGATAAGGATAAGGAAACCATACGCGCCTACAAGGTCAAAGACGTTAAGGTAATTTCCCGAGGCAAAAAGGATCAAAAGGACGATGAAGACGTGGATAACGAGGGCTAAAAGCTACCCGTTTTCTCGACAAAAAATATTTTTATTCACTTTTTTCTAAAAAGGTATTGATTTTTTCTACATTTGTGGTAGAATATTAATGACAACTAAAATGGAGGTTACATAAGATGGCATACAAGATTTCTGATGAATGCATTAGCTGCGGCGCTTGCGCTGACGCTTGCCCCGTTGGTTGCATCTCCGAGGGTGACGGCAAGTTCGTTATCGACGCTGACCAGTGTGTTAGCTGCGGTAGCTGCGCAGACGTTTGCCCCGTTGGCGCTCCTGCAGAGGAATAATTCCCTTTAAGGAACAAAAGAAAAGAGGTGCTTTTTGCGCCTCTTTTTACTTAGAGGCTTTAGCCAAAGCATATCCCCACAGAGTGGTAGCGGTTATAACTAATTCAGGACAAATTTGGAGAGCTATTTTTATGGAGCGTATTGATTACGTAAACGACTCGCTGAGGCTTATACAAAAGACCGATGGGCTGACCTTCGGCACCGATGCATTGCTGCTGGCCGGTTATATTTCGGGAAAACATAAAAACGCCCTGGAAATAGGCGGAGGCACGGGAATTATATCTATGCTCCTTCTCTGCCGCGATAAGGCGCAAAGGGCGGTAGCGGTTGAGGTGCAGGAGGAGTTCGCTCGGCTGATCGAGAGAAATGCGGAGCTTAACGGCCTTTCGGAGAGACTCACCGCCGTGCTATGCGATATAAGAGACTTTAAGGCCGCGGAAGATTTCGATCTTATATATACCAATCCCCCTTACATGAAAACAGACTCGGGCAGGGCGAACGCGATGGACAAGAAAAATATTGCTCGCCACGAGGTTTTCGGCGATATATCCGATTTCACGGAGGCGGCAAGGAGGCTTTTGAAGTTCGGCGGTACATTTGCCGCAGTTTACAGACCCGACAGGCTGGTGGATCTGATAGCAGCTATGCGAAATTCAAGGCTGGAGCCAAAAAGGATCACATTTGTTCACGCGGATACGGCGAGCGAATCCTCCATGGTGCTTGTTGAAGCTAAGGCAGGGGGAAAAAGCGGGGCTATTCTTACGCGCCCGCTGATCATATATAAGGATAAGGAACACTCGGAATATTCCGAGGATATGAAATATATTATGGAAAACGGCTCATTCCCCGACGGATTTCGGAGATAAGCCGCAGACGGAGCAGTCTATGACACAGGAAAAAAATAAAGTATTAGGCTCTACGCTATATCTCGTGGGCACGCCGATAGGCAACCTTGCAGATATGTCGGAGAGAGCGAAAAAGGTGCTTTCCGAGGTGGATTTTGTTGCCGCCGAGGATACGAGAAATTCTATGAAGCTTCTCTCTCTTTTTGGGATAAAAAAGGAGACGGTAAGCTATCACGAGCATAATAAAAAGGCGAGCGGCGAGAGGATCGTGGCAAGGCTTCTTGCGGGAGAATCCTGCGCGCTGATCACCGATGCGGGAATGCCCGCCATATCCGATCCCGGAGAGGATCTGGTAAGATTATGCGCAGATGCGGGAGTTATTGTTTCTGTAGTTCCCGGCCCTTCTGCAGTAGTCAGTGCGCTTGCGCTTTCGGCTCTTTCTACCGTAAGATTTGCATTCGAGGGATTTCTTCCGCCGCAAAAAAACGAGCGAAGAAAAAGGCTTGATGCAGTAAAATACGATGACAGAACGCTGGTGTTTTACGAGGCTCCCCACAAGCTGAAGGCAACCCTGGCGGATATGGCAGCGGTGTTTGGCGTAGACAGAAAAATATCACTCTGCCGAGAATTAACAAAGATAAACGAAGAAATTATGCGTTTGAGCATTGGGCATGCGGTGGCTTATTATGAAGCGAACGAGCCTCGCGGCGAGTACGTTCTTGTGGTTGAGGGCTTCATTGGCGCTCCGCCTGCCGAGAGCGGAGAGGACCTCTCGCTTCTCTCTCCCGAGGAGCATGTAGCAAGATACGAGGCAGAGGGAATAAAGAGGATGGATGCCATCAAAAGGGCAGCAAAGGACAGAGGTCTTTCAAAGTCCGAGATGTATAAGCTGTTGCTTGAGGAGTGACGTAGGTAGAGCTTCAAAAAAATAAATTAATACGACAAAAGAGCAGGAATAAAGGGAGGTAAATCAAAGCGATTGGCGTTTTGATCAACTATAGTCTTTTATTCCTGCTCTTTTTTATGATGTTTTACTGTTGCTTTACAACAAAACGTTAAAACGTTTGAAAACGAAACGTTAAAATTATTTCGCCTGCAAGACATTAAGGTTGCTTTGCAGGCGAAATGCTAAGATTATTTCACAACGAAGCGATCAATTCTTGCGAAGAATTCATCAGCATCATCTGTATGCGCTATAAGGGTGATGGGAGAACGGAGATTGAGAGAGAAAATACCCATAATGGATTTTGCATCGATGGTATATCTTCCCTGCATAAGGTCTACGTCGTAGTTAGTCAGGATCACCTCATTTACGAAGTTTCTGATATTCTCGACGCTGGAGAGCATTATCTGAATTTCTTTCATTGTTCCTTCCTCTTTTCTTTTTGGTAATCTTATTCTATCAAATTTTTAAGAAATTGTCAACAGTTATTTATAATTTTGATGTGTTTTTTAGCTTTTCTTCCCGCTAGACGAATATGATATTGTCGATTTTTGCCGTTTTTTCATATAGATCTACTCTGATGAACCGTTTGGCAAGGGAAAATACGGGGCGATTTACAAAAACTTACGCACAAAATATAAAAAAACTTGCGCAAAATATTGTATTTTGTGTAAATATGTGGTATAATAATCTGTAAAATAATTTTATTTTGAAAGGCGGTAGCTTATGGAAAACAAGGTTGATAATGCTATCGTGCAGGCGGATGCGGCAGAAAATACTGCTCCAAATGCAGAAATCAAGAAAAAAAGAGGAAGAAAGCCGAAGAGCGTTAGCGAAACGCAAGAGGTAAATGCTCCCGATACTGCCGAAGGTGTTAAGGATGAAAGCGTGATAGATAACGACGCTACCGAAGCTAGAGCCGAAAGCAATCTTGAGGCAGAAGCAAGCAGCTCGGCTGAGGTCGCAGAGGAAAGCGAGATCGATACAAACGGAAGCATCTTGACAGAAGCCATGGATGAAGGCGACTGCGGCGGCGAAAATACCTTGACCGAAGCGGCCCGTACAGATAATAAGGACGAGGGATTAGCCAAGACTACAACGGCGAAGGATGCGGGTCATACCGTTGACGTGGCAGAGGCTATGCGCAAGATAATGAGCTTCACGGCTGAGATGAATAAACAGACCGATGAATCCAAAAAGCAGAGTGATGATGTTGATAAAATATCTGCATCGTACTTATCCGCCGACACTTCCCTTCCCAAGACCGAAGAGAAAGCTATATCTGACTTGCCTGCCGATACTTCCCTTCCCAAGACCGATAAAGACGAATCTGCTGCAGAGGAAGATCAAAAAGAAATTGGCGATATGCCATCCGACTTACCTGTAAATGATAATGCTACGGCAGAAGCTGATACAAGCGAGGACGCTGACTCCACTGTATTGGCAGAGGGCGAGGCGCACAGCGCGTCGGAAACGAGTGGCCTTGAAGGTGATAACGATTACATTCTTAATACTGCGGATGAAATTAATTCATTAGCGGACGGCAACCCAGCTGATGCTGACGAGGCTGAGGATGACTACGATAACGATGATGACGGATATACCTTAGAGGATGAATTCGACAGTATTCCCGACAGCTTCTTTGGCGATAGCGATAATTCCTCAATTTCAGCCCTTCTCTACAATGATGACGATGATAGCGCTACCGCTGATTTCGAAAAAATAGGTAATATTTCCTTTTCGGAGCTTAAGGAGCAGATGCAGAGGATCAAGGACGAGGCAATAGAGCTTCGCGCAGATGAAACAGATGATGCTCCCGCGGAGGATGAGACCTCAGAGAATACAGAAGAGCTTCCCGCAGAGCAAATCGAGGATGCCGAGCCTGTAGATGATACCACTGACGAAGCGGAGGACGATGCTCCCGAGAGCCCTGTAGAAGATGAGCCTGCACCCGAGAAAAAGAGCTATATCCGCGATATTGACAGAACCGAAAAAACCGAAGAGAAATCGGATGAAGCGGAGGCATCAACAAATGAGCATATAATCACCATTGATCGCTCCAGGGTCAAGGAGAATGGTGTTCCCGAGGGAAGGTTTATTGATATTATATTTGATGCGGTGGAGCTGTTCACCTTTGCGCTTCTCATCATAATGATGCTTTTAAGCTTCGTTTTCCGTCATACCACTGTTTCGGGGCCGTCCATGATGCCAACCTTCAATGACGGCGACAGACTTATTACTTCAAACCTCTTCTATGAGCCTAAAAGAGGCGACGTTGTTGTATTTGACGACAGATCCAATCAGGCTTATGAGGATGGCCCTATTATAAAGCGAATTATAGGTCTTGAGGGCGACGTTGTCAAGATCGAGGGCGGAATTATAATGGTTAAGGAAAACGGAAGTGACGAGTTTAAGATCGTAAACTACGTTGAAAATATGGAAATTCCGTACCGCGATATGGAGGAGGTCACTGTTGGCAAGGGCGAAATGTTCGTTATGGGCGACAACGTAAATAACTCCCTCGACTCCACAGACAGAGATGAAAACGATCCCACAAGGAACGTTGGAAACATAAAGACAGATTCTATTCTCGGAAAGGTATTACTCCGCTTCTACACTGTAGAGATGGTATTTTCCGAAGAAACACAGGAATGGGTGACAAAGGGACGTATCGTTTTCGATACAAAATTCACTCTTAAATAACAAAAGGACAGATATATGGCGACTAATCCAATACAATGGTTCCCCGGGCATATGGCCAAAACCAGGAGAATGATGAAGGAATGCCTCGGCGAGGTGGATATCATTCTCGAGCTTCTGGATGCAAGAATCCCCTATAGCTCAAAAAACCCGGAGATAGAAAAGCTGATCGGCGATAAGCCAAAGATTACAATTTTAACTAAATCCACTCTCGCTGATCCCGAGATGAGCAAAAAATGGGTGGAAAAGCTTAATAAAGGCAGCACAAGGGCTGTCATTATCGACTCTACGCAGAATATCGGTATAGACAACCTTGCCAAGACGGTAAGAGAGGTTCTTGCGGAAAAGATCGCAAGATACGAGGCAAAGGGTATGCACGGCAGAAAGCTTAAGGCTATGATTGTGGGCATTCCCAACGTAGGAAAATCCTCTCTTATCAACAGAATTGCGGGAGCGAAAAAGGCGAAGGTTGAGGACAGACCCGGCGTTACTATGACAAAGCAATGGGTTCCTACCGAGATCGGGCTTGACCTTCTTGATATGCCCGGCGTTCTCTGGCCGAAGTTTGAGGATAGCACCGTTGGCGAAAATCTCGCTCTCACCGGAGCAATAAGAGACAAGATACTTGATACGGAGGAGCTGGCAATGATCCTCTGCGCAAGGATGATGACGGTGGCAAGAGAGGCGTTTATGGCAAGATACAAGCTCACGGATGATGAGGTTGAAGGGCTGGACTCCTACGATCTTTTCGAGCTTGTGGGAAGAAAACGCGGTTTTCTTATCAGCGGCGGCCAGGTAAATCACCAGAGATGCGCCGAAATGCTGCTGGATGAATTCAGAGGCGGTAAGATCGGAAGGATAACTCTTGATCTTCCCTGATAAAAAATTATACGAGGTATATTATGCCTAATTTTGAATACGAGGAAAAGCTTTATAACGAGGGTTATATCAGTATTTGCGGATGCGACGAGGCAGGACGCGGACCTCTCTGCGGACCTGTAGTTGCAGCGGCGGTGATACTTCCCCTCGGCATCGAGATAGAGGGTCTTAACGACTCAAAGAAGCTTACCGAAAAGAAAAGAGAAAAGCTCTTTGATATAATCAAGGAGAAGGCTGTTGCTTATGCTATAGCAGAGGCCTCCCCCGAGGAGATAGACGAGATAAATATTCTTAACGCTTCTATGCTGGCGATGAGACGCGCCGTTGAGGCTTTGCCCGTAAAGGCGGACTTCGCTCTTATTGACGGAAACTGCTCCAGGGGATTCGAGATACCTACCGAGACGGTTGTTTCGGGAGATGCGAAAAGCTGCTCTATTGCGGCGGCATCAATTCTTGCAAAGGTAACACGTGACAGGGGCTGTGTTGAGCTTGACCGCGAGTATCCTATGTACGGAATTGCAAAGCATAAGGGTTATCCCACAAAGGACCACATGAATGCCGTAAGAGAGCATGGCCCCAGCCCTATACATAGAAAGACATTTCTTAAATTTCTCGACAAATAATGGAAATATTAAAGATAAAAACCAGGAATCGCCGTGTTGGTGACATTGGCGAGCGGGCGGCGGAAAAACTGCTCAAACGCAAGAAATTCAAGATAATTAAGAAAAATTACGTGGCAGAAAATCACGAGATCGATATTATTGCTGAAAACAAGGAATATCAGATCTTCGTCGAGGTCAAGTGCCGCGAGATCGGCGGCAATACGATTTATAACGATCGACCTGCAGCCGCAGTAACACCCGAAAAGCAGAGGGCGATAATACGCGCCGCGTCATTCTACACCGGCTTTAATCCTTCGGATAAGAAGAAACGGTTTGACGTTATTGAGGTTTACGTAAAAAGCGAGGGCGATAAAATCTCGGTTGTAGAAACCAATCATATTGAGGGCGCGTTTACTAAGAACGACGCCTATAAGGTCGGACGAAATTGATCCGATCAAAAAGGATGCGAGGGATACAAAATCATTTACCCTCGGTCTTACGCGAGGACACTTATATGAAATACATCAGCACAAGAGGCGGAGATCTCTCCGTCACGTCGGCATTTGCAATAAAGCAGGGATTATCTCCCGACGGCGGACTTTTTATGCCCGAGAGAATTCCAAAAATCGATCTTTCCTTTGTCGAGGAGCTAACTTCCCTCTCGTACTCTGAAAGAGCGGCAAGGATACTTTCACTGTTCCTTACGGATTTTACCTATGAGGAGATACTTACCGATGCAAAGGCCGCTTATTCAGAGGAAAAATTTGGGGCATACCCTGCTCCCGTCACGGATATTGGCGGCGGCATTAGCATGCTTGAATTATGGCATGGGCCTACCTCGGCATTCAAGGATATGGCTCTGCAGATCATGCCAAGGCTATTTTCGAGGGCTTTAAGAAAATGCAACGAGGAGCGCAAGGCTATAATACTTGTTGCCACATCGGGCGATACCGGAAAGGCGGCGCTGGAGGGCTACCGCGATGCGGAAAACGTAGCTGTCAAGGTATTCTACCCCACCGACGGCGTCAGCGTTATGCAAAAAAGGCAGATGCAGACCCAGGAGGGTTATAATCTCTCGGTATCGGGTATATACGGCAATTTTGACGATGCCCAGGGCGCCCTGAAGGAGATATTCTCAAGCGAGGAATTCGGACGCGAGCTTGACAAACGTGGATTTTTCCTTTCAAGCGCAAATTCCATTAACTTCGGAAGACTTGCTCCCCAAATCGTTTATTACTTCTCCGCCTACGCGGATATGTGCCAAAGCGGCAGTATATCTCTTGGAGACAAGATAGATGTTACCGTTCCTACCGGAAACTTTGGAAATATTTTTGCCGCGTTTATCGCTAAGAAAATGGGACTTCCCATTGATAAGCTTATATGCGCATCCAATGAAAACGACGTTCTGACAGAGTTCTTCAAAACCGGAAGATATAACAGAATACGACCTTTTTATGCTACCACATCCCCCTCTATGGATATTCTGATATCCTCTAATCTGGAGAGACTTCTCTACCTGATGCTTGGGGCGGACAGATGCCGAGAGCTGATGAGAGAGCTTTCGGTGGCAGGAGAATATACGCTTACAGAATGCGAGCTTGATCTTATACGCCAAAGCTTCCTTGGATATTCCACAAGCGGCAGCGAGGGCGCGGAGATTATGAGATGCACCTTTGAAGAAAAAAAATACCTTATAGACACTCATACTGCGGTAGCCCTCTCTGCGGCTATGCGATATATGAATGACTATAAGGCTGAAAATAAAATGCTTGTGGTATCTACCGCTACTCCCTATAAGTTTGCTAAGGATACCCTTAGTGCTGTTTTCGGAGTTTGTGCCGATGACGAATCGGCGGTACGAGCCCTGGAGGAGCTTTCGGGAGTGGAAATTCCCTCTCCAATCAAGACGCTTTTCGGCAAGCCCCTTATTCACACGGGCATCATCTCAAAGGATGAGATGTGGGAGAGCGCACTGGAGTTTGCAGAAAAGATCAATACTCCTTTGGCTTAAAGGTTGCGCAATTGGTTGTAGTCGAGCTGGTTGCGGCAGAGGGGCCTACGCAGATACAGCTTGCGGTACATTGATGCAGGCCTTGGTGGTAAGCGCAGTTTTTCACGTCGCAATGCACCCCCTTGTTGCACTCCTTGCTATCACATTCGGTTTTAATTTTTTTGTTCTCCATAGCTTTCATCCTTTCTGTTTTGCTTTTTTTGCCACCTTGGGCAATAATAGTATTTGCAAAGACGAGGAGGTTTAAGCACATTTATTGATTTTTTTCGGCATTACTGAGCGAATTTCGCTTATACACTATACTGATTTTCGAAAGAAAGGAGGCGAAGGATATTTCTCTTTACGTCATTTCCGACCTGCATCTTTCTACCCTTGACTCCACGAATAAATCCATGGAGGTTTTCGGGCGAAGATGGCAGGATTATATAAAAAGAATTGAAATTAATTGGCGAAGGCTGGTTGAGGATGAGGATACGGTGGTTATTCCCGGAGATATCTCCTGGGCTCTTACCCTAGAGGAGTCGCTTTCGGATATGAAATTCATAGATTCGCTTCCCGGCAAGAAGATCATCGGCAAGGGTAACCACGATTTCTGGTGGTCGACTATGAAAAAGCACGAGGCGTTCTTTGAAAAGAACGGCATCACTACTATTTCCTTCCTCTATAACAACGCTCACGTGGTGGGCGACTACATTCTGGCGGGTACGAGAGGCTGGTATAACGATGAGGATGCTACCAACGCGCCCGATAATACCGACTTCGCGAAGCTGACTAACCGAGAGGCTATCAGGCTGAAGATGAGCCTTGATGCGGCAAGGCGGCTGAAGGATGAGTTCCCCGAGAAGGAGATAATCGCGTTTTTGCACTTCCCGCCCTATTGGAACGGCAAGGAGTCGGGCGAGCTTTGCAATATACTCAACGATTACGGTGTAAGAAAGGTTTACTTCGGACATATACACGGAAACTACACTCTGCCGCAGGTTATGGAGCATAATGGCCTACAAATGCACATTATTTCGGCAGATTACCTGGAATTTACCCCTAAAATTGTAAAATAAACAGAAATATTTAATATTATTTGCTATTTTGCTTGACAAATCGGTTTTTTTATAGTAAAATAGTATGGCTATTTTGAAATTAAATATAAATTAAAATAAAAATAAAACATTTTCCGGAGGAAAAAACATGAGCCTTATTAAAAAGGAGCTTACCGAAAAGTCCGGTTTCGTTATCGAATTTTCCGTAAGCAAAGAAGTTTATGACAAAGCAGAAATGGAAGCATACAGAAAGAACGTTAAGACTATCAACGTTCCCGGCTTCAGAAAGGGTAAGGCACCCAAGGCAATTATCGAGCGTATGTACGGTAAGGGCGTTTGGTTCGAGGATGCTATCAACGCTTGCATTCCCGAGGCATTCGAGGCTGCAGTACGCGAGGCTGAGCTTGACATCGTTGGTCAGCCTGTATTCGACGTTGTTTCCACAGACGGTGACATCGTGCTTAAGGCAGAGGGCTATGTAAAGCCCACAGTTGATATCAAGGATTACAAGGGTATCAAGGTTGAAAAGAACACTGAGGCAGTTACAGACGAGGCTGTTGATGCTGAGGTTGAGGCTGCAAGAAAGAGAAATGCAAGAACCGTTGAGGTTACTGACAGAGCGTCCGCTATGGGCGATATCGCTAATATCGATTACGAGGGCTTCGTTGACGGCATTGCTTTCGACGGCGGTAAGGGCGAGGGCCACGATCTTAAGCTTGGCTCAGGCTCCTTCATCCCCGGCTTCGAGGAGCAGGTTGCAGGTCACACCGTTGGCGAGGAGTTTGACGTAAACGTTACCTTCCCCACCGAGTACCACGCAAGCGAGCTTGCAGGCAAGGCTGCTACCTTCAAGACAAAGCTCAACTCTCTTAAGTTCGAGGAGCTTCCCGCACTTGACGATGAGTTCGCAAAGGACGTTTCCGAATTTGACACACTTGCTGAATATAAGGCAGACCTTAAGGCAAAAATGGAAAAGAGAAACGACGACAGAGCTGAATCCGAGGTTGGAAACGCTCTTGCTCTTGCTCTTGCAGAAAAGCTTGAGGGCGAGATCCCTGCTCCTATGTTCGACGCTGAGGTTGAGAACATGGTTCGCGACTACGATGCAAGACTTCGCCAGAACGGCCTTGACCTTGGCACATACTTCAAGTACACAGGCCTTACTCTCGAGACACTTCGCGAGCAGATGCGTCCCCAGGCTGAGCAGCAGGTTAAGGTAAGACTTGCTCTTGAGAAGATCGCTTCTCTTGAGAACCTTACTGTTACCGATGAGGAGCTTGAGGCTGAGTATACTAACATCTCTACCGCTTATAACGTTCCTCTTGATGAGGTTAAGAAGATGATCCTCGCTGAGGATCTTAAGGCTGACGTTCTCGTTGGTCACGCAATGAAGCTCGTTCGCGAGAATGCGAAGATCGGCAAGGCTAAGAAGGCTTCCGCAAAGAAGGCTACCGAAGCAGAGGGCGAGGAGGCTCCCGCTGAGGAAAAGAAGCCCGCAAGAAAGCCCAGAGCTAAGAAGGCTACTACCGAAGAATAATTAACAACACTAGCCGACAGTTGGATAATAAGACTGTCGGCTAGACTTAAAGCGGGGACTTTTTCGACGTAATATTCCCTGCTACCGCAAAAACTTACAGAAAGTGAGATTACTTATGGCACTCGTTCCAATGGTCGTTGAGCAGACCTCCCGAGGTGAACGCTCCTACGACATTTATTCAAGACTACTCAATGACAGAATCATATTCCTTGCAGACGAGGTTAACGACGTTACCGCTTCTCTCGTTGTGGCTCAGCTCCTCTATCTTGAGGCGCAGGACCCCGATAAGGACATTTATCTTTACATTAATAGCCCCGGTGGCTCTATCTCCGCAGGTATGGCGATCTACGATACTATGAATTATATCAAGTGCGACGTTTCTACCATCTGCGTTGGTATGGCGGCTTCTATGGGTGCGTTCCTTCTCTCCAGCGGAGCCAAGGGCAAGAGATTTGCTCTCCCAAATGCTGAGGTTATGATCCATCAGCCTCTCGGCGGCACACGCGGTCAGGCAACAGATATTAAGATCCACGCGGATCACATTATCAAGATCAGAGAAAAGCTCAACCGCCTTCTCTCTGAGCAGACCGGCAAGGAGCTTTCGATTATTGAAAGAGACACTGAAAGAGATAACTTTATGAGCGCTGATGAGGCTTGCGAATACGGCCTCGTTGACAAGGTAATTACTAAAAAGGAAATTTAATTTATGGCAGAAACAACTAGAAGGTCGCCCAAGTGCGCCTTCTGCGAAAGAGGCGAAGAAGAAGCTATCGTTCTTATTCCTTCAAGAGACAGAAAAAGTTATATTTGCGCTAGCTGCGTAGCGCTTTTCAGCGACTTCCTTGATTCAGAGCTTGGGCTCACCGGAGAAGAGGCAAGCGAGAGCGGACTTTCCAAGGAAGCACTTCCCCGCCCAAAGGAGATCAAGGCTATGCTCGACGAGCACGTTATCGGTCAGGAGGAGGCAAAGCTTGCTCTCTCGGTAGCGGTATATAATCACTATAAGAGAATACTCTACCTTGAGGAGCAGGAAAAGAAAAACGGCAAGGGTAAAAAGAAAAAGAATGTTACCGAGGACGACGGAGTTGAGCTTCAGAAGTCCAACGTGCTTCTGCTCGGTCCTACCGGCGTTGGTAAAACTTATATTGCACAGACTCTGGCGAAGACCTTTAAGGTTCCCTTCGCTATCGCAGATGCTACCACTCTTACAGAGGCGGGCTACGTTGGCGAGGACGTTGAAAATATACTTCTTCGTCTCATCCAGGCAGCAGACTACGACGTTGAGCTTGCAGAGCGCGGAATTATTTATATTGATGAGATCGATAAGATATCCAGAAAGGGCGAGAACAGATCCATCACCCGTGACGTTTCGGGCGAGGGCGTTCAGCAGGCTCTCCTAAAGATACTTGAAGGTACGATTGCGAACGTTCCACCCCAGGGCGGAAGAAAGCATCCCAACCAGGAGTTCATACAGATCAATACAAAGAACATACTCTTTATCTGCGGCGGCGCGTTTGACGGAATTGAGTCGATAATTCAGCAAAGACGTGGCAACCAGGTGATCGGCTTCAATACAGAAAAGGAAACCAAGGCGGAAAGAATTGAAAAGGGCGTTTATCGCGACGTTGTGGCTCACGATATCGTGAAATACGGCCTTATTCCCGAGCTTGTGGGTCGACTTCCCGTTATCGTGACTCTTCATAATTTGGACGAGGATGCGCTGGTGCGCATCGTTAAAGAGCCGAAAAATGCTCTTGCGAAGCAGTATAAGAAGCTCATCGGCCTTGACGGAATCGAGGTTGAGTTTGAGGATGAGGCGTTTGCGGCTATCGCTAAGCTGGCGATCGAAAGAAATACCGGCGCAAGAGGCCTGAGAGCAATTCTCGAGGGCATTATGATGAAGCCTATGTTCGAGCTTCCCTCAGAGGAGAACGTAGAAAAGATCGTTATCACCGCGGGATTTGTTCGCGGCGAAGAGGAGCTTCGGAAGATTTATAGGGCGGAATAAGCTCTACATTAATAATATAATTTGAAGGAATGCAATCGCTTGACTTGGCGGTTGTAACATAGCAAAAAGGTCAAATATAACCTGTTAACGGCTGTTTTCATCGCGAAAATGGCCGTTTTTGTTGTGCAATTTGCTTAATTTGTTTGGTTATTATTCACAAAATGTTCATATATCTATTGAAAAATGTCTCATCTTGTATTATAATGATAATATTGATTAAAATATCTTAAATTTTATATTTTAATACAAGCTTTTATTTATTAACAAAAGGAGAAAACAAATGAAAAAACGTGTTTTGAGCATTTTGCTCGCGGTTTTAATGGTTGCTACTGTTTTCGTGCTTTCATCTTGTGAAATTTTACACGAGCATGAATGGGGCGAATGGGAAATCGTAGATGAGCCCGGGTGCGTTGAAGACGGAAAAAAGCAACGCGCTTGCGGAGGATGCGACGAGATAGAAACAGAATCCATTTCTGCTACGGGACATAATCAAAGCAATTGGATTGTCGATAAAGAACCAACTTGCGGAGTTGAAGGCAGCAAGCACATTGAATGCTCTATATGCAAAGAAGTTTTAAAAACAGAAGCTATCGCTGCTACTGGAGAACACGATTATACGGATTGGATTACAGTTGAATCCGGATGCAACTCTTCTCTTTCGTACAAAACTAAAATATGCAAGATCTGCGCTGACTATATTATAGAGGCAGAAGAAAACGTTGATGTATTACATCCACACGAGTTTGAGCTTGTAGAAAAAGAAGCAACTTGTACGCAGGCCGGTAAATATGGATTTGAATGTAAAAACTGTCACTTTGTTGCCGCAGAGAAAATTACGAATACACTCGGGCACGACCTCGGAGATGCTTTATATGTAAATAATGAATATCATAAACAAACATGCGAACGATGTCAATCGGTTATTGAAAGCAAACACGAATGTAATGATTGGCAAACCTCAAAAGAGCCTACATGTACGGAAAAAGGCCTCGATATAGGAACATGCGAATTATGTAGTGGAAATATTGAAAAAGAAACGACCAAGAACCATAACTACATATTCGAAAAATGCATTAAAGAACCTACTTGTATCGAAAACGGGCTCGATCTTTATGTATGTTCCGATTGTGGAGAAGA
Organism: Eubacteriales bacterium; assembly: GCA_045636465.1. Classification (GTDB taxonomy): domain Bacteria; phylum Bacillota; class Clostridia; order Oscillospirales; family CAG-272; genus UBA1740. The sequence goes on from JAZTXP010000071.1 coordinate 18,051, forward strand.
ATACTATAAAGACACAAGCAAGATAGACCATGATTTTTCATATTTCTCTACTGAAAAAGAAGCAACTTGCTTTAGCCACGGTATTGACATCTACAAATGTTCAGTTTGCGGAGAAACTAAAGAAGTTACTACCAATATGATCAGTCATCTTTGGAATGAGGGAACTGTTATATCTCAAGGTGATTGCTGCACACCGGGAATAATACTATATACATGCCAAAGGGAAGGATGCTCAAACACCAAAGAAAAGGAATTCGCGGGTAAGCATGTTTTTGATGACGGAATATACGCAGTCGAACCCGGTTGCAATCAAATAGGCTCAATCTTGTTTACATGTACGATATGTAACACGGCAACAGAGCGTACATTATCTATTCGCCACAATACTACACATTATACTTACGAGGATGCTACATGCACGGAAAGTGGATGGTATGATCATTTGCAGTGTAAAGATTGCAATAAGTATTTTTCAGAGGTAAATGAAAATTCGGAATACTTAACGTTTGAAAATAAGGAATATTCAAAATCTTATACGTTATATGAGTATTTCGAAGCTACTTATGAATCTATTGTAATTTTAGCAATAGGCCACAACTATCCCGACTACTACAATAAATATAATAGTGAACAGCATTACTATGAATGCTTTAATGGTTGTAAGTCTAGAATTAATGAAGAAGACCATGAGCTTGTAGACACTTATGTAGTCGAAGTAAAAGAATCGAACGGTGGGTATGAATATCTATTTATACACAGATGGGAATGCACAAAGTGCGAATATTGTATAGATGAAGAGATGGCATCAATCTTCCACACGCATAACAGTTATCATGTGCTTGAACCGGTAGACCCCACTTGTACTGCAACCGGTTTGACAGCCGGCTTAGCTTGCGGAGAATGTGACGAAGTATTATATCCACAAGAGACAATTCCAAAATCGGGGCACAATATTGTTAATAATGTATGCACTATTTGCAATAAGGATGTATTAAGTTTGGCATCTAACGGTCTTCGTTTTGAGCTAACAAGTGATAAGAGAGGATACTATGTGGCGGGAATGGGTAGTTGCACGGACAGTGATATAATTATACCTTATGTATACAATGGCAAACCAGTTACGTCTATAGGTTATGAAGCTTTTAAAGAAAAAAATATTATTCGTATATATATCCCTGATAGCGTTGCTTCTATTAGCAATGGTGCGTTCCGTTCTTGCAATAGTCTCACCAGCGTGGTATTACCTGATGGCGTTACTGCAATTGGTGATTATGCGTTCAATGGTTGCTCTAGCCTTGCCAGTGTCTTGATTCCCGATAGCGTTACTTCTATTGGTAGTGGTGCGTTCTATAATACTGCATATTACAATGATAAAAGTAACTGGGTAGATGGTGTGCTTTACATAGGTAATCATTTGATTAAAGCTGCAGATACTATTTCAGGCGAATATGTGATTAAAGACCGTATTATTACTATTGCACATGATGCGTTCAATTTTTGCAATAGCCTCACCAACGTGGTGATCGGTGATAGCGTGAAGTCTATTGGGGCTCATGCATTCTATAATTGCAATAGCCTCATCAACGTGGTGATTCCCGATAGCGTTACTTCTATTGGTAGTAGTGCCTTCTACAATACTGCATATTACAATGATGAAAGCAACTGGGTAGGTGGTGTTCTATATATAGGTAATCATTTAATTGAGACAAAGGATACTATTTCAGGTGAATATTTAATTAAAGACGGTACTGTTACTATTGCACATTATGCGTTTTCTGGATGCTCTAATCTTACAAGTATGGTGATTCCAGATAGTGTTACTTCTATTGGTAGTTATGCATTCGCTGGATGCGATAGCCTTACCGAAATTATAATTCCCGATAGCGTTACTTATATCGGTGATTATCTGTTTTCTGGTTGCTCTAGTCTCACCAGTGTTGTGATTGGCGATAGTGTTACTTCTATTGGCAATAATCCGTTCTATAATTGCTCTAGCCTCACTAGCGTGGTGATTGGTGATAGCGTTACCTATATTGATGATAACACGTTCGCTTGGTGTGAGAGTCTCACCAGTATTGTGATTGGTGATGGCGTTACATCTATTGGTGACCAGGCATTCTATTGTTGCTCTAGTCTCACTAGCATTATAATTCCCGATAGTGTCACTTTTATTGATGATTATGCGTTCTATTGGTGCGATAGCCTTACTAGTGTGGTAATTGGCAACAGCGTTACTTCTATTGGTTCTTCTGCGTTCTCCAATTGCAATAGACTTACCAGTGTAGTGATACCCGATAGCGTTACTTCTGTTGGTGATTATGCGTTCTATGATTGCGATATCCTCACCAGTGTTGTGATTGGCGATAGTGTTACTTATATCGGTGACGAGGCGTTTGCAGGTTGCAATAGCCTCACTAGTGTTGTGATTGGCGATAGTGTTACTTCCATTGGAAAAGATGCGTTCTCTGGTTGCGATAATCTTACTAGTGTTCATATAAGTGATTTATCAGCTTGGTGTAATATTTCATTTGACATCTCTTCTTATACTAACTATTCAAGTTATCCTTTCAGCAATCCACTTTATTTTGCAAATAATCTTTATCTCAATAACGAACTTGTAACAGAGCTTGTAATCCCTAATGGTGTTACCTCTATTAGTGATAATGCGTTCTATAATTACGATAGCCTTACAAGCGTGGTGATACCTGATAGCGTTACTTCTATTGGCAATAGTGCATTTCGAAGTTGCTATAATCTCACAAGTGTCATAATTGGTGATAGCGTAATCTCTATTAGTGATTATGCGTTCGCTTGGTGTGAGAGTCTCACCAGTGTGGTGATTCCTGATAGCGTTACTTCTATTGGTGATGAAGCGTTCTATGATTGTGATAGCCTCACAAATGTAGTAATTGGCGATAGCGTTACTTCTATTGGTGATTATGCGTTCTATGATTGCGATATCCTCACCAGTGTTGTGATTGGCGATAGCGTTACGATTATTGGTGATTATGCGTTTTATGAATGTGTTAATCTCGTCAGTATTACCATCCCTAATTGCGTAACTACTATTGGTAATGGTGCATTTAATAGATGTAGGAGCCTTATTAGCGTGATGATTGGTGAAGGCGTTACCTCGATTGGTAACGAGGCATTCTACCTTTGCCAAAAACTCACCAGTGTCCATATTACAGATATAGCCAGCTGGTGCAATATTGAATTTAATGTTAGTTCTGCAAATCCACTATATTATGCAGAAAAATTATATCTTAACAACACGATTGTAACTGAACTTGTAATTCCAAATAGTATTACTTCAATTAACGATTATGCGTTTTATGGCTACAATAGTCTCACTAGTGTAGTAATACCTGATAGCGTTGCTAATATTGGTTCTGAAGCGTTCAATTATTGCTCTAGCCTTTACGTAGTACATAACGATAGTGACCTTCTCCTTGAAATAGGAAGTACAAGCAACGGATATGTTACTTATTTCGCAAAGGCTCTTGTGAATAAAGGAAAAACCACCTATGCACATGACGGATATGAATATATTTTAACAAACAATGGCTTTCTCTTCAGAGAAAGGAATAATAACTACAGTCTTATCGCTTAC
>JAZTXP010000072.1:0-14387 GCA_045636465.1 Eubacteriales bacterium
ATTGTGTTGAATTCGCTATTGCTAGGCATTGTTTTCTCCCTAAGTTAGAAAATGTTACAAAGCAGAAACAGTACAACGATTGCATCGTTGTACTGTTGTCGCGACCTGGATGGGACACGAACCCACGACCTCTACCGTGACAGGCTAGCGCTCTAACCAACTGAGCTACCAAGCCATTTCCGATGAAGCCCTAAGGCTTCTATAAAAACGCATTTCTGCGATGGTGGAAAGTACAGGGCTCGATTCTCGCGCGAACTACGCGCTCGGTCTTCCTCGGCTCTAACAACCATTTAGGTTGTTATTCACTACCGATTCCCCTTCGAGCCAGTAAACTCGGCAAAAATCGCTTCCCAATATCTTTCTTGGTGGAAAGTACAGGGCTCGAACCTGTGACCCTCTGCTTGTAAGGCAGATGCTCTCCCAACTGAGCTAACCTTCCAAATCAATGCTAGAATATTATAACAAATATTTTTCTATTTGTCAATACCTTTTTAGAAAAAAATATAAAAAAATTGAAAAAAGTTTTTTCAAGATTTTTTGCCGTTTTTTCGATCCAAAAATACGCCGGGCGACAGAGTATATTAAGTCGGCTTTGGGGAGATTTTTGCGTCATGTTAGTATAAGAAAAACGAGCGATCGATTACCGGTATCGCCCGTTTTGGTATATTATTTAGCCCTTTCGGGCGAGATGCGCGTCAGGCGCAGATTTTTTGACGCGCCGTTCTTTCTCAGCGGTACCGTTAACCGCGAGTGTTCATAAGCTCCTCGAACTTTTCGTCGCTCATAGCTAAGAGGGGGAGTCCTCTGTGGCGGAGCGCGCTGTTAATATCAAGGATATCGTAGTGACCGTGCTTGATAAAGAAAGCAACGAGAATATCGGGCTTGTACGAGGGACTGAGGTAATATCCTGCCGAACTCAGAAGCACAAGCGTATCCTCATATGTAAGACGGAGCGCGATTGCCAGGGCTATAGCGGTATCCTTGCTGGGATGATGGCCTTTTTTGGCGGCCTTACTGAAGAGCTTGCGATCCATATAAATACGGGAATATACCGTCGTATTATCGATATCCAGGCGTCTGATATGACCCCAGAGGATATCGTGGAAGCTGTCGTCTCTATTGATAAGAGCGTGATCAAGGCTGCCCGGTCTGGGCGATGCTGCTTCGTTTGGGTCCGAGAAAAACGGTCTGTCGATGAATTTGGAAAACAACTGAATTGTTTCTTTGTCGATTGTAGTGTTGAAGTTCTTTGCTGTACACATAGTTTTTTTCACCTTCCAAGTACGAGGGTGTGTAAACGAGCATCTCCATGCGTTTTTTGGCGCAAAGAATGCTCGCATCACCGTCATCATCAAGGTTGGTGAGCTTTTTGAAGCCTAAGACGTGGTTAGAAACGCCGGGGTCATAACCGAGGAAGATATCCATGTCAAATTCATCAGAAAGCGCACTTGCATTGTCGTGGTAAAGGAACAGCTCAACCTCGGAAAATTCCGCGGGCTGAATACGGTCACTCTCCTTTACGTAAACTAGTGATGATAACATGGGGATTTTTATGCTGGCGCACCCCTTATTATGCGCCAACTCGAGACAAGACTTTAAGATGTTTGTGAGTGTTTCTACGCGCCCATAAATATCATTTTTTGCGATAAACGGACCCGTAACTGTGATCACAAGCTTGTCATTGGCCTGTGATCGATTAGAAGCAAACCATCCATGCTTTTCGCCCGTGTGGGGCACACGATTTGTATTGTATTCTCCGCTAGCTCTGCCACGGCGCGTGAGATCACAATCAATCCGATTGCACTTTGCTTCGACGATGCAATCAAAATTATCAAATTCGCAGATGGGGTTGGTGATGATAATCGGCATTTCTACCCTCCTTTATTTGGTGTTTTTTATTTATTTGCCTTCCGCTCTAGGGTAAGCGAAAGTGCAAAATAAAAAGCGCGACTTAGCCGCGCTTTTTGATATACATCAATAATATGTGAGATATGACTACTAAAGTTAGCAAAACGAGCGCTTTTCTTCCTGAAAACGCAATTTGCCTAAATAGATTCCAGGGCGAAAACAACTGCCTCTTGCTCTTCAAGCATGTGAGCTACGTCATCGGGGGTGGTTGCCATATTTCTGTTATGGATATTTGCCTCGATACCAACGTTGCCTTGCGTGCCGCTCCTGGGAGCTGTCACCTGAATGTCCGAGACGGTCAGGTTGGCGGTAAGGAAATCGATGATCTTACGTACATTCTTATCAGAATTTATCTCAACGTATATGCCAAAGCGGCTGTATTTTTTATTTAGTTTTCCTTCAATTTTTCCAATGAGTGTGATAGTGAACATGGTGATTATGAAGGTGACAATGGCTCCTGAATAGAAGCCTGCTCCGAGAGCGAGACCTATTGCGCCTACAACCCAAAGACCTGCAGACGTGGTGAGTCCCGTGATCTGGAATCTACCTTTAATTAAGATAGTACCCACTCCGAGGAAACCGATGCCTGATATAACCTGTGCAGCCACTCTTAAGGGGTCGGAAGAAATTCCGGACATCTGATTCACGTAGAATCCGAGAGTTGATGCCAGCGTTGCACCTATGCATACAAGGATGTGAGTGCGCATACCCGCGGCGCGGCCCTGCTTTCCGCGTTCAAGACCAATAGTGCCTGCTATTAAAATAGCAAGAACGAGCTTAATGAATGTTGTTACGAAGTTGATCTCTGAGAGAAACTCCCCGACTGTAAAGATGAAGTTCGACATGTGCGTTCCTTTCCGGAGCTGCGGCTTGTATTTTCCTGATATCATAGGGCGGTCCGCGATCCTGAATTTAATATGAGACAAATCTCAACAGGTACATTATAGCAGAACTGTATATAGAAGTCAAGTGAAATTCCAATAAATATTTAAATTCAGCTATTTCTACAAAGGCGCTTGGTGATTTTGCACAAAAAGAAGATACATATTTGTGTGTAAAACCGCCCTAAACCAGTCGTATTCGGCATATTTTAATAAAAAAATTGTGGTTTTTTCACAAAATGTCGCTTTTATAGCGACTGAAAAACAAACAACCTATGGTATCATATCTTGTTATACATAAACTTTTATTTTTTTACGTTTTACCGAGCATATTTAACCGAAGAGTTTTTGCTTAAATCGGTTTTTTGGATGAGAAGTGTGCGCTTTTTATTTTTTTGTGTAAAAAACCTTGCTTTTTGCCCTGAGAATCTGCTATACTAATATAAAAAGGGAAGAATTTTTGGAGGCTTTATGATTCGTTTTGATGATATCAGCAAAAACAAAGAGATAAGAGACTACATAGAGGCGGCGGATAGCTCGCTTTCCGCCCTTGGATACACCGAGCATAGCTTTGCTCACGTCAGCCGTGTTGCAGAGATAGCGGCAAATGTGCTTTTGTCGCTTGGGTACAATGAGCGCGACGTTGAGCTTGCAAGAATAGCGGGCTTTATGCACGATATAGGAAATCTTGTGAACAGAGATGAGCATTCCCAAAGCGGAGCCTTGATGGCATTCCGCATTCTTTCAAACTTGGGAATGGAGTCCTCCGAGATCGCCAAGATAGTAACTGCTATAGGTAACCACGATGAAGGAGTAGGAATTGCGGTATCTCCCATCGCTGCCGCATTGATCTTGGCGGACAAGTCCGACGTACGCAGAAGCAGAGTGCGTAATAACGATCCGAAATCGTTTGATATCCACGACCGCGTAAATTTCTCGGTATACGAATCTGTACTCCGGGTAAGTCCTGAAGAGAATGTTGTATCTCTAGATCTTAAGATCGATACCGGTATTGGTTCGATTATGGATTATTTCACCATTTTCCTCGATCGCATGAATATGTGCAAGGGTGCGGCAAATAAGCTGGGTCTGAGGTTTGCCTTAACCATTAACGATCAGAGCTTCATCTGATTTTTCTCGAATACTACCAAAAATCAAACTATTTTACCGTTACGGTCTTTGTTTTTTACATTTTTATATTGAAAGTGGCTACCTCAAAAAACGAGGCAGCCACTTACTCTTCCTTTAGATTTTTCGTATTATCTGAGAGCGTCGGCGGTAGAATCGTCTGTTTCTGAAGACTCGTTTTCAGAGCGCTCGAGGACTTTCTCAACGGTATCTTCGTCATTATCCTCGGCACCTTCGGTGTTTTCTGTTTTTTCGCCGGTGCTTTTTGGGGGGCTTTTTTCGGTCGGCATCTTGTTCTTTTTTTGCCTTTCCTTCTGAGTCTCCTCGGCCTTTCTCTTTTTTTCTTCGATGGCCTCAAGCTCCTGTGCCTTTTTCTCCTCGATTATTTTTTCTGCTTTTTCTATAGCTTCGTTAATGTTGTTTACGAAGTTTTCTTCACCTATCTTCTGTATGAGACCCACCTTCTTCATAGCGAGCAGAGGCTGATCCTTCGCGTGGGAAACAATGACTGTAACATCTTTTTTCTTGCATTGCTCGACCATTTTTTCCAGATTTCTTATGGCTTCGATATCAAGGAGCGTCATATTTGATGCGCGGAGAATAATTACGGAAATTCCGCTTTCGTTACTGTCAATATCCAAAAATGATGCGCCCTACGGTCAATACACGGTAATAGTCACCTACGGAAACGGTGAAAAAACAGATACTTATCTCAATAACTTCATTGTAACCCACGGCCTTGTTGGCGAGGAGATAGAATTCGATTATGGGAGCAATAGCCTTACTTACAATACAGGTCTGGATCTGGAGTATTACAGCTTCATTTCTTCGAATAAGAATTACGTAATTTACACCGATAAGCTCGAGGGCGAGATATCCTTCCTTCCCACCGAGAGGTCGGTTTACTCGGAGAAGAATATGTCCATTCCGAAAATATCCTATCGCATTGAGGATGGCATCAGCACCACCGAGACCTATACCATAACATCCGTATCAGGCTACGAGCTTGAGTACAGCTTTACCTTTGAATACTGTGAGGACAGTGCTCTCAGTCCCGTAAATGTGTATTAAGATCTTGGCGGCGGCATCAACCACGAAAAAAATTACCAAAGGGAGCTGGCAGGTCCAGAGCAGGGGATTGCCCTTTATGCCCCCACCCGTCCCGGCTATACCTTTGCAGGCTGGTATCTTGACTATGGAAACGGATCAAAGAAGGTGCCCGATGAAAATGGCGTTTACTACATTGGCTGGGAGGATATCCATCACATGGGCGAGGCTCCCGGCGTTCGTGCAAGCTCCTATTACAAAAAATATTATAACAATTCAAGCACCGTTTTCGTTTACGCCCGCTGGGTAGAGGAGGATTATCACAGTATAGATATTACCGTCAGCGGAGAGGGAAAATCTCAAATAAATGAGACCATAAGTATCGGCTCCGACGACTCGGTCAGATATCTGTCAAGCCAAGTTCGGGCTGGTGCTTGACGAAGCTCACGGTTAACGGCGAAGCGATAGTGGGCGACGATTTTGTTGAAATTGTAAAGTATGGTTTACTTATTAGGAGCATTAACGAAGATGTTTCTATTGATGCCACGTTTGAAAAAGGCGTATATCTTTCATTAAAGTACGGCGAGAATATCAAGTCTGCATACGTGGTCGGAACAAAGGATGGGGAAAGCAGGAGCTTCTATGACGGAGACCTCATCCCCGCAGATTATTTCACCGACTATAGCCAGATCATTCCCGGCATCAAGGATAAGGAGCCTTATCTCCCGGGCGGTGTTGAAGACTCCAAGCTTCCTATCAACACTGTTCCTACCCTTCCGCCCTTGATATCCCCCCTCTTTGGAACCACCTTCGTTCTGGTGGTGGAGACCTATCCCGATGAGGACGGATATACCTACGTTCCCGATAACGTGACCACATACACGGCGGCGGACAAATGTAAGTTTGAAAAGAAGATCGCTATCAAGAATAACGACGGGCTGAAGGAGATCGACGTAGGCTCGGCAACAAAAACTCTTATCGAGCCCGTAGACGTAACCTATACGGTGGGTTCATACGTTGAAGACCATTACATCTCCTCCGATATCAACGCCAAGGAGGGTGATAAATTCGGCGCCACCTTTGATGCGGGTCAGGTAGTCTATGTATTCATCAAAAAGCCCGCAGACACCGTTGCGTACCGCCACAGCGTATCCAGCTCCTATGAATCCATCGGCAATAGGTGGTACAGAATAGCTATATGCGTCAGCGCGGATAACCCTGATCTTGGCTCGTTCGTGGTAAACAGGGGGATGCAAAAATATACCGTCACCTGGAAAAATGACGACGGTTCTGTCATCTACACCGAGGAGTGCCGCTGCGGATCCACCCCCGTCTTCAACAATAAAAACGCGGAAATAAAGGAATATCCCACAAAGCCCGATTATGAGCTGTATACATACGTCTTTTTGGGCTGGGATAAGGAGATATCAAGGGTAACCTCAGACGTCACCTATACCGCAAGATACGAGTCCGTCCTGAAGGAATATACTGTATCGGTAGAGCCTGCGGAAAATGGCAAGATAACACCCGATGGGGATAACCGCATCACCCCTCTTGACAAACATACCTACATATTCATGCCCGACGAGGGCTATAAGGTGAAGGACGTTATTATCAATGGGGTATCTATGGGCGCTATCAGTAGCTATACCTTTGTTGACGTAAGCTGCGACCAGACTCTACGCGTGGAATTTGAAAAAATCAAGCACAAGATCAGCGTTATCCCGGGTGAGAACGGCAGCGCGAGCATAACAGGCACGGTAGAGGTGGACTACGGCGAGAGCTTAAGTGTGAGCTTCAAGCCGAAGCTCGGCTATAAGGTCAGTGACATTATCATCGACGGCATCAGCATCGGCAGAGCAGAAAATTACACCTTTGTATCGGTGCATCGCGACCACACCATTTCGGTGGAATATAAGCCGGACGTAGTGATGATCGTAATGTTCTCCGCGCTTGCAGTCCTTTTTACCGTAAATATCATTTTTGCCGTTCTCCTCACCAATAAGGTGAACGAGAATAAGTACCTTACCTACAAGGTTGGAAGGCTGCGCAGGAATATTGCCGAAGCCTCGGAAAGGACGAAAAAATAACTGTCTTGGCAGCTGAAATATTGATTTTCCTGCCGAACCTATGATATCTGTTAGAATAACATGCGTTATTTCTTCATAACTTCAATCCTTGCTATAAAAAGCATGTAAAAAAAGCCCCCTCGGACTGCCGAGAGGGCTTAACTTATAGTTGGACGATGTTTTGTGCTACTTTAATGAGTAAAACTGTATTTTTATAGCTTAATTGGATTTTGAGAATGATTTTATTCTACAGGTCAAAGAGTGGCGTCGCGGTGACTGCCAAAATGATCTGTAATCATAAAATTAACTTCACCTTTTTTCATACGCATCTCAAATGGATCTGCAGGGGCGCGTAATCCGCCCATCCATTCAAACTTAACGCCGAATATTCCGCCGGAAATTTTGTATGGAATATAAAAACAGTCTCGCTCAAACTCCTCATCCGGTTCAGAACGGTTGTCTTGTTTATAGACGAAGAAAACATTACAATACTTTTCATCGATTATTTCAACCTTCATCTTGATCTTTGTATTGAAATAATCATTATAATAATTATATTCTCCTTCGAATGTTTTTCCTATTAACTTTGAGTGAACAACCGATTTAGCAATTTCATTTCCGATTAAGAATGACATCGAAATTACTAATATTGATGCTACAACTATAATTATAATTCTTTGCTTTTCCTTAGGCAAATTCTTGAACGCCTTAGGTAGATTTTTAATTTTTTTCAGTTAGGTCTTTAATCATTTTAGGTACTCACGTTTAATAAACGTTGTCTTCATAGGCGCGATGTAGTTAATTATAACGTCAGCGAGAAGGTAGCACAAAAAACTAAGATGGTTAACTTTACGCCGATTATTTCGTTAAATTATTTAACAGATGTGATGTGGGTGTTTACGCCGTTGTACCAGTAAAGGAATCCTTCAACGTCAACAACGTCGCCAGCCTTAAGCTCGCCAACTGCCTTGTAAACGTCTGTATCGGGACCTGTGAGGTAACGCTCTACGCAGAAGTCGTATTTAGCGCCGTTCTTCTCAAATGTAACGTAAATATCATCGCCGGGCTCGCCGTTCTTGTATTCAACAGAAACAACGGTCATATCGGTGAACTTAACGAACATATTCTGATACTTAACAAGCTCGTCTGTGCCGAGATGCTCGGTAACGTCGGTAGCTTCGGCAACATACTTATTGCTGAATTTGCAGAACTCGAATGTAGCATCCATAATTTCTACTTCGCCCGCCCATTCGGCTTTTCTGCCCGTAACTCTAATTTTAGTGCCAGGAGTAAGTTTTTTGGCATCCTTTTCAGAGCAAGCCATCTCATATACAAAGTATCCGCCGTCAGCGTCCTGAAGATAAACAGTAACCTTGTTATCCCACCAGGATTGATGCCCCTGAACGTAAGCCTCAATAACAACGGGAGCATCAAGCTCTGCTGCGTCGTACTCTGCCCAGGTCATAACGCCCTTAGACTTTTTGTTGATGTCCCCGCAGCTTGTGAGCGCGAAAGCGGAAAGCGCAAGAACGATAACTAACATGAGTGATGTAATCTTTTTCATTTTTGTCTCCTTTTGTTTTAAACAAAATTTTGCGAAGCAAATAACCTCGTCACTTATATTATAAATGATTTTTCAAAAAAGTCAATATCTATTTTGCTTTTTTGTTCTTTTTCACCAGCATAAATACGTAATAACCGCCTAAAATCGCCCAAACGCCGCCGATGGTGGCGATGAGAATCACAGATTCCTTTGAGATTCCGTCAAAATTGATCTTTGTCGGGCCTTCCTCACTGGCGCTGATCTCCTCCAGGTGGTAGAGCGTGGACATCCTGTCGTAGAGCTTATCCATATACTCGTCGTCCACCGTCTGCTTTCGATTTACGGACTTTGCTACTTCCTCGATCAGCTGACCTGCCGCATTTCGGAGATTGGTCGATCCGTTAAATACGGGAGTAATGAAGGTGTTATCAAGGTTGTTAAGAAGCAGCTTTGCCGCGTCAATCTTAGTCTTATAGTAGGAGAGACCTGTTTCGGGATCGTCGGGCTCGCCTGCCTTTGAGAGGTATTCCTGATATGCGGGATCGTTATGAGCCTTGCTTGTGACGGGGAGATAACCCTCTGTCTGTGAGTAGGCTATCTGCACCTCGTTTGTAAGCAGATACTGAACGAAGAGCCAGGATGCCATAACCTCATTTGGATTTTCCTTATTGAAGATACAAATGGAAGGACCCTGGGAGATCATTTTCTGATTCTCTGTATCGTACTGAGGAACGCCACGCACCTGAATATCAAATTTGATCAGTTCCTCCTCGGGAATGTCTATCTGCGGAGCCTCTGAGCCCATCCAAGTAGCACCCGCAGTGGAGTCTACTGCGAAAATGCACTGTCCTGCATTGAGAAAGTTGCCGGGATAGCTTTTAATTTTGAAGGTGGAGAATGCGCCGCTTTCGGTATGCTCGGCTATTTCGTAGAGTATTTCCTCGGTGGTCTCGTTAAATATGTCAATCTCGCCCTTTTCGGTGGAGTATTCGATACCCTTTTGCTCAAGCATCTGAAGCATCATGTTGTCCGTGGACTTGTAAATAAAGGGAATAAGAACTTGCTGATCGTTGAGGTTGTATAATTCAACTTCTGTTTCTTTTCCGGTTTTTTCATTGATGATTGTTTCAGTTCGTTTTCCAAGAGCCATTGCCGCCTCGGAAACCTCCCATACGAAGTCCCAGGTAAGCACGTCGGGGATTTCGTAGCCCAGCTTCTCCACAAGGTCAGCGTTTATATAGCAGGCCTCGGTGGAGCGCATATAGGGGAGAGCATACTGCGTTCCGTTTATCACGCCTTCATTTAAGAACTGAGGAATTATTTCTTCCTTGGTAGGCGCATCGAACTTCAGCATCTCGCTTCCAAGCCCAAAGTTTTCGCTGGCCATCAGCTCGTCCAGGGGGGCAATAATGTTAGTTCCCGTGTTATAGGTAGCGATGTGGTCGGGGTATGTGATGCAAACGTTGGGGGTGGTCTGAGTTCTGATGTTTTTAAGAACGTCCTTGTATATCTCGTTGTAGTCCGAGTAGAGCTTCAGGTTGACCTTGATATTTGGGTAGAGCCTTTGGAAGCTTGCCACCGCGTCGCGGTAAACCTTTTGCTGATTTCTGTTATTCTCGTTTTTTGCCCAGAAGGTTATTTCTATAGGCTCATCAGGATTGAAGCCCTCATTCACGTGAAATTCCGGAAGCGCCACAAGTCCGTGGCATGCAGTCAACGAAAGAAATGTTGATACAATTAATAAAACAGCTAAAAATGCAGATAAAAGTTTACATTTTCTCATCCTTTTGTACCTCCTCTTGCTACACCCTCCATAATCTTGTTTCTGAAAATAAGGAAGAGCAATATAAGCGGAATTGAAACAATAACCACCGCAGACATCATTGCGGGAACGTTGTCTCGTCCGAAGCCGCTTTCACGAATCGCTTGGATTCCGTTGGATACAAGGTAGTACGCTTCATCGTCGGTGATCAGCCTTGGCCATACGTAGGAGTTCCAGCACTCGATGACCTTGAGAATGGTCACGGTGACTATGGTGGGCTGGCAGATGGGGATCATAACCTTGAAGAGGTATTTGAGATCTGCCGTTCCGTCAACCTTCGCCGCGTAGTAAAGCTCGTTCGGCACCTGCTGGAAGTTCTCCTTCAGAAGGTAAATATAGAATACCGAGGTGATGGATGGGAGTATCAATCCCATAAAGGTATTGCGAAGATCAAGATTTGTGATGGTGATAAAGTTGGTAATAACTACAAGCTCTGCGGGAATCATCATCATAGAGAGAAAGGCGGTGAACACAAGGTTTTTGCCTTTGAAGTTGATTCTTGCGAAGCCGTAGGATGCAAGCACCGTAACGATAAGCATTATCGCCGTGGTGGCAATAGTGAATATAAGCGTATTCATAAAGTATTTGCCCAGCGATACCGCATTGAGAGCGAATGCATAGCTTTCAATGGTAGGCGCTTTTACGAAGATCTTAGATAAAATATCCGTTTCCGCGCTATACGAGGGGTAGTCCTTAAAGGACGTAATAAGCATATAGTAGAAGGGGAAGAGAACTATCAGCGCCCAAATCCCGAGAAGCACCGAGACGATGGCACGCTTGGGGAAGCTCCTGTCCTTTTTGATTTCCGTGATCTTTTCGGGGAGGCCTTTTATCGCGCTCTCCGCCTTCTTCGGCAGATCTTTGAAGAAGTTACCCATTTTTGTGGGCGCTGAGCTTACATAATTTTTCGCGTTATCAAGAAGCGCCATTGCATCCGCCTTTTTCTCATCGGACCATTTCTTTGCTGCTTCCTTGTTGTAGCTCTTATTCTCGTCGAAAACCTCTCGCTCTCTTTTGATAGCGGCGAGAAGCCTTTCTTTTTTGGAGCGGGTATCTTTTTCTACTGTAGAAGTCCTCTCTGGTGCTTCTTCTCCGGCCTCGGGCTCGATATAGCTCGGGGCTGTCAGGTCTAGAGTGGGAGTACCCGAGATCACGGGCTCATTCTTTTTCTCCTCGGGCATAGTAAAACCGTCAAGAGGAAGCAAGGTGATATTATCGTTATTCATCGTTTTTCCTCCTTTAGGTGTAATGAACGTGCTTTTTACTTACCGTAAGATTTATACAGGTTATGGTAAGCACGATTATGAAGAGAACGATAGCCGCCGCCGAAGCATAGGAGGGATAGCCTCCGCCCTCACCGTAGAGCATATCGTAAATGTAACCTACTATGGTGTTCATCTCTGCTACGTTAAGATCGCTTCCGAAGAGGGCAACCGCATCGCTGTACGCCTTGAATGCGCCGATAAAACCGGTGATTATAAGATAGAAGAGCATCGGCGAGATGAGGGGAATAGTGATCCTCGTGAACATTCTGAAGCTGCTTGTGCCGTCAACTCTCGCCGCATCGTAATAGTTGGGGTTGACCGATGCGATAGCGCTGGTAAGTATCAGTATCTTGAAGGGGAGAACCACCCATACCGTATAGAAGCAAAGCACGAACATCTTCGCCCAATAAGGGCCGGTGATAAAGTCGATAGCCTCCATACCGAAAAGACCAAGCACAGAGTTAACAAGTCCTGCCGTGTGGTCGGTTTTCTGGAAAAGAAGCATAAATACAAGACCCACCGCCAACGTATTTGTAACGTAGGGCAGGAAGAATACAGTCTGGAAAAGATTGCGGAGCTTCTTGATGCAGGAAAGACCGAGGGATATGAGCAGAGCAAGAAGTGTAGAAACAGGAACGGTTATAATAACCAAAATGAAGGTATTCTTCATTGCTTGAATAAAGAAGGGATCGTTAAGCACGTAAAGGTAGTTGTATATACCTATTCCGAAGAATGTGCCCGACGCAGAGTTGAAGCCCTCCTCAAAGGAATAAATAAAAACGTCGATCAGGGGATAAACCAAGAATATTCCGAGAAAGACGGTTGCAGGCAGTATATATAGCCAGCCCTTCGGGTTTTGTTTTTCCATAGATCCTCCTATCTGCCCTAAGGGCAGGATTGTGTTGGCATTGCTGAAATTTTGTAGCCTCGCGCGAAAAATCGCAGGCAGGGGCAAAAAAATCACACATAATAATTATAGCAGAAAAAAGCACTACAGTCAATACTTGACATAAAAATATAGAAAGACCTTGAATTTATCATTTTGTTGTGTTAAAATATCTTTTGTAAAATATAATTTTTGCAGCTGATATTGCGCTTTTTATCAGAAGATACATCATGCAAATCAAGTTACTTTTTTCGAATATTTTTTGAATGCGACTTGTTTTGTTGCGTTGGCTTTCAAAACTGAAACGCGGAGTTATGACAATTAAACTTTACAAATAAAAGGATTTTTATATGAAAATACAAGTTCCATCGTATTATAATAAATTCAAATGTATAGCAGACAAGTGTGTGGATAATTGCTGCATCGGTTGGGAAATAGACGTGGATGAGATCACCTTGGAGAAGTATGAGAATCTCCCGGGGGTGGAAGGAAATTCGATTCGCTCTACCTTGAATAGGGGAAATCCTACGTCCTTTAAGCTTCTTGAAAATGAAAGATGCGCAAACCTCGACTGCCGCGGTCTTTGCAAAATAATTTCTTGCCTTGGTGAAGGCTATCTCTGTCAGATATGCCGCGATCATCCCAGATATTTTAATGAAACTGCCGAAGGTATTGAAGGCGGCATCGGACTTGCTTGCGAGGAAACCGCGCGTCTGATCCTTATCGCGGACAATCCTTCCGCATCTATATCCGTCGAATATCCCGAGGTCACCCCGCGCTACGTTTGCGAAGAAAAAATCTCTTTGAAGGTGCGTGGGCACGTCTTTAAGTACCTTTCGGAGATGAATATGTGCGGAGAAAATATCGAGGTGGCCGTCAATCGCCTTATGGAGATTTCAAACGTTCTTGATAATGCGGTTCTTGCAAATTCCTTCTCAAAAAGAAAAACCGATATTACGCTTGCGGATTTACAAAATCCGAATTTTGATAAAAAATGCTCCTCCGAAGTTCTTTCGGCAATGTGCCGCGCCTTTTGCGATGCGGAAGCTCTTACTGTAGATTTTCCCGAAAAGCTGGGCCCCGCAATAAACGCCATCTCCGAGGATGGATTTTACAGGTTTGTTAATGGTGACGGCAAAAGATATTTTTCAAATCTTCTTTTCTATTTTATCCATAGATATTTCTTATCCGACGAGGCGGCATATCTGCAAAATATGGGCTTTGCCATAGCATCCTCGCTTTTGATTTCTGCTATGGTTTATAAAAAGGAAGATCGTAGACTTGAAAGCTTTATTGCCGAAGCCAAGGATTTCTCCAAAAACGTGGAATATTCCGAGGAAAACGTGGACGGAGCAATCGAAAATATGGAGAAATTGCTTCACTTCTATTAAACTGTTTCATAAAAAAACAAAAAATACAAAATAAATTTTCAAAACCCCCTTGACAAACGAGAATCTCTGTGCTATACTAATTAGGCTGAAAAGCGATAGCGGAATTGTGTAACGGTAGCACAGCAGACTCTGACTCTGTATGTTGGGGTTCGAATCCCTATTCCGCTGCCAAAAAAGAAGAGACACCCGAAGTGGTGTCTCTTCTTTTTTGATAACGTAATAGAGGATTCTCATCACAGCGCGCAAAGTGCGCGGGGTTCGCATTCCCCACCCGAAGATCGGCAAGCTCGCTTGGCAGGCGCAGGGCGTGCGAATCTTCGCGCAAGGCGCGAATACCGGCGACTATCAAAAACTTTTTAAATGGCGCACAGCCGACAGTAAAAATCCTGCGAAAAAATTCCATTTTTTTCACTAAATCTATTGACAAACGGCTAAATTTAGAGTAAG
>JAZTXP010000073.1:0-33684 GCA_045636465.1 Eubacteriales bacterium
AAGACAGAGATTTACCATGGACGAAGGCTGCTCTCATGCGGTTCGCGAGGTATTCGTTAACCTTTACGACAAGGGTCTTATCTACCGCGGATACCGTATCATCAACTGGTGTCCCCGTTGTCTGACCGCCCTTTCCGACGCCGAGGTCGAGTACAAGGATCAGCCCGGTAACTTCTGGCACATCAAGTACCCCATCATCGGTGAGGAGGGCTACGTTGAGGTTGCTACCACACGTCCTGAGACTATGTTCGGCGATACCGCAGTTGCGGTTAACCCCGATGACGAGGCTACGAAGCACCTCATCGGCAAGACTCTTATCCTCCCCATCGTAAACCGCGAGATCCCCGTTATTGCAGACGATTACGTTGAGATCGGCTACGGTACAGGCTGTGTTAAGATCACTCCTGCACACGACCCCAACGACTTCCTTGTAGGCGGTCGCCACGATCTTGAACAGATCAAGGTTATGAACGATGACGCTACTATGAATTCCTTTGCAGGTAAGTACGAGGGTATGGACAGATACGAGTGCAGAAAGGCTCTCGTTCGTGATCTTGAGGAGGGCGGATTCCTTGTTAAGACTGTTCCCCACGATCACAACGTTGGTACCTGCTACCGTTGCGGAACTACCGTTGAGCCCCTTACCTCCGATCAGTGGTTCGTTAAGATGAAGCCTCTCGCCGCTCCCGCTATCAAGGCGGTCGAGGACGGCGACGTTAGCTTCGTTCCCGAAAGATTCTCCAAGAACTACTTCAACTGGATGAACAATATTCTTGACTGGTGCATTTCCCGTCAGCTCTGGTGGGGTCACAGAATTCCCGCCTTCTACTGCGACGATTGCGGTCATATGGAGGTTTCCAAGACCGATATTACCACCTGCCCCAAGTGCGGCGGTAAGGTAAGACAGGAGGAGGACGTTCTTGATACCTGGTTCTCCTCTGCCCTTTGGCCCTTCTCTACTCTCGGCTGGCCCGATAAGACCGCCGATCTTGCAAGATACTATCCCACAGACGTGCTTGTAACAGGCTACGATATTATCACCTTCTGGGTTTCCAGAATGATATTCTCCGGCCTTGAGCATATGGATATGAAGCCCTTCTCTACCGTATTTATTCACGGTCTCGTTCGTGACGCGCAGGGCAGAAAGATGTCTAAGTCTCTCGGCAACGGCATCGATCCCCTTCAGATCATCGAGCAGTACGGCGCGGATGCACTCAGATTTGCTCTTGCAACAGGTAACTCTCCCGGAAACGATATGAGATTCTCCGATGAGAAGATCGAGGCGGCGAGAAACTTCGCTAATAAGCTCTGGAACGCTTCAAGATTCGTTCTTATGAACCTTAAGGAGACCGACGAGGAGCTTCTTATAAAGCCCGATGACAGAGATCTTGCTATTGAGGATAAGTGGCTGCTTGACAAGTTCAACAGACTCACCAAGGTTGTTAGCGATAATATGAACAACTTCGAGCTTGGCATTGCTCTCTCCGAGATCTACTCCTTCACATGGGATACCTTCTGCGACTGGTATATTGAGATGGTTAAGAGCCGTATCTTCGAGGAAGGCACTATCTCTTCTCTCACCGCAAAGAGAGTTCTCGTTCAGACTCTTACCGGTATTCTGAAGCTTCTCCACCCCTATATGCCCTTCATTACAGAGGAGATCTATCAGGCTCTTCCTCATACTACCGAGTCTATTATGATCTCAAGCTATCCCACCTTCGACGAGGGTATGAGCTACGAGGCAGAGGCGCAGGACGTTGAGAGAATTATCGGCTGCATCACCGCTATCCGTACTCGCAGAGCCGAGATGAACATTGCTCCCTCTAAGAAGGCGAAGCTCTACGTTGTTACAAAGTACGAGGACACCTTCCGCGCGGCTGAAAAGATGCTTATCAAGCTCGCTTCCGCATCCGAGGTTATTATCACCGATTCCTACGATACAGACGATGCGGTTATGATCGCTACCGATGCGGGTAACCTTTATATTCCTCTCGCGGACGTTATTGACTTTGAAAAGGAAAAGGCGAGACTCCAGGGCGAGATGAAGAAGAATGACGGCGAGATCGAGAGAATCGAGAAGAAGCTTTCCAACGAGGGCTTCGTTGCCAAGGCGCCCAAGGCTGTTATCGACGGCGAGCGCGCAAAGCTTCAGAAATATCTTGAAATCAGAGAGTCGCTTACTCAGGCTCTTGCAAAAATCATAAAATGACAGAAAAGATAGTTAAAAATCCGCCCGAGGAAAATACGGTAATTTTCAGAGGATATTACGAGGACTCGGGGGAGATAGAAAACCTGACTATACCCGAGGGTATGGCGGAGATCGGGGAAAACGCCTTTCGCGGATTTGTAAATCTCAAGAGCGTGACCCTGCCGAAGAGCATAAAAAGGATCTCCGCCTGCGCCTTCGCAGGATGCGAAAACCTTGAAAGAGTGGTTTTGAACTACGGCCTCGAGGAGATTCTGGACGAGGCGTTTTCCTCCTGTAATTCCCTCCGCGAGATCATTATTCCCGATACGGTCAAGAGGCTTGGCGAGGGCTGTTTTGAGGCTTGCGCCTCGCTTACAAGGATGAAGCTCTCCGAGTCGGTTTATATGATCGGCGCGTCGGCATTTTCCTTCTGCTTTAACCTCACAGAGGTGACTATTCCCGACTCCTGCGTGCTGGTGGAATTCAATGCCTTTGCCAACTGCTTCTCCCTCGAGGGAGTGAAGCTTTCCGACAATATGGGTCTTATCGATGAATCCACGTTTGAGGGTTGCAGATCGCTTAAAGTGGTGGATATGCCAACTAAACTTGTCAAAATCGGGCGTAGAGCCTTCAAGGGCTGCTCGTCTCTTGATAATGTAATTTTGCCCATTGGCACAAAATCCATCGGCCTTGATGCCTTCTCGGATTGCACCTCGCTTCGGAGAATTGCCCTTCCAAAGGAGCTTTTTGAGATTGAGGACGAGGACGCATTTGGCGGCTGTGATAACCTCACCGATATATCCTTTGGCGGCTCAAAAGAGACCTGGGAGATGATGCTCCACGGCAAGGCGCTCACTCTCCAAAGAAGCGACCTGACGGTTGTAACTCCAAGAGTCAGCTTTATGAATTTGTGACGAAATAAGACACCTCATCCACCGCTAAAGCGGTCCCCCTTCCCCCACTGGGGAAGGCTATGGGAGATGATGCTCCACGGCAAGGCTCTCACTCTCCAAAAGAGTGATTTGACTGTGGTGACTCCGAGAGTTGCATTTATGAATTTGTAATTGAAAAATTCGAAAAAAGTTTTAAAAGATAGAAAATCGATGAGGAGAATTTTGAGGGTAGGCGAGGCAAACCGAGCGAGAGGAGCGAGGGCGTAGATACCTACGTTGAGCGACTCGAGTCGACGGTTTAACAAAGCATACACCAAAATTATTCCATCGAGGAGACTACTATGAAATTTAAATGTTTGGTCCTAGACCACGACGACACCGTTGTGGACAGCAGTGCGTCAATACATTACCCTTCCTTCGTTGAATATCTGAAAATTGCAAGACCGCATCTTGCGGATAAATATACCCTGGAGGAATACTTTGAAAAGAACTTCCACCCGGGAATTTTAGAGCTTTTCACCGATGAGATAGGTCTCAGTGAATCCGAGCTTGCCGAGGAGGAGAACTTCTGGCGGGAGTTCGTTAAAAATCATATTCCCCACGCTTACCCCGGCATTGGCGAGATCATCGCCGAATTTAAGGCGAGGGGCGGCATAGTTGCCGTTGACTCACACTCGGTGAGCGAAAATATCGCCCGAGATTACAAGGCTAACCGACTTCCCGACCCCGACGTAATTTACGGCTGGGATATCCCGAAGGAGATGCGCAAGCCTGCGCCCGAAACGCTCTTCGACCTGATGAAGAGATTTGACCTGAAGCCCGAGGAGATGCTTGTGGTTGACGATCTGAAGCCCGGCTATGATATGGCGAGAGCCGCGGGGGTTCCCTTCGCCGCCGCATCCTGGGCGTACAACGTTCAGTCCATCCGTGACTTTATGAAGGATAATTGCGATTTCTTCCTAGAAACCGTTGAGGATCTTCGTAAATTGCTGTTTGATTGAAGGAGTTATGGAAATGAAAAAGAAGTTGTCGATCATCGTTTTACTATTGCTCACACTAACTGTATTGGTGTGCATGTTTCTGCCTTTCCCAAAAGGAGACTTCGTAGCGGCGTTTTGTGCGCTCGTGTACTCAATAATGGTGATGGTGCGATTTATATATCTGCTTGCAAAGAGAGAAACATCTAAAGCTTTGGTAATTTACGTACCGACGTTATTATCGGTCGGAGTGCTTGTTATCCGTACTGTAGAACACGTGATCACTGCTCTACTTCCCGATCTTTCAAAGGGAGAACTTCAAATTAGTTTTTGTGTTTTCTATCTCTTGTCTTTAGCACTACTGATCACACTGTCAGTGATACACTCCCTCTTCGCGAGAAAGTCAAAATAATCGAATATGAAAAAGCAGCCGTTTTTGATTGGCGCAAGAAGCATTTAGCTCTTTCCCGCATCATTTCTTCGGTTGTTTTTTTACATTGTTTACAATATTATTATAATTGTGGGATTGACAAAGCGATGGTTTTATGGTAAAATATATGATGGTTTATTATGCAGTGCTAAAAGTCATTTTTGTACGTTTGATTTTAGTTGCGCTTGATAGCAAAGCAAAATGCTTTTTTGGAGGGAGAATTTATGAACTTAAAGAACGTTTATTTGCATCTTAGGTTAGTGCTGCAGCACAAGTGGCGCGTGTTTATTAACTGCACAAAATGCGGACTTCCCTGGCGCGGACTTGTGCATGATTTATCGAAATTTTCTCCCGTAGAATTCTTTGAAAGCGCAAATCACTTCCAAGGGCATCGCTCGCCCATCTCTGCGGCAAGAGAGGATATTGGCTATAGCAAGGCATGGCTCCATCATAAGGGCCTAAACAAGCATCACACCGAATATTGGTTTGACTGGGAATGCCAGGTTCAGCCTCTTATGCCCTATAAGTACATTGTGGAATGCGTTTGCGACAAGCTGGCGGCTACGAGAATTTACTCGGGAAACAAGGCCGATTACCCCAAGGATAAGCCTCTTGCTCACTTCAGGCGCTTCTGCCGCCCGTGCATTATGAACCCCAAGACGGTGGAGTTCATCGAGACTGTTTTTACCGATATACAGACCCTTGGCGAGGAAGGTGTTCTCAACAAAAAATATATGAGGGAAACCTACGATAGAATTTGCCTCGGCAAGAAAAATACTTAATTTTGCAAAGTTTGATTTACAAATAGGAGATATAATATGCTTTATGACGTAATAATTGTTGGAGCAGGTCCGGGCGGAATTTTCTCTGCTTACCAACTCACAGAGAAAAACGACAACCTTAAGATCGCCGTTTTTGAGGCGGGCAACGAGCTGAAGCGACGCAAGTGCCCTATTGACGGCGTTAAGATCAAGTCCTGCATTAACTGCAAATCCTGCGCTATTATGAACGGCTTCGGCGGCGCGGGTGCTTTCTCTGACGGAAAATATAATATCACAAATGATTTCGGCGGCTCTCTGCACGAGTATATCGGCAAGCAGAAGGCCATCGACCTTATGAAATACGTTGACCAGATCAACTTGAAGTATGGCGGCGAGGGCACCAAGATGTACTCTACCGCGGACAACGCCCTGAAGAAAAAGTGCCTTCAGAATAACCTCACACTTCTTGATGCATCGGTTCGCCACCTTGGAACAGATATCAACTATATCGTGCTTGAGAACATCTACAATCTCCTTCGCGACAAGGTAGATTTCTACTTCAACACTCCCGTTCGCAAGATCGAGAAGCTGGACTCCGGCTACAGAGTTATTACCGACGGCGAGGCTTATGAGGGCGAGAACGTTATCGTTTCGGTTGGTAGATCGGGCTCTAAGTGGATGGAGACCGTTTGCGAGGATCTCGGCCTTAACAAGAAGTCCAACAGAGTTGATATCGGTGTTCGAGTTGAGATCCCTGCGGCTATTTTCGAGCATATTACCGACGAGCTTTACGAATCCAAGATCGTTTACAGAACACAGAAGTTCGAGGACAGAGTTCGTACCTTCTGCATGAACCCTCACGGTATTGTTGTTAATGAAAATACAAACGGTATCGTTACGGTTAACGGACACAGCTTCGAGGACCCCGCAAAGAAGACCGAGAATACAAACTTCGCCCTCCTTGTAGCGAAGCACTTCTCCGAGCCCTTCAAGGATTCCAACGGCTATGCGGAAAACATCGTTCGCCTCTCCAATATGCTTGGTGGCGGCGTTATTGTTCAGAGATTCGGCGACCTTGAGCGCGGCAGACGAAGCACTCCTCAGCGTATTGCAGAAAACAGAGTGCGCCCCACCCTTAACGCGACTCCCGGTGACCTTTCCCTCGTGCTTCCCAAGAGAATTCTCGACGGAATTATCGAGATGATCTATGCTCTCGATAAGATCGCTCAGGGTATGGCGAATGATGATACACTCCTTTATGGCGTGGAGGTTAAGTTCTACAACATGGAAGTTGAGCTTGACGAAAACCTTGAGACCAAGCACCGTGGCCTCTTCGTTATCGGCGACGGCAGCGGCGTTACCCATTCCCTCTCCCACGCATCCGCAAGCGGCGTTTATGTTGCAGACTTAATCACCGAAAGAAGATGGGGTCAGTGATATTAGGCATGACCGAACAAAAAACGGTCGGGATACATTTGTACCTCTATCATTTGTTTTTCGCCTAAGTTACTAAGGTCGAAAACACTTAGTTTTCCTCATTTTTAAGTTTTTTGTTCTATCGCCGTTTGCTGAACTCTCGTCGTAGTTTTCTACGACTTCGGTCGCAAACAGTGCTTCCTGCTCTAATCTCCCTTGCCCCCCCTACCTGTGATAGTCAAAAGAGGTTGTCTTCGGATGGCCTCTTTTCTTATACAAAAAAACTGCCTTTAGTGCTGAAGAAGCTTATTGAGGGCAGTTTTTCTTTTCATATTTTCATATAAGTATTAAATAGGGCTGTCTCGTTTTTTGAGACAGCCCCTTTGTATTTGGGTTTTATATAAGTTAATGTAGACTTATGCGCGGACGATACGTATCCAGCTTATGCCTTAACGATTTCGCTTGCCCACTCACCTGCTGTTCCGTCAGGAACTGTGAAGGTGTAGACTTCCTTCTTTGCGTAAACCTGGATCTTATTGGGCGCGATAGCGTCAACGTTTCTTACGTCGTCGATATCGATAAGGAAGTTATCCTTAAGTGCCTTATAGTCGTCAGCATAGAACTCGATGGACTTCGCAGACAGATAGAGACGTCCTGTGCAGCCGCTGCCCTCAAACTTCGCATAGCTCTCGCAGAGGATACCGCCGCGGGCATTCGCTACGATAGCGCTGGGCGCTCTGAAGTGGTTGCGGGAGGACTTTTCCTTCTTGATCCAGAAGCCGGATGTAATGAGACCTACAAGCAGACCGAGAAGCATACCTACGAGCATACCGATAAGAGCGATCAAGGGGTTGAACATAACGATGTAGCGGATGTTACTCACTGTTGTCTGGTAGTTACCCTGAGTGAATCTTACACTGATATTATAAATGTTTGCATACTTGAAGCCCTCAACGACCTCGCCGTTATGAAGAATCTCAACGAGAGTTCCGGACTTGGTGGTATACTTAGGAATATGATACTCACCGGTTGCAAATACGATCTGGTTATTCTTTACGCTTACACCGGAAAGTCTCGCGTAACCAATAGTATATTTAGCATTGATTTCTGCATCTGCATCATAGTAGTTACCGCCTACGGTAGCCTTAACGGTATATTCGCCAACCTCGGTAAAGCTGATGGGAATCTCGGAGCGGATCTGACCGTGGTAGAATTCCTCGGTGTAGGTTTCCTCGCCGACGGTATAGGTAAGAGTCACAGTCTCCTCGCCGAATGCGTAGGTTGCTACAACAGTGGTATCACCGTATGTGTAAACGATTACAAGATCCTGGGCAAGCATAGACTCATAGAAAGCCTCGGTGTCGATGATCATAACAAGTCTGCGAGCTACGCCAAGATTGGTTTCGGAATCAAGGGTGAAGGTCTTGCTATCATCCTTGAAGCTGAAAAGCGATGCGATGCTTCTCTTTTTAACTACGAAATCGCACTCGACGGTCTTTTCTTCGCAGTTTTCTGTTTCATCGGTGAACACAAGCACTACCTTGTAGGTGCGGGGATCGCAAACCTCT
Organism: Eubacteriales bacterium; assembly: GCA_045636465.1. Taxonomy (GTDB): domain Bacteria; phylum Bacillota; class Clostridia; order Oscillospirales; family CAG-272; genus UBA1740. Next base: position 8,234 of record JAZTXP010000073.1, read on the forward strand.
GTGGGATCGATCTCCTCGCCGCGATTTCCTTCGGAATCCACAAGATAATATTTGATGCTTACCTTGATGTACTCGGGAAGCTCGGAGTAGCTGACGGACTTAACTGTTCCGTCATACTCAACCGCCCTCGAATCAACGGTGAGCTTATGAACCTTCTCCATATCGCCCTGCTGAACGATAACGGTAACGGGAACGGTAAAGGTTGTGAAGCCGTCTGCGGAGACGGTAGCGGTAACAACGTACTCGTCTGCATCAACGAAGGTATTAACGTCGTAGGTAACCTTGAAGTTTCTCTTTTCAATGATCTCGGGAAGAACATCCTCGGTGTTAAGCTCCACGGTATGCTCACCCATATCGTAGGTGAAGAGGATAGCGTTCTTCTCTTCATCGATGTCATCAAATCTTACAAGCTTGGTAAGATCAACAACGGTAAGAGTAGCCTCGAGAACCAGGTTATTATGGTTAGGGCCGTAGAGAACTGCGGTTGCGTGGTAAACGCCAACTTCTTCTGCACTGTTGAGAGAATAGGAAACCTCAACGCCCTCGGGAAGCTCGCCCTTGATAAGGATCTCGTGTACGGTGCCTGCCTTGTATTCAACAAGCGCACTTTCAAAGGTGATGCCGCTGATATCGGCCTTAACGATCTTGAATTCAGCCTCAAGAATTTCGGTTACGTAGCCCTCGCCGCTGAAGATAGCGACTGCCTTATACGTACCAACATCCTTGTGCTTGTTATTTGCATAAGTAACTGTAACGCCCTTGGGAAGAGCCTCGGTATTCTCTGCAAGAAGCTCATATTCCTTGCCGTCATACTGCATAACATAATCGCCGAAGCTGATGCCCAGATCCTTCACTCCAATGATCTTTTCACCCTCGGATGATCCTTCACTTGACGCATTGTGAGCAACGATATCTGTCACGGCACTCTCTGCTCCGAAGAGCTTTTCGTGGAGTCCGAGATTCAAAAATACCATAACTAATATTCCGATAGTAAGGCCGATAGCGGCGAAGATCGCACCAAATCTGATAACGATCCTCGACACGCTGGTAGTCAAAATCTTACCCTCCGGAAGAACGTTCTGGTCGTTGGTTTTTTTACTCATAGTCATTCTCCTGGTATATTTTACATTATTTTTTTATCACGTGGAATGGGGAAAATTATTCCTTATCGGCATCAGCCGCGGTAGACGTTCCTCCGGTAAAGGTTGTTTCAGTACCTACTACCTCGCCTGTTACCTGGGGGTCTGCGCCGGGCTCGGTCTTAACCTTAACCTGGAAGTCAACGGTTGTGAGAGTGTCAGCTGCGGGCTGAGGCTGAGGCTGGGGCTGAGGAATAAGCTCAGGAAGCTTATCAACCATAACAACGGGAACTGCCTCCGGCATTCTCTTTGTAGGAACTGCCTTAGCGTAAACGATCTGACGCTTCCAATCCAACGACTTGCAGCCAGGAATATGGAATACGTAATCCGTGTCGTTTGCGCGGATCTTAATAGTGTCAACAATAATGTTAACAATAGTAGCGTCAACGTTTCTTATGTCACGAAGAGGAATAAGGATGCGATTTTCACGATTGGAGAAATCACTTCCGTAGAATTCCACAGTCTTTTCTGTAAGATAAAGTCGTCCTTCTACCTGAGGCTTCTTGCCGTAGCTTGCATAGCTCTGACAGAGGATCTTGCCGCGGGCGTTAGTAAGCTTTTCGCCGGGACGTGCAAACTTCTCGTCAGACGCCTCATCACGCTTTTTACCGAAAATAGAGAGTATGATGCCTAAAACAACACCTACGATGGCACCGATAATGGCAGCAACCTTAATGAAGTTCACGTTAACCTTAACAGTCATCTTTACTTCTTTGGTGGTCTGATAATTACCATTAGTAAATACCATAGTTACATCATACTTACCGAAGTACTTAATTCCTTCGACCTTTTTGCCTTTGACGAAAAGCTCGACCGAAGTTCCGCTGGGTGCGGTGTATTTCGGGATCTGATACTTGCCGTTAGCGATAACGATCTGTTCTTTCGTAACCGAAACGCCATTGAGCACTGCATAGTTGATCTTAAGGGTAGCTTCAAGCTCTACGTCTGCATAAAGCGTGGTGTAGGTATCATCGCCGGTTATGTGAACCTTAATAACGTATTCGCCTGCATCGGTGAACTTGAGGGGAGCATTGCCCGTCTGATCACCGCAGGTATAAGTGATACGAAGCGCTTCGGTATTTATACCCATACCGCGAAGCTGCTCCTTATCAAATCCGACCTTGAGGTATCTTTCAATGGGAGCGTCGCCATTCTCCTCGTCAACCTCAAAGGTGAAGGTACCACCTTCAAAGGTAAAGAGAGTAGATACGTCAAGCTTGTGAATTACGATTTCGCACTCGAGAACCTTATCATTAAGGTTGCCCTTCGTGTCAACGAATGTAAACTCAACTTTATATGTACCGGGCTTTTTAACCTCTGTAACCTCCTCGCCGTTAAGGAAGTATTTAACCGTGGTATTAACACCCTCGGGAACCTTATGGGCGGTTGCCTTGTGAGTATTTCCGTCATAGGTTATCTCAAGACCCTCAACGTAGGTGCCGTGAACCGCTACAAGATCTCCCTTCTCTACCCTTACCTTAACGGAAACAGGGAAGGTGGTAAATCCGTCCGCAGAAACGGTAGCAACAACTGTGTAGTCACCTGCATTAACGAAGGTGTTATCGTCGTAGGTTACCTTGAAGTTACGCTCGGTTTTGATTTCGTCAAGAACCTTATCTGTATTAAGAGAAACCGAATGCTCCTTACCATCATAGGTGAAGGTATAGGAGTCCTGATCGAAGCTTACAAGATCCTGAAGTCTGACGATGGTAAGAGTTGCATTAAGAGTAAGGGGATTATAGTTTTCGCTGTGGATAACTGCAACAGCATTGTAAACGCCGGCCTTGCTCGCCGCATTCATAGAATATTCTATATTTATTACTTCGCCCTTGTTCAGGTAAGGATCAAGTCCCTCTACCTCAATAGAAATAACCTCACCGGTGTATTCAGCTAACTTACTGGGGAAGGTTACGCCTTCAAAGGTCGCTCTGTTGATAACCATCTCGGCTTCAACTGAAAGAGGCTCATACTGAACACCGTCCTCGCTGTTATTATCCGCAAAAACAGCGAATGCTTTGTAAGTACCAGCATTGGTGTGAACATTGTTATAGTATGCAACCGAAAGACCGTGTTTAGCGAGGTTATCGTTTGTAACCTCACTGCCATCGGTATAAGTAGCAACAAGTGTATGCTCTTTGCCGTCATAAGGAACGGGCTTGAACTTGAACTTAATGCCGAGAGCATTAAGGTTGATCTTTGTTGCGCTTGTGCTGTCAAGCTCGCTCTGAAGCTCTGCCTCATTTGAAGCCAGAGTGGTAACGATCTCTGTAGGATCTTTCGCGACTCTATCCTTATCCAACCATCCGAGATTCAGGATAAGCATCAAGCAGCTTCCGATAATCGCACCCGCAACGAGGCATATCAGCGCCCACTTCAAAATCATTCCGGCTGCGCCCGTTTTCAAAACTACGTTTTCCTGGGTCTCTGCCTTTGGTTTCTTACTCATAAATATTTCTCCTAAAATTTATTTTTCGTATAAAAATATAATAAGTATAATACTTCAAATAAAAGTATATCACTTTTGGGGCTGTTTGTCAACATTTTTTGCGCAAAAATTAGAAAAAAATGCACGAATTTTTAAGGAATCGTTAAAGTTTTATAAATTTTGCAAGATATTTTACAAAATCGTATTGTGCTTTGGAAAAAAATGTGGTATAATTAAATTGGAAAAGAATATTTTGGAGGCAGCGCATGCGAATTTTCCTTATAAGACACGGTGAATCCATCACCAATGCTCACGAGAATTACGAAAAAAGAATACCGGACCACCTGGTCTCTCTCACCGAAAAGGGAAAAAAGCAGGCTTACGACAACGGCGTTTGGCTGAAGGAGTATTGCGACAGAGAGGGCGTGGATCTCTCTAATGCCAGAATATGGCGAAGCCCATATCTCAGAACAAGGCAGACCTGCGATGAGTTCAACAAATCACTGGGAATAGCCGACGTGAGAGAGGATATCACCCTTATCGAGCAGCAGTACGGTCTTTTCGACTCTGTTCCCTACGAGAGGTGGGGCGAGCTTTACCCCAACGAGTTTATGGAGTACGAGAGGCAGATAAATAATTTCGGTAAGTTTTACGCAAGGCTTCCTCTCGGCGAGAGCCCCTTCAACGTGGCAATAAGGATCCATCAGTTTATGGGAACTATACACCGCGACTTCCGTAAGAGAGGCATTGATACTCTCTTCGTGTTTACACACGGAACTACCATGCGAACCTTTCTTATGAGATGGTTCCACTACTCTCCCGAATGGTATGAGGCAGAGAAAAATCCGAAGAACTGCCAGATAAGAGAGATTCGCGACGGCCGCGATATGGGCTACATAAACGAGTGCTTTTAACTGATGCCTCCCTCGGACGGCATACCTTGATACAAAGAATTTACAGGTGAATTTTAGGTGAAAAAGATTAAGACTATCAGCGCGAAAATAGGGCGACTGGAGAGAAAAATACAAAGACTTTCGGCAAAGGCCGAGCTGAATTACCTCGAGGAATATTACCTCGAAAAGTACAGAAAAGATCTGGACTATTACGGTAAAATCTTAGAAATATACAAAAATTCGATAAAATCCGACGTAAAGCGGGAGATTACGCTACTGGTCGAGGCAAGGCGTCGTGACGAAATGCTTCACGGCAATCTATTATCCACTATAATCGCAATATGCCTGCCTATTGCGCTATACGTTTTCTTCAATAGCTTCTATTCCCTCATCGACTCGGTCATGTGCGCTAACATCAGCGCAGCAAGCGTGAGCGACGTTGCTATCCTGGCGCAGATCAAAAACATGGTCAATGCCTTTGGCGCGGGAATTGCGGGAGGCGGCGCGGTGCTTGTCTCCAGGTACTACGGCGCAGGAAAAATGAAGGAGGCAAAGGAGGCTTCCGGCAACTGCCTGACTGTCAGCCTTATAACATCGGCATTTATATGCATTATTCTCATTCCCCTGGCTTCGGTTATTTGCAAAGCTGTGGGATGCACGGGTGATGACACCGGACTTTACTTCTCGCTCCAGATGCTGGAGCTTGCCATCGTGGCTATTAATACTATCTTTATCGGCCTTGAAAAGGTGAAGGGTAACTCCAAAAGGATTCTTGGCCTTAATCTGCTTCTGCTTGCTATAAAACTTACGCTGAACGCGGTCTTTATCTACGTTATCAGGGTTGACTCAATAGTATGGCTTGAGATCTCATCCATCCTTGCCCAGGGCGTTCTCCTGGCATACGCGATGGCGACTGTTTTTTCTGAGAAAAATGCTTTGCAGGTAACGAAAGCGGAGATGAAGCCGAAGAAAATTTATATATCTCCGATCCTGAAGCTCTCCATTCCCATCTTCTTTGGAAAGTTCGTTATGAACTTTGGAAAGTTTGTAGTAAATCTGCTGAGCAATGTCTTTTACGGTGCGGCAACGAACGGACTCATCGTAGGCGCGCTTGCGGTTTCAAACAACCTCAGCGGTCTTATCACTTCCCCTGCACAGGCATTTGAGGAGGGCGAGTCAACCATCGTCAGCCAGAATATCGGCGCGGGAAATTACAGACGCACCGTTGATACCTTTATCCGTACATCGGCAGTGGTTATGACCTTCTCCATGATAGGCTTTGTTTTGGTGCGATTTGTGTTCCTTGACGACCTGGCAAATCTCTTTGCATCGGCAAGGCTGGACGATCCCGCGGAGGTGGAAAAGGCGGCACTGCTTGTAAGATACATAAAAGAGGTTTACGTTTACGATTGCCTCTCGATACCCACCCTGGGCGTGACCTCCTCGGTGCTGGGAATCCTCTACGGATACGGAAAAACTCACCTCTCTACCATCTTGAATTTTTCAAGAATACTGACGCGTATTATCACTCTTGTTACACTCTACTATGCGGGTATGAATTATACCGCGGTAGGCGTGGCAATGGGTATCAGCAATATAATCATTATGGCACTGTCGGTTATGTTTTTCATAATCTTTATGATAAAAGAAAAACCTATGAAAAAGCAAATTGCATAGGTTTATGACAACTAATATTTACAAATAATCCGGTTAAGGAGAAAAGATATGCGTTTATTAAAAAATCTTTTTGGTAAAAAGAAGCGCGAGAGAGAGGCAACGGAGTCTCAGGAGCCATGGTTTAATGACGTAAACATCAGAACCGGAAGAGACGGAGTGCAAGCCGCAGATCCTCTCACAGGCAAAAAGAAAAAACGCCTCATAGACCCGGTGTATAACTGTGTTCCCGGGAACGGACAGGACTCAAACTCTATCAAAAAGAACGGAGTTTGACAAAATGAAAAATTCTATGGCACAGAGGCTTGATCCCAGCTTTGCCAGAATACCGGCAATACTGCTTTGGATAACCAACGCCTTGCACCTTATCTTCACTGTCTGGATGATAGACGTAGGCGGCTCGGGTATGGAAATGATGGTGCTTCTGCCCCTATTCTTCTTACAGCTGCCCAGCATCCTGCTGCTTCTCATCTCAGCTTTGTCTATGTTAATCGTGAGAAGGCACAGGCCTGCCGTACTTGAAAACGCGATTCCCTTCGCTATTTACCTTTTGCAGGTAGCCGTATTCTGGTTTTTCGCGTTTAATAAATAGTATATTGTAAAAAAGGAGTTTATTTATTTTGATGAGCAGAGACTTTGACGAAATTATTTTATGCATCCCCGGACTAAGCTTTTTATTGCTTAATCTTTTTCACCTCCCCTCTACCTTCTTCATTCTGACAGATAACGTCAGCATGCTCCTGACGGTAGCCGCACCTACAATTATCATGCATCTGATTGCGATTATCCCTATTATAGCCGCATTTGTCTTTGTAATAATTTTCAGAAGCGAGATCCTGGCAGAGGTTATGACCATCGCGGCGGTAGGCGCCTTCATATACCAGGGCTACTTCTTCTGGTCGCATATTCTTCCCATTATGCTTGAATATATAAAGCAATGAAGGACAAACAAAATACAGCAAAACTAAATTAATATAATTTGATAAGGAGAGTTTTGAGCATATTAAGGTGTGACTTTATCAAATTTGCGTGATAACTACTCATCCACCGCACACGCGAACCCCAAAGCTCTCAAGTTCGCTTGGAGGATCCCGGCAGCGGTCCCCCTTCCCTCGCAAGGGAAGGCAAAAATTATGCTTGAATATATAAAGTAATGAAGGACAGTGACTTCGGAAAGGTCAGAGACAAGACCTATTACATTCCTTCCGTTATCTTTACGGCGGCAAACCTCCTGCATCTCTTCTTCACTTATCTTTCCCTTTCGGGTACAGACGTGAGGGGAGTCCTTGCTATATGCGTTTTCGTTCTGTTCCACGCGCCCTTTGTTTATATCGGCATTATTCCTACGGTTATATTCTTAATAACCATAAGGAAAGCAAAAAGAGCAGTCATCGCAACGCTTATTACCGAAGGATTATACGCCCTTCAAATATTCCTATTTTACTTCGGAATGACTATAAATTGACAACTTAGGTTTGCATTTGGAGAAATTTTAATAAGATATTAGTTTGACAGACTAATTATAAATTCATATTTTTGACGGGAAGAATTTTAGGTTCAGACAAAGAAAGGCAAGCGAGGAAGGCGACGGTGTAGATACCTGCTCCGAGCCGACTGAGTCGCAGGCTTTCTGAAGTATCAACCAAAATTATTCCGTCAAAAAGGAAAAGGAGATACAAACAATGAAAAAACGCGCTTACGACTTAAGACAACAAGCATTGAATGCGCTCAGCGGTAATTGGTTCATAGCTATTATCGCAGGCTTTATCGCTTCCCTGCTCGGCGGCCTTACCTTCAGCGGTGGCGGCGGAGGATCATCCTCTTCGGATAGCGGCTCAGGCGGCGGATCAGGCTCGGGCGGCGACATCAATATACCCGTAGAGGAATTCGAGGCGGTGATTAAGGAGATTTTCGCTAACGAGATCATTATTACTATTTTCGCCATTATGGCTACCCTTATGGTAGTTCTCACAGTTTTGAGTATGGCAAGATTTATTATCGGCGGTGCTATCGGTGTTGGCTATTCGAGATTTAACCTTGATCTTATCGAGGGCAGAGGCGCGAAGCTCTCTACAGTATTCGGCAGCTTCAAGCAGCTCATCGGTGCTTTGGTTGCAAGAATTCTCCGTGATCTCTACATAGTGCTTTGGACATTTCTCTTCATTATCCCCGGTATTATCGCAACCTACAAATACTCTATGATGCACTACGTAATGGCAGATAACCCCGGTATAGGAGCAAACGAAGCTATTTCTGAATCCAAGCGACTTATGAAGGGGAATAAGTGGAGACTCTTCTGCCTCAGACTCAGCTTTATCGGTTGGGAGCTTCTTGCGGTGATCTTCACCCTCGGCATTGGTATGCTTTGGGTTATCCCCTACGAGGAAGCAGCAATGGCGGCATTCTACCGCGATATTTGCCCCAAAAAGGCAGAGGGCGATCTTGACCTCGCGGCTTAAATTTTCAAAAATATAAATTCAAGCTACCTTAAATTACTACGAAAGGATGAAAAAAATGAAAAGATCTTATGAATTACGCAGCGATGCCCGCAAAGCTCTGAAGGGCCATTGGTTTATCGCATTCATTGCCAGCCTTATTGCTTCTATGCTTGGCGGTTTATCGGCCGGCAGCGGCTCTGCAAGTGTAGATGTCAGCCTCCCCTCTTTAGATGGCTTCGCCGGAATCGTCGATCCCGATACCCTTGAGATGATACTGCAGATGTATAGCATTATCCTGGCATTTATGACCATTATGGGTATACTTGTTATTATCTACAACATAATCTATCTCATTATCGGAAGCTCGGTTTCTATTGGATATTCAAAATTCAATATCAACATTATCGACGGCAAGGAAGCAAGACTCGGAAATCTCTTTGAGAGCTTCAACATATGGAGCACTGCCGTGATCTCCAGAATTCTTATGAATATCTATATTGTTCTCTGGTCTTTGCTCTTCGTTATTCCCGGTATCATTGCTACGTACAGCTATGCTATGACTCCCTTTGTGCTGGCGGAGAATCCCCGTATGACGGCAACCGAGGCTATCACAGAGTCCAAGATTCTTATGCAGGGCAACAAGTGGAGACTCTTCTGCCTTGAATTCAGCTTCATCGGCTGGTATATTCTCAGCGCTCTCACCCTCGGCATCGCTTCCATTTGGGTAATTCCCTATCATCAGGCGGCTCTTGCGGCGTTCTACCGCGATATCAAGCCCGCTTCTGTTCACGAGCCTGTTGATAATTTCGCAGATTGATAGCCTTTGACGGTGAATATTCTTGATTTTTCGGAACAGCAATAGTAAAAAAAGCTATTTGCCGATAGCCAGGGATAAAAAGTCAAAAACTAAATAATGCTTCCAAAAGAAGCAAAAAAACAAGGCCGATGCTCCCCCACTCGGAGAAGCTATCGGTCTTGTCTTTTTTTATATGATTTATCAAAAACCACCGCTTTACTCAATAAAGCTCACTTCTCTTCCGTTGGGAAGAAGATGATGGAGATCATAAGGGAGATAATTGCGGCGGACTTAAATTTTATAGTGATTTTCAGATATTTTATATGAGGCTTATTTTACTCACATTGACCGAGATGCTCGATCTTCATTATACCGGGGAAGAAGCCTCCGGCTTGTGTATCAATGATGTATCCGCAAGATACGCAGGGCTTATAGCGTCCCGATACGCTTGCTTTAGCTATGTGGCCTGCAAAATAATAATATCCGCATCTGCATAAAACGTTATGGCCTGTTGCGCCCTGTGAAGCGTAGCTGTAATTTCCATGCTGATGAGCCACGGTTACGGTGATCTGCCCGTCAGCGCTATCGCTCAGGAACTCAGATCTTAAATAATAAATTCCTGCGTAAAAATGACCGGTATATGAGTATGTATATAATCCGTTCTCTATCGTTTCTGTTAACGTAGCGGTAGTATATGACTGTCTGTTAGAATTCATCAAGTTGGTTATTAAGGGTGAAGCGGACGTCACCGTTATGGTTTGAGTTCCGCTTTGAGTTACGTTCAGCTCAGCAGTGAAGTTCTTTTCTTCCGCGCTTGTAACGGCGGTGTTTGTTCTGGCAGAAACAGTTTCGGTAATGCTACATTCCAGATTTCCGTTTGTAACGTCTATTTGTTCATCGCTTTGGGGGCGATAATATTTTACGTAAAAATCGTTACGATCTATCTTATAGTAAGGACATTCATTACCATTATGTCTGTACAATCCTGCGTGAGACCACTTTGATTCAACGACGTACATATTCGCGCCACCTCTTCCATCGGTTGTCGCGCCCGATACGTAACCTGTAATTATTCCGGAATGGGCGGGGTTATTTCCGTTCATATAAACGATTATATCTCCAACTACAGGGCTTTCCGTACTATCAAGCTCGCGGTAGCTCTTATCCGCATCGGAGTAATATACTTCAGGGGAATCAAGCCAAATGGTATTGTCGTCCGATTGTCTATACCAAGCATACGAATGACAGTTATATGCCGCGGTAGCGGAGCGAAGATAATTGTAGGTTGCGTCATAATTGTTAATATAACTTGCAGCAACTATGGCTAACTCATCTATCAGTTTCTGATCCATAAATCCGGGAAGGAGTACGGGAACACCGTTATTAAGCGCTTCTACGATGTCACCCGCATCTTCTGCACTGTACATACCGCAGTATCGCATGGCTGAATTATTATTTCCATTAGCATCGGAACCGTTTAAGGTAAGAACTTCTTCATTCGTATATCTGAATATAGCCGCGCAAGATATTAATGAACCATCAGATGATACATATTTTTGTTTAATTAACATTAATGTATACTCTCCGGACATTTCATTTACGTCTATTTCTTCGGCCAAACTATTAATCAAGCTTGTCATATAGTCGTTATCCAAAAGATTTTCGGCAGTAATATAGTTTTGATTGATCTCTGTGCTTGCAGTAACTGTTATAGAATTTGTACTAAAAATAATTGCAATCAGTATTAAACTAGCCAATATTTTTTTTCATTGATTACTCCCCCTTAAAAGTTTCATTAAATCGGCAGTATCGGTATTCGATGGTGCTACAGATACGCAGAATTCAGTCGCAGGAGCGACATATAAATATATTAACCCGTTAGCATAAATATCGCCACATGCTATAACTTTTCCATTGCAGTCAAAAAAATAGAAGATTATGTAGTCTTCAATTTCGTATTCTGATTCTTTTACGATTTCATACTGTTGATCGTATAAGTCATAAACATCCGGAATGTCGGTTATGAATTGCAGATCTGCATTTGCATCTAAAAATAAATCCAAGAATTCGTCAACGTCGGTTAGACGATAATTTTCTCCTATGGTGTCGTCCCAAAAGTAGGTAATAGCACATGATATCTCTACAACGTCATCTCTGTTTATAAGGTCGGATAATGCAACCATCTCGCTATGAGGCAGCTCGGGATCCTTTTACTCTTCCTTATCCTCTTCGCCGCCAACCTCTGTATCGGGCGTTTTTCCCCAATCCTTAAAATAGCTTAGGTCACAGCTTGTAAGAAAAACAATAAGCGCAAGACAGATAATTAGTAGCTTTTTCATAAGATTTCTCCTTTGTTGTTTTTGTACTTTCGTTCATTGTACCATAAAAAGGAAATCTTGTCAATGCTTGAAGCTATTTTTTGAAAATTTTCTGTATAAATTTTCTTTAGCTGTACGTAAGGCGAAAAAAAGAGTAAAAAGGAGGTCCTTTCTACTCTTGCTCATTTTATTATTCTTTATAAGGATGCTATCTCACTTTTCTTCCTTCGGGAAGAAGATGATGGAGATCATAAGGGATATTATTGCGGCTGCGAGGAGGTGGACGCCAAGCTGACCGATAAGGTCGGCCACAAATGGCTTGCCTGCCTCGGGATGCCACACGAGGGAGATGCCCTCGTCGGTTACAAAGTGGAAGAAGAAATAGTTGATTACGAATACTATCGCCGAGGAAATAAAGGATACAAGCGATAGCTTTTGAAGCTTTTGTTTCATGTTTTCTGCCCTTTTTGTTTTTTAGTTATTTTTTATCGATTTGTTTTGTATTTTCTCGAATTTTCTCCGCAAAAATCAACTTTTTGCAGAGTTTAGTTTGCATTTTAATGCCGTGAGGGCAGTTTTGTGCCCTCACGGCGTTTTTTGATTTATTTGTCGATTTGAATTTATATTTTCGTTTTTTGAAGAAATCTGCATCTGCTCGGAGCTTTATTTTCATTAAGCACAAACGCGGTGATCTTCATTTTTCAAATCAAACGAAGGCGGTCATCATGATCTCTTAATCAGACGGATATAGAATTCAACCGTTTTTGCAATGGTAGCAAGAGGAATGCGCTCGTTATTGCCGTGGATGGTGCCACGCTCTTCCTTGGAGAGAGCCATTGCTGAGAAGCGGTAGACCTTATCGGAAATTCTGCCCCAATGGCGGCTGTCGGAGCAAGCAACCATAGGATAGGGGGACACGATAGCCTCGGGCCAGGTCTTGCTTACAACTGCCTTAACGCGGTCGAATGCTTCGCCCTCGGTGAGAGAAATTCTTGAAGGGTCGTTGCCCTCAAGGCGCTCAACCTTAACGTGCTCGTCCTCGCAAACCTTCTTGATTTCCGCAAGAATTTCTTCGCCTGTGTCGCCGGGAGCAAGGCGGTGGTTTGATCTCATATATGCTACGGGAGGAATTACGTTTACGCCCTTGGAGCCCTCCATCATCGTAAATGCGGTGGTGGTTCTTACTGTGGCGTTAAACTCGCCGCCCGTAAGTCTTGTGAATATATCAAGAACGGGAGCGAATACCTTTACGTTAGCAAAGAGGAGACGGTAAAGGAATGTGGAATGACGGCCGAGAGTGTCAAACATTGCGAGAGCCGCAGGATGAAGACGGAATTTGAAGGGGTGCTTTTCTAGCTTGCAGCAGGCCGCCGAAAGTCTGCCGATGGGAGTCTTGGGCGCGGGAGAGGATGAATGTCCGCCGCCGCCTTTAACGGTATACTGAACGTTGAGCATACCCTTCTCGCAGATACCGATGAGAGCAACAGGCTGCTTTACGCCGGGGAATACGCCCTCAACAACTGCTCCGCCCTCGTCAACAACGAGGCCGGGAGTGATGCCTCTCTCTTCAAAGAGGTCAACGATGGCGGGAGAACCGCCGCCGTTAATTTCCTCGTTACCGGAGAAGGCGAAATAAATATCGTTTTCGGGAACAAAGCCCTCGGAAATAAGAGCCTCGGCTGCCTGAAGGGCGCCGTTAAGAGTTCCCTTTGTATCGAGAGTTCCTCTGCCCCAGAGAACACCCTTGTCGATGATGCCCTCGAAGGCGGGCTTCTCCCAGTCCTCTTCAACCACGGAAACTACGTCGAAGTGGGACATAAGGACTGTAGGAGCATCGGACTTTTTGCCCTTCCAGTGAAGAAGGATGGAACGGTCGGTGGGATATTCAGCCTTACATTTAGCAAAAACGTTTGGGAAAAGCTCGGGAAGAAGCGCCTTGAAGCGATCGAATTCAGCCTCGTCCTCATTCGCTCTGTCGCGGTCGGAGATAGTCTTGCACTTGATCATTTCGGCAAGGTCGTGAGTAGCCTTCTCGCTATTAACGAATACAGGCTCAACCTCCTCAGCGGGAACAGGCGCGGGCTTGAAGCGAAGGGCGCGGATAAGAAGTATTGCTACGCCGATAAGAAGGAGCAGGAAAAGACCTCCCAAAACGGCTAAAAGAATTTTAATCTCTGTTGGCATAATGTCACTCCTTTATCAAACCAAGCCCTTTTTGTAAAGTATTCTTGACACAATGATGGTGAAAATAACTCCAACGGGTACCATAATACCAACCATAGAGGAATCAAGAGCGTCAACGAATACGAACAGAACGAGCATAAGCGCAACGGGGGCGATAGCAAGCTTCCAGTTCTTGGAGATGAGAGCAACGCCAAGAGCGCCGAAGAGGGCGGGAAGCATCTGATCGAATGCGGGAGTGAGAATAGGATTCTCGAGAATAGGGCTGAGAGGCACGATGAGAATAACTCCGATAGCCACGATGATTGTAGTTACGATAGAGGAAACGGCGATTGCGATTGTGGAAACAAGCTCGCCCTCCTCGCTCTTTGCGCTGACCTCTGCGTTCTCAAGTGCGTTGATAGCGCAAGGAAGCTTAAGGTTTGAAATGTTACCGGTTACGAAGGAGAGGTAAGATCCGCCTGCGCCAAGCATAGGAATGAAGGTGATTACCTCAACTACGCCTACTGCCCAATACATGGGAGCTGTAGCAACAAGGCCGAGAAGAAGACCCTGCCAATCGGGAGCCGCATTGAATACAAGACCAACCGCTACGGGGAAAAGGAGAAGGATAACCATCATCGAAAGATTCCAGATGGTACCGTCTCTATGTACTGTATCCATATAGGACATTGAATTTCTATCTAACTTTTTCATGCTACAACACCTCCAAAGAGATTTGTAAGAGGAATAGCAACTGCCATACCTGCTACCATACAAATGGGAAGAGCATAATCGTTGAGCCATTTCCACTTAAGCTTGTTGATAAGCAGACCGCAGCAGCACATAAGAAGGGCGCTACAAGCCATTACGCATACGGGAACAAGACCCGAGGTGGAGGTGTACTTTGTGATAACCTGCTCTGCGCCCTCGCCCTTAACTACGGTGAAAATACCGTCGGTGGAGCGCCAGAGTCTTGAAATATCGCAGAATACGAAGCCAACGAAGGCTGAGATCATACCGATGAACAGAGAGTTCTGCAAAATGTCAGACCACTTCTGATCCTTCTTCTCGAAGGAAAGAAGACCCGACTGATACTTCTTTGCGATAACGGGAACGAGCCAGATGCCTACCATAATGGAGATAGTCATAACCGAAGCAATGGTTACGTACTGAGATGCAGTCATGCTCTTTGCAAGCTCTGCAAGAGTAGTACCCATACCGCTTGCCGCGTTTGCAGCAGCAATAGCCTCATAGGAAAGAGAGCCTACTACCGAAAGTCGAAGCCAAGGGAGAGCGATACCAAGAGACTTGGAAAGAGCAACTACCGTGATTACGATAGAGATCGCAGGAGCGATGGTAAAGATGGCGGCAGTCTTGATGGTCTTGTTGATCTTCGTCATATCCATACCGAGCTCTTTAGCGCGGCGGTAAGACTTAACGAGGAAATAAACCGACTGACCGATTACTGCCGCAATTATCAAGCCGACAAATACGAACAGTATAGGGTGATTAACGTTAAATTCCATTTTTGTTTACCTTCCTTTTTGTTTTTTATATATAAAGTTATTAAAAATGGTCTGTTTTGTAAAGTATGGTTTGCTTTTTATATTAAAATGTCAAGCGCGCCACGGATTTTGCAAAAAGTTTTTCTCTTATCGAAGTTGGTGACGCGGATTTTGCGAGGAGAATTTTGAGTGGAGACGAGGCAAAGCGAGCGAGGGGAGCGATGGCGTAGAAACCTACGTCGAGCGACTCGAGTCGATGCTTTAACAAAGTATCCACCAAAATTATTCCGCAAAATCATTTGTGGTACAGCTTCTTCGTCTGATATTTAGGCTCGCAGGATAAATTCATCCCCAGCTTGCGGAAGGTCTGAGTATCTGTTTGGGAGAGGATTACGGTTGAATGCACCTCGGTGTGGCGAAGCTGCTCGAGAGCCTCCATTGCTCGCTTGGCGGTGGTGCTTTTTACTGCCGATGCGGAGAGGGCTATCAAAACCTCTTCTATATGAAGGCGGGGGTTGTGGTTGCCGAGGAACTCGGTCTTCAGCTTCTGAATAGGCTCCAGGATCTCCGGGGAGATAACGTCGGTTTCCTTATCGATGCCCGCTATCATTTTGAGAGCGTTCAGGACTGCCGCGCTGGAAGAGCCGAGAAGGGCCGAGGTCTTACCTGTTACTATCCTGCCGTCATTTAGCTCTATTGCCACCGCGGGAGCATCGGTCTCCACTGCCTTGGCAATTGCGGCTACAACGCATCTGCGCTTTTCGGTTACGTCGATACCAAGCTTCTGCATTATGAGCTTGATCTTATGAACCTCGCTGTCATTGCCGTTGCCCTTTCGCTGATTTGTGAGGGCGTTATAATATCTTCTTATGATCTCCTGCTCTGCCGCACAAGAAACCGCATCGTTATCAAAGATACAGCTGCCTGCCATATTAACTCCCATATCGGTGGGAGATTTGTAGGGGCAGACGCCGAGAATTCCCGTAAGCATAGAGCGAAGAACCGGATAAACTTCAACGTCGCGGTTATAATTTACAGTAGTGACACCGTATGCCTCAAGATGGAATGGGTCAAGCATATTCACGTCGGCAAGATCGGCGGTGGCCGCCTCGTAGGCCAAATTTACGGGGTGGTTTAAGGGAATATTCCAGATGGGGAAGGTCTCGAACTTGGCATAGCCCGACTTTCTGCCCATCTTGCTTTCGTGATAGATCTGGGAGAGGCAGGTTGCCATCTTACCCGAGCCCGGACCGGGTGCGGTTACGATGACGATTGACCTTGTGGCCTCGGCATACTCGTTTTTGCCAAAGCCCTCGCTTGACAGTATGTGGGAAATATTATGAGGATAGCCATCGATCTCATAGTGCTTATAAACCTTGAGCCCCAGGTTTTCCAGCTTCTGCTTGAAGGCCTCCGCAACTGCCGAGGGCTTGAACTTAGTGATAACCACCGAGCCTACGTAGAGTCCCCAGCCGCGGAATGCGTCAATAAGACGAAGCACATCCAGGTCGTAGGTAATACCCAAATCACCGCGAACCTTATTCTTCTCTATATCCTCGGCATTGATGGATATGATGATCTCCGCATCGTCACGCAGCTCTGAAAGCATTTTTATCTTACTGTCGGGCGCGAAGCCGGGAAGAACGCGGGATGCGTGGAAATCGTCAAAGAGCTTGCCGCCAAACTCCAGATAGAGACGCTCTCCAAAAAGAGATATCCTCTCCTTGATCTTATTCGATTGGAGCTTGAGATAACGCTCGTTATCAAAGCCAACTCTAAACATTGCTGCAATTCCTCCCGAGATTCCCTTAGTTTTCTATTATTTTACCACATAGTGCCGTTTTTTTCAAGTGAAAACGGTAAAATTATAGTCAAATTAATGCATTTTAATTAAAAAATACAGATTTTTTAGTATTTTTTTACATATATTCGCTCATGGTACTTGAATTTTACCTTGAAAGATGCTACAATTAAAGTACCATACAATTGCGCGACACGCGCGGAAAAGGAGTATTTTTATGGAAAACACAAATTTAGTGGCACTTGACGGCCGCGAGCTTGGCAATGAATGCAAAAGATGTGCCTCGAGACTGCACTTCTCTCTTATCGTGTATCTTCTGGTAGCATCCGTGGTTGTATCCTTTGCATCCTTCGGACTTGGTATGCTCGGCGCTATTGATCCCGGGCTTCTTGAGACCATTATGAACAACAGTCTTTACTACAACATTTTTGTCTGGAGTGTTCAGATCCTTTCTATGTATCTCATCGCCTACCCCGTATTTTACGTTATGACAAAGCATCTCCAAAGACGCGACATCTCGGACGGCGAGCATCTGCGCTTCTTCGACTTCCTTAAGCTTGCCATTGCAGCTCAGGGTATTATGCTTATCGGCTCCATCGTTGCCGGTAACATCCGCGATATGCTCGATGAGTACCTTGGCATCGTTGTTGAGGATACCACCTCCGACCTTATCGGCGAGACAAATCTCTGGATCGTTATTCTTGTGGTAGTTATTATCGGCCCCATCTTCGAGGAGCTTATCTTCAGAAAGATCTTCGTTGATACTCTCGGTAAGTACAGCATCGGACTTGCGATATTCATATCAGCGGCATCCTTCGCTCTCTTCCACGGCAACCTTACACAGGTCATCTACACCTTCGGCGCAGGTCTTATACTCGCTTGGGTTTACGCAAAGACAAAGAAGATGATCTACCCCATACTCTTACATATGTTCATTAACTTCTTCGGCAGCGTTCCTACACTTCTTATTGCGGACAGCTACGACAGAATTATGAGTATGACAGATGAAGAGCTTATGGCAACCACAGATCCCGCTATCCTTGCCGACCTCATGAAGGTTAATGCAGTTGGCTATATGCAGCTTGGCTTTATGTTCTTTGGAGGACTTCTTATCATCTCCATGCTTCTCGGCGGCTTCTTCAAGCTTAACAAGAGCGGCGAGGTTAAGATTCCCTTCTTCAAGAAGCTGGGCGTTCTCCTATTCAACTGGGGTACATTTATTTTCGTGGCATACAGCCTTATAAACATCGTTTTAGAGATTTTCCTTCCCTTAATTGAGCAGTATATCGAACAATTTTTAGTTTAAGACCCACATTAGGTGACAAACGTTAAGGAGATTTAAGATGAATCAGTTAACCACCCCCTTCATAGAAAAAATGGACAGAAATATCCCTTGGAACGAATATCCTCGCCCCTCTATGGTGAGAGATTCCTTCCTCTGCCTGAACGGCAGATGGGATTTTGCGATCTCCGATACGGGGACGCCCGCGGAGTACACGGAAAAGATTCTCGTTCCCTTCCCTCCTGAGAGTATGCTCTCCGAGATCGGAAGATCTACTGAGTATAAAAATCTTTATTATCGCAGATATTTCAGTCTCCCCGAGGGATTCTTGCCCGAGGGATATAGACTCATACTTCATTTTGGTGCGGTTGACCAGATCGCCGACGTTTATGTAAACGGCGAGAAGGTGGCGCATCATGAGGGCGGTTACCTTCCCTTCTATGCCGATATTACCGACAAGCTCCGCGAGGAAAACGAGCTTCGCGTGAGAGTGCGCGATACCCTCGACGTAAAATATCCTTACGGCAAGCAGACAAAAAAGAGGGGAGGCATGTGGTATACACCCGTCAGCGGTATATGGCAGACGGTGTGGCTTGAGGCAGTGCCCCAGAATTATATTAAGGGGCTGAAGATCACCACAGATGATCTCTCCGCTACTATCAAGGTATTCGCAAAGGGCGAAAAAACGCTTACCCTTGATGCTACCGGAGATACCTATACATTTGATGGCGAAGAGATTGTTATCAAGCCGGAAAATCCCGAAAAATGGTCCCCAGAGTCACCTTTTGTTTACAATTTCACCTTAAAATGTGGCGATGACGAGGTAAGAAGCTATTTTGCTCTCAGAAAAATTGAGACTGTTCTTGAAGGCGAGATCCCGAGAATTCACCTCAACGGCGAGCCCTATGTATTCACAGGACTTCTCGATCAGGGCTATTATCCCGACGGTATCTTCCTCCCCCCCACAAGCGAGGGCTATGAGTACGATATTAAGAGATGCCAGGAGATGGGCTTCAATATGCTCAGAAAGCATATCAAGATCGAGCCCGAGATCTTCTATTATCTCTGCGATACTCTCGGTATGGTAGTATTCCAGGATATGGTCAATAACTCGGATTATAACTACGTTTTCGACACCGTTCTTCCTACCATCGGTATGAAGAGATTCCCCGATAAGATCCTGCATAGAGACCCCGAGCATAGACGCATCTTCCGCGAGCATATGCTGGCAACGCTTGAGCATCTTCACAACTTCCCCTCCATCCTCTACTACACCGTTTTCAACGAGGGCTGGGGACAATGGAATGCGGATGAAAACTACGAGCTTGCAAAGGCGACCGATCCCACAAGAATCTTCGACGCTACGTCGGGATGGTTCTGGAGATCAAAGAGCGACGTCGACTCCCGCCACGTTTACTTCAAGGAGGTTAAGCTCGGCAAGGTTACAGAACGCCCCATCGTTATCAGCGAGTTCGGCGGTTACTCCTACAGAGTGGAGGGTCACCTCTACGGCGAGGACAACTACGGCTACACCTCTATCGATAGCCAGCAGGCTTTCGAGGATAAGTTTGTCGCCCTTTACGAAAACGAAATCCTTCCTATTATTAATAGTGGCGTAAGTGCGCTGGTTTATACCCAGGTTTCCGACGTCGAGGACGAAACCAACGGCATCATGACCTACGACAGAAGGGTCACAAAAATGAACGTGGAAAGAATCCACGACCTTATGATGAGAGTCAGAGGCGCGATTAAGTGATATTATATCTTATAGTAGTATACTAAAATGGAAGATGCGAAAAACAGATTAATTAAAGACTTGTATACAACTATCAGTGTAGAATTGTTATTTGCAATTCTATTGGTTTTGTGTATAATTGTTCTGACGATTATTGCTTTTGCAAATTTTTCAAAATACGATGCGTTTCAAAGAAGGTTACTTTTAATAGTTATTGTTGGTATCGCTGTTGTCTTTGGAATTAACGTTTTCACTATTCATTTATGTTATAAGGATTATAGGTATTTGGAATCATATGGAGATCCAATTTGTATTAAAGGCGAACTCATAGGTTTTGATCGTGAATACTATCTTGAAGGTGGTGGATCAATTTCTAGAAGTCATCCTATAATACGAGTTAATGAAACAAATGAAGAAATAATGCTAAGAATAGCTCATTCCGATAAAAGAATGGAAATCGGCGAGACGTATGAAATTGTATATTTGCCATATACAAAATTTGCAGAAATAATTGAAGAATAGACACCGAGGGGCGGAGAAATCCGCCCCTCAACTTTTTTTATGATTGTGGTATTTTATAAGATGGTAGTTTGCGCAAAATGCAACAATAAATGCAGGCGCTGATTTGGATACAACACCTCATCCACCGCGACGGAGCGCGCCCCCTGTCTCGCTGCGGCTCGGTTTCTTCAAGGCTCCTTCCGTGAGGGTAGCGAAGCGGCACCAGAGTGCTAGAAAACAACTAAGTGTTGTTTTCCCTCGAGTGTGACCGAGCCGCAGCGAGACCTGTCGAGCATGTGCGAGACTGAGGGAGAATGCGTAATCTATGATGATAGCAGATTTGAATGTTCCGCACTCTCCTTCCACCGTCAATGACGGTCCCCCTTCCTCCCGGAGGAAGGCTATCAACCCACGAAGTGGATTTCATCTCGGAGAAATTTCATTGGGGTAATACTTGGATTTAACCCGTCAAAGACGGATTTCATTGCTACCTCGCCATTTATCATTCCTAATTTCTAATTTCTCATTTCTTTCCGCGAGGAAAGAGCAATTTCTCATTTCTAATTCCTCATTTGTTTCGCTCTGCGAAACAGAAACAAAGTGCGCAGGCGATTCATCATCACCTACGCACTCCGTTTGGGCAGTTTTTTTGTTAAAAAAACTTTGAGTCGGTCAATTGTGTGACAGGGCAATACCCAAAAGTCCATTTAACCGGCAATATTTCTCATCTGACCTCGCATGGGCAATCATCGAACAAATGCCGAGGAAGGGCAGGATAAGACCTTTTAATTGCCTTCGCGCTTCTCTGCCCGAGAAGAATCGAGGCTCTCGCCTACCATCGTCCCGTTCATAGAGAAGATCAAGGCTAAACTTGCCGACTTTCTTTATCTTCCGCGTTCAGACTTCTTTCTGAATCTGTTATGGGGATGGCGGAAAAGGATGAAGATCAGCAAAAATGGGAGCAAAAAGCCACAAGTATCCCGCTATTTTTGGCAGGGATAACCCATTTTCTATATTCTATCACATTTTTTTCGTAAAATCAATATGTTTGGGAAAATTTAAAGTTTTTTTATACATATTTTCTGTTTTTTCACGCATTTTTTGTGTTTTTTCTGCTTTTTTTATCAAAAAATGACTGTTTTCGCGGCTTTTAACCAGAGTATTGCGGACATTTTTTCGCTGTTTTCAGGCTTATCTGCGCTTTTTACATCTTAAAAACAGTTTTTTCAAAAAAGGGCTTGACATTGCAGATACGTTGTGCTATAATAGCAAGGTAAAATTAAATAGTCGAATCAAAGAATAGTTAGAGGCGCGGCAGATCAAGAGTAGCTTACCACCGACTTAAAGCAGTCTATGGGGGCAGGCGAAAGGGGTTGCCGCCGAAATGGAGCGCAGGGCTTTGGCGCTTTGTTGGTTTGAGAGATAATATCTCTCTGACTGTCACAAATTTTTGTGGAGTGCTACATTCGATTTCTGATATAAGTATGTACTTATGACGGTCGAGGCACTTGCTTCGACCGTTTCATTTTATAAAAAAATTCAGGCCCTCGGGCAATATGAAAGGATGGTATTTTTACCATGAAGAAGATTTTAGCACTTGCACTTGCGATCATGATGATCGCGCTCACACTCACCTCCTGCGGCGGCATCGACGCCACACAGGATTACGAAAACGTACTTAAGAACGGCAAGATCGTTGTTGGTATGGAATGCGCTTATGCGCCCTATAACTGGACAGTTTCCGCCGCTACCGAGCATACCGTTCCTATCGCTAACAACCCCGGCGCTTTCGCTGACGGCTACGATGTTCAGATCGCTAAGCTTATTGCATCAAATCTCGGCGTTGAGCTTGAGATCGTTGCTATCGAGTGGGGCGGACTTATCGCAGCTCTTGAAGCAGGTCAGATCGACCTCATTATCGCAGGTATGTCTCCCACAGCCGAGAGAAAGCTCTCCATCGACTTTACCGATACTTACTATGATTCCGAGCTTGTTATGGTAGTTCGCAAGGACGGCGCATACACAGGCGCCACAAGCATTCAGGACTTCTCCGGCGCCACTGTTACAGGTCAGCTCAACACCTTCCATTACACTGTTATTGACCAGATCGAAGGCGTTAACAAGGACGTAGCAAGAGAGGACTTCTCCGCTCTTATTATGGCTCTTGACGGCGGCGTTATTGACGGCTACGTTTGCGAGAAGCCCGGCGCAGTTTCCGCAGTTGAAGCGAACTCTGACTTCACCTACATCGAGTTTGCAGAGGGCGAGGGCTTCGTTTGCGATCCCGCTGAATCCTCTATCTCGGTTGGTGTTCGTAAGGACTCTAACCTTGGTAATGCTATTAACGCTATTCTTCGCGGCCTCAGCACCGAGGACAAGCAGGCAATGATGGACGCGGCTATTGCAAGACAGCCCGTTTCCGAGGAATAATAGGCAAATTTGTCAATAGTAATTTACATTTTGTAGATATTTAGGTTAAAAATGAATTTATTCGATTGGATAGTTAAATTAGTACAAGAGTATTGGTCGCTGTTCCTTAACGGTACTAAGAACACTCTTATAATGGCGCTCACCGGTACGGTTATCGGCTTTCTCATCGGTCTCGGAATCGCAATTGTTAGAACCATTCCCGAGGGCGAGAATATGCACCCCGCTCTCCTGGCGGTAAAGCGCGGCGTCAATCTTATTCTCAACGCATACGTTGAGATAGTCCGCGGCACTCCTATGATGGTGCAGGCGCTTATCATCTACTACTCCATCTTCGTTCCTATGAAGATGCCACCAATGATCTCGGCTATTATCATCATTTCCTTTAACACGGGCGCGTATATGGCAGAGATCGTGCGTGGCGGCATTATGTCTATTGACAAGGGTCAGTTCGAGGGCGCGCACGCTATCGGTATGACTCATTTCCAGACTATGTACAACGTAGTTCTTCCACAGGCGGTGAAGAACATTATGCCCTCTATCGGCAACGAGTTCGTGGTAAATATCAAGGATAGCTCGGTGCTTAGCATTATCGCGATTACAGAGCTTATGTTCGTGGCGAAGCAGGCAGGCGGAACTTACGCAAAGCCTGTTCCCTCCTACATCATCTGCGCACTTATCTACTTCGTGCTTACCTTCACCGTTACAAGGCTTCTTCGCCTTGCGGAAAAGAAGCTTTCAGGCTCGGATTCCTACACCATCTGCGGATCGCAGTCTGATCCCGATGCGGAAATTCATATTAAGGGAGAGGGGGCAAACTAATGGAAAATACAGTTATTAATGAAAATGCGGCGAGCGGAGCCGTTACGAATGAAACTGTTGAAAATGCAGCTATTACAAATGAAGCTGTTAACGATAACGTAGTTTTAGAGCTTTGCCACCTTGAAAAGAAGTTTGGCGACAATATGGTGCTTCGCGATATTAACCTCTCGGTTAACCGTGGCGAGGTTATCTCGGTTATCGGCTCTTCGGGCTCGGGTAAATCTACTATGCTCCGTTGTATCAATCTCCTTGAGCAGCCCACCGGCGGCGAGATCCGCTATCTCGGACAGAATATCAGAGAAAAGGGCTTCAACCTGGGTGACTACAGAACAAAGGTAGGAATGGTGTTCCAGCAGTTTAATCTCTTCGGCAATATGACGGCGCTTGACAATTGCGTTAAGCCCCAAATGATAGTTCTCAAAAGAAGCCGCGAGGAAGCGGAAAAAATTGCAAGAGAGTACATCGAGAAGGTCGGCATGAGCGAGTACGTGAATGCCAAGCCCCATCAGCTCTCGGGCGGTCAGAAGCAGCGCATCGCTATCGCCAGAACTCTGGCGATGAATCCCCAAGTGATCCTCTTCGACGAGCCCACCTCAGCCCTCGACCCCGAAATGGTTGGCGAGGTGCTTGAGGTTATGCAGAAGCTCGCCAAGGCAGGCTTCACTATGATCGTGGTGACCCACGAAATGGGCTTTGCAAAAGAGGTCTCCGATAGAGTAATATTCATGGACGGCGGAATCGTCCTCGAGGAAGGTACTCCCGACGAGATATTCAATAATCCTAAGGAAGAAAGAACGAAGGAGTTCCTTTCGAAGATTCTCTAATTTTGTCTTGACACCTCATCCACCGCTAAAGCGGTCCCCCTTGTCTCGCTGCGGCTCGGTCACGTTTTGGCTCTTACATTATTAATGTAATTCACTACCAAAACGCCGTTTCACTACCCACTGGGGAAGGCTTGTAGGATAATGGCATAGTCCTCGAAGAAGGAACACCCGACGAGATCTTTAATAATCCTAAAGAGGAAAGAACGAAGGAGTTCTTGTCGAAGATTCTTTAATGATAAACAAAAACCTACAAAAATCGCGTTTTTGAAAAGTAAAATTTACATTTAGATATGTTTTAAGGGCTGGATGAAAATCCAGCCCTGATTTTTTATTTTCTGATCCAATGGTTTTTCATCGGCAAATAACTCCGTATGCTTCAACTATTTCACTCGCAATATGCCATATTGCTTCGTTTTATATTCTCGCCTACGAAGCTATTTGCTCGCCGAAAATTCCATTTAATTTAGCATTGTCATAGACTCTCCCCAAAAATATAGAAATAACAAAAGAGTGGAGACGAGGCGCCAAGGCGCAATGAAATCTGCTTCAGCGGATAAAATCCACCACAGCCTCTCACTTCGGGTAGTGAAACGGCCTGAGAGTAAAGCCTCTCACTTTGGGAGAGGTGGCACCGTAGGGTGACGGAGAGTGTAAAGACCTCGAAGGTGACCGAGCCGCAGCGAGACAGGTGTAAGCTCTGCTGACGGA
>JAZTXP010000074.1:0-31273 GCA_045636465.1 Eubacteriales bacterium
CTCCAATTGCTTTCATTATTAAAATATGCAGTACCGATGAACACAGAATAACTAATATTAATAACGCTATCGGGAATCACAATGCTTACGAGGTTATCGCAAACATAGAACGCCATATCGCCAATAGAAGTAACGCTATTGGGAATAACCACGCTGGTGAGGCTATCGTAATCGTAGAACGCCATATCACCAATAGAAGTAACCGGTAAGTCGTTATATCTATTTGCAATCACCAGTTCCGTTTCAGTTCCTTCGTATCCAACAACTATTGCATAAGTTCCATCTTCAGACACTTCATAGATGATGCCTTCCGTGGGATTAAAAATGTATTCACACTTAGTACAGGCATTTTCTTCAAGTGTATGATTCGCTTCATCTTTTTTTGCACCACATTCCTTGCATTCATACCAATGAGACTCTGTATCGTAAAGAATATTCTCTCCGTAATCATGAGATCCCTGCTGAAGCTGGACTTCATTACATTCAATGCAGTAACGCTTATAGATTTTATCCTCGCAACTGTCGGACTCAGAGCTATAAAGCTCCCATTCGCTCCATTCATGCTTCTCGCCACAAGAGGAAAGCAGCATAATGCACATCAGTATTAAAAATGCAAGAAAGAGTATTTTTCTTTTCATTTTATTTCTCCTTTGTAATTTTTTAACCCTTATGGGCTATTTATAGCCTAATTGTATCATATATAGCCCACATTGTCAAGAGTTTTGGGCTATAATTAGTCTAAAAAATATACAAAAAATATAAAAGGAGACCAAAAATGAACACTTATACTGCAGTTCGTGACCGACTTCTTTTTCTTCTTGGTGAACACAAAATGTCTATCCACAAGCTTGCGATAGAATCGGCGGTGGCGCCGTCCTCTATCAAAAATATCATCTACGGCAAGAGCCAAAATCCCGGCATTGTAACCATAAAAATGCTGTGCGACGGATTTGGTATAACTATTTTGGATTTCTTTGATACGGAAGAATTTAAAAATCTCGACCAGGAAATTAAATGATAGCTTTGTCGGGAAAACGAAGGAAATGCCGAAATAAATACCCCCTGAAAAAACAGAGAAAAAATGCTCAAAATGCAAACTTAACCTATACAAAAAAACGCAAAAAGGACGCGAATTAACTCGCGTCCTTTTTTATGAATGAAAATTATCTTTCCAACTTCAGATGCCTCGGCAGACCGTCAACCCAAAGGGGAGCGATCTCCGCCTGGATGAGGGGTCTGATGTAGTGAACGAGCTCGGGGGTAACGTACGTGCCGTCCTCGTTGATCCACTCGCGGGGAACCTTCTTTTCAACGTTAGCGATAAAGTGAACGTCTGCAGGCTGAGTGATGCACATATAGGGGTCCTCGGAGACTCTCTGAAGAGTGATAACCTGACCGGTCACGCCCTCAAATGCAAGCTTAACTGCCGCGCCGCCGGCATTGAATGCCTCGGTGATGTCGATACGGCTGGTAACGTGCGCCGCGCATCTCTGGAGAGAGGAAAGCTCGATGGCTCTGGTCTTAACCTTGAATCTCTTGGAGATCTCGCCGGTGAGGTATCTTGCGGTACCTGCAAGCTGCTTATGGCCGAAGGCGTCCACGTAGTCGATGTGATCGGCAAGCTCGCAAACGTATCTGCCGTCCGCAACCTTAATACCCTCGGAAACCGCGATAACGATGGATCTTTCTTCCTTGAGAAGCTCGCCAACCTTGGCGATGAACTTATCCACGTCAAAAACAGTCTCGGGCATATAAATGAGGTCAACACCCTCGCAGTCCTCACCCTTGGAGAGCGCCGCAGCTGCGGTGAGCCAGCCTGCGTTTCTACCCATTATCTCGATAACCGAAACAACGGGGTAGTCGTAAACGAGACCGTCACGGATGATCTCCTTGGTGGTAGCGGCGATGTACTTTGCCGCAGAGCCGAAGCCGGGAGTGTGGTCGGTGATGGCAAGGTCATTGTCAATTGTCTTGGGAACACCGATGAATCTGATGGGGCTGCCGATCTTGTTGCCGTAGTCGGTCAGCTTTTTGATGGTATCCATCGAGTCGTTACCGCCGATATAGAAGAATGCATAGATCTCAAGCTCATTAAGGATAGCGAAGATCTTTTCGTAGGTCTCCTCATTTCCCTCAATATCGGGGAGCTTGTAACGGCAAGAGCCAAGGAAGGATGAGGGAGTTCTCTTAAGAAGATCCATATCCAGGTCGGTCTTGATCTGCGCCGAGAGATCAACGATGTCGCGGTCGAGCAGACCCTTGATGCCGTGCACCATACCGTAAACGGTATCTGCGCCTCTGTCCTTTGCAGTCTTGAAAACGCCGAGAAGGCTGGAGTTGATTACCGAAGTGGGACCGCCGGACTGTCCAACGATTACATTTTTCATGGGGGTGTTCCTCCGTAAAATTATATTTATTTAGCTTTGTGTTCCTTAGATGTTAATTGGCAAACAAACAGCCGCCATAAGTAAATTATAGCATAACTTTAAGATAAATGCAACCTCAAAAAATATTTTTGTAAAATGTGCATAAGTTTTCTTCGTTTATTTGTGCGGATTGCCCTCTGCCAGCGAGAATAGTATGCGGCAAAGCTCGCCGTGATCCCCCGCCACGTAGTCGGGAGAGGGGATATCCATATCGTATTTTCCCGATTGCTCGGTCTCAATGTACGCCGTTTTCATCCCCGCGCTGCTTGCGCCGAGTATATCGTCCCGCATATCGTTTCCAACGTAGACCGAGTCGGCAGGAGAGATCCCGAACTTCTCAAAGGCGATCCTGAAAATTTCTCCCGAGGGCTTCTTGTAGCTTACCTCCGAGGAAATGACGATGCCGTCAAAAAGTGAAGTCAGCCCCAAGCGATCCAGCTCACCCCTTGTGAAGCAGCTTTGGGCATTTGACAGAAGGTAAACTCCCGCGCCCCTCGCCTTCAGCCCCGTGAGTATTTCTTTCACGTGGGGAAAGAGCCCCAGCCTTACCATAGAATCCTCGCGGAATTTCATCGCAAGCTCGGGGGCAAGAGCCTTGTCCTTACCCTCGTTTTCAAGCATTTTTTCAAAAACGGCAAGTAGGTCAAATTCGCGTCCCTCGCCGAGATGCGCCTCGCGGCAGAGCCTTGCATATTCATCCTTTGCCCAAAGATATCTACGTCTGCATCCGCGAAGTCTTCCTGCAAGTCCGCGCCATACCTTGGGGTTCCCCTCGTCGGTCCATATATCAACAAGTGTTCCGTAAAGATCAAAAACGAAATTCATAACCGTCCTCCCAAATGGGTTTATTCTTGTATCTCTATTTTACTATCTTTTATATCCCCTTGTCAAGAGAAAAATATAAAACTTCCGTTTTTCAGAAAAAAGCAAACTTAAGTGCTCAAAAAACGCCGAAAAACTTTTTTCACAAAAGCTATTGACAAATAAATATTTGTGTGCTACAATGCTATCGTAAATAAATTTCAAAGGAAAGGAGGAAGTAAAAAAATGATGATCAACAATATCGTATCAGCAGTTAACTTAACATTATTTTCACTCGCCTCCGGAGAAGATAAAGTATAAAGGATTCCCTTTGTCCCGAGCGCGATGTGCGTTTCGGGGAATTTTTATTTTTATGATAATAAGCACCCGAGGGCACACCTTGTCCTTTGGGTGCTATTCTTTTTTCGGAAGCAAATATCAATAGGTAAAAGACAGTATGAAGAAATTTTTAGAGCTTTTCGCACCCTACCGAAAAAAGCTTGCCGCCGTCCTTATCCTGGACGTTTTCGGTATGATATGCGCTCTCGTTCTGCCATATCTTATGAGCGAGATCTTAGAGCGCGGAGTAGCGGCAGAAAATATGAGGCTGGTCTGGCAATACGGCATTATTATGCTTGTTCTGGCTATAGTATCTATGGCGATCGGCATTATTTCCGTAAGGCTTAATACCACCATAACCAGCCGATATACCACCGATCTTTTTCAGCATATCTTTGAGAAGATCAACAGCATATCCTACGAGGATTATTCGAAAATAGGTCCTTCGGGGCTTCTGACGAGAGCTACCGACGACGTATGGAACGTTGAATGGGCGGCAACGAGCCTCCCTTATACTATGGTGACAGTTCCCATTATGTTTTTGGGCTCGGGTGTGCTGTCGTTTCTGGCAGACGGCGTGCTTTCCCTTGTATTTCTTTTAGCAGTTCCGCCCGTGTTGGCCCTGGTAATGATCATAATGGGCCCGCTCTACGGTATGTGGGATAAATCGGATAAATACGTGGATATGCAGAACAAGGTGGTAAGAGAGAGGCTGTCGGGTCTCAGAGTAGTAAGAGCCTTCAACAAGGAATCTTATGAGCACGGCAGAGCCAAGCTCGCCACCGAGGAAATGTCGAAGTATATGATCAGAGCCAACGTCAGAGGAGGCATGGTAGACCCATTTGCTATGCTCCTTCTCAATCTCGCCACTGTGCTTGTGGTATACGTAGGAAGGCTGAGAGCGGAGGGAGGAGCGGATATCGGCTCGGGCGACGTTATTGCGGTTCTTGAGTACGTGGCACTTTTGACAAACGCCATCATCAATCTTTCCTGGACTCTTGCCTGGCTGCCAAGACTCAAGGTGTCGGTGAAGAGAATAAACGAAATAATTTCGCTTGATAGCGAGGACTCGGGAGAAGAAAAAACAGGCAAGCCCGAGGGCTTTGACCTGAAGATAGATAACCTGACCTTCGCCTATCCCGAGGCTCAGAGCCCCGCTATCAAAAACCTTTCCCTTCACGTAAAGGAAGGCGAGAGGGTAGCCATAATCGGCGGAACGGGAAGTGGTAAAAGCACCGTAGCGAAGCTTCTCCTAGGTCTCTTTGACCCCACCGAGGGAGATATAATTCTCGGCGGCACAAGCTTTTGTGATATGTCAAAATCCACGATAAGAAATAATATCTCCATCGCCCTTCAGAAGGCGGTCATCTTCGAGGGAAGCGTGAGGGATAACGTGAAACTCAGCAAGCCCGATGCCACCGATGAGGAGATTATGGAGGTCTTGTCGCTTTCTAAAATGGATGACTTTGTAAAGTCTCACAGCGAGGGCCTCGACTACCTTCTTGTAGGTATGGGACAAAATATCAGCGGCGGACAGAAGCAAAGGCTTAATATGGCAAGAGCGGTCATAAAGCAAACAAATATTTACATATTTGACGATAGCTTCAGCGCACTTGACTTCCTTACGGAAAAAGAGATAAAAGAAAATTACGAAAAAATCTTAGGTGGTAAGAGCCGTATATTCATAACTCAGAGGGTCAGCACCGCTATGAGCGCAGACCGCATTTACGTTATGGACGGTGGCGAGATCGTGGGCATGGGAAGCCATAGCGAGCTTGTAGACAGCTGTCCCATCTATCGCGAAATAGCCGAATCCCAGTTAGGCAAGAGAAGCGTGGGA
Source organism: Eubacteriales bacterium (assembly GCA_045636465.1). Classification (GTDB taxonomy): domain Bacteria; phylum Bacillota; class Clostridia; order Oscillospirales; family CAG-272; genus UBA1740. Next base: position 5,407 of record JAZTXP010000074.1, read on the forward strand.
GGTGGCAATAATGAAGAGTAAAAAGACCGCCCTCACGGTGATATCAAGAATACTGAAGGACGCAGTTCCGATCCTTCATTGGCTCGCCCTCGCAACCGCCCTCAGCGTAGGATCTGCCTATTTAGCGATGAAGGCGCCCGAAGTGCTTGGCGACCTTACGAACTCAATCTATAACTATTTGAGCCACGGAGTTGCTATTGACGGTGAGGCATTCAGCCACGGTATAATCAGGCTTGCCACCTTTTACGTCATTTCGGCAATACTTGGCGCGCTTACCACCGCGGTGATGAATTATTCGGTAACCAGCTTTTTCACCTGCCGTATAAGAGTTCGTATGAGCGAGAAGATAGCGAAGATCCCCATCAAAACCGTGGATACTACTCCAAACGGAGAGTTCATCTCCCGAATGACTCACGACGTGTCTATTCTGGGTGGCTCGGTTCACGATATTTTTGGCATAATCATCAACGGCGTTATCCGCCTCCTTATGATCGTCGTGATAATATTCACGTCAAACGTGAAAATGGCCCTTGCGGTCATCGTTTTTGTGCCAATATCTATGGTGCTTTCCGCATATCTTGCCTCTAAGAGCGAGAAGCACTTCGATAAATCCCGCGAGAAATCGGGAAAAATGTATTCTCTTTGCGAGGAGAATCTTACGGGCTTTGATTGCGTTAAGGTATTTTCTATTCAAGGCTCGCAGAACAGGCGCTACCGCGATCTGACGAAGGAGTATGCGACCTTAGCGGAGCGAGGCTTCTTCATCTCGGGAATTATCAGCCCACTCGTTTCCTTCATCAACAATATCTCCTACGTGGCAATATGTATTATCGGCGCAAATCTTGTGGTTGGCGGTAGCGTAGAGGTGGGCGATATGGTGGCATTCATCATTTACGCAAGAATGTTCTCAGGTCCTCTTGAATCGATTGCCAACGGAATGTCTATGATACAGTCCACAATAGCCTCCGCAAGGCGTGTTTACGATTATCTTGACGAGGAGGAAATGACCGAGTCAGAGCCGATGGAAGCGCAGGAAATATCGGGTGAGGTAGTTTTCGACAACGTGAGCTTCGCTTACACCGAGGATAAGCCCCTGATAGAAAACCTTAATCTTGTGGTAAAGCCGGGTGAGAAGGTAGCCATCGTAGGCCCGACGGGGGGTGGAAAAACCACCATAGTCAATCTGCTTATGCGCTTTTACGATCCCCTATCGGGAACTATAAGAGTAGACGGCAGAGATATTGGCGAAATGGATCGCTCCGAGGTAAGAAAGATTTTCGGTATGGTTCTTCAGGATACGAAGCTCTTCTCGGGAACGGTATATGATAACATTGCCTACGGCAAGGAGGGCGCGACCGCGGAGGAGGTAATGGCAGCCGCAAGTCAAGCCCATATAGATGCCTTCGTAGACTCGCTTCCAAAGGGCTACGACACCGAGATCAACGAGGACAGTACCAATATAAGCGCAGGTCAGAAGCAGCTTCTCACCATTGCGAGAGCCTATCTTTCAGATCGCCCCATCCTTATTCTCGACGAGGCTACCAGTAACGTTGATACAAGAACAGAGTTGATCATCCAAAAAACAATGGATGAGCTAATGCAGGGGCGCACAGCCTTCGTCATAGCCCACCGTCTTTCCACTATTGAGAATGCAGACGTTATTCTTGTTATCGATAACGGAAAAATCGTAGAGCAGGGAAGGCACGAGGAGCTTCTTTCAAGATCGGGACTCTATTCAAAAATATACAACAGCCAATATCCCTCTATTAGGGAAAATGAGTAAGGCCTGTATATACGAGCTGAAAAGTTCCCATAGCCATCATTTTCTCATAAATAAAAAATGCGCCAAAGGCACATTGACTTTAACCCGGGAGTTTATATGACTCTCGGGTTTTTATCGTAATAAATTTTTACAAGACGGATGATTGATATGAAAACGGGGTATATGTAAACTATAATTTTCAAAAGGTGGTTGTTATAACCCAAATACCGACTTTTATTTTTACAAATTAATTTTTGTTTTTTACTACAAACGATGAAAAAAACTGTCCTTTTTTGATTTTTAGCATTTTATATAAATATATTGATTTTTGACACTTGTTATGTTATAATTAATGTGAAAAAGGAGGACTAGAAAATGAACAAAAACATTAAAACAGTTATTTTAATCATCGTCATTGCAATTTTGGCGAGCATTTTGATCCAGTTTGCATACAATATGCTCTTTGTTAAGCCCTATGCGGGAGAGGCGAAGATCGGCGACGGAAAGCTTACCGATATGCTTTATGAATCGGAGAATTTACCAGATTCATATTTTGAAGATACCGCTCTGATTTCCGAGAATCTCAGGGGAGCTATCGAGCGCATCGACGTGCGCGAGGATTGCGCAGACTTCACTGCCTGCGGTCTTATTCGCTTCTACCTCGAAAACGAGCATCGCCTTGCCGACCTGAACAAGGAAGAAATTAAGCGCTGCCTGACAAGCTTCAAATACTGGATGGATCAGTACGACGGCAGAAAGGACAGTATGTGCCATTGGAGCGAGAATCATCAGATCCTCTTTGCTACCACCGAGTATCTTGCGGGTATGGAATGGCCAGACGCCGAATTTGCCGACGGCAAGCTTGGTGAGGAGCACGCCGAGATGGCGAGAGAAAGAATCAAGGCTTGGATGAGCCAGAGATATTACTACGGCTTCAACGAGTATTATTCAAACAACTATTATCCCGAGGACATTGCTCCTATGGCTAACTTCATTCAGTTTGCCGCCGATGAGGATAAGGCAATGGTTGACCGTATGAAGATAGTGATGGATATAATCTGGATCGATATCGCAACTCAGTCGTATAAATACACAGACGAGAGCGGTCACGTTCAATACGCTTTCGTATCTGCCAGCGGAAGAATGTATATGGATAATAAATCCTCCGATGATACGGGCAACAGACTCCGCCCATACATAAATATGGTGTTGGGTAATGGCGAGGAATGGAAAACCGATAATAATCGCTTCTTTACCTGCTTCAGAAGAATGTATGAGGCTGAGGTAAACGGCGAGCCGATCTACCGTGTACCCGATGCCGTTCTGGCGATCTTCGACGACTCTGCTGAAAAGCAGATAGTAAAATCCTCAAACGGTGTTACCATCGAGGAACTTGCGGAGTACGGTCTTATCGGTCAGCGCGTTGATCAGATTATGATGCAGATGGGTATGGAGGCCTTTTCCAATAGCCTCGTTATCGATAACTCCGTCAAGTATCTAAGTGATAACAAACTCTTCAACAACGAATTTTTGAACGACTTTAAGCTCGTTAATCTTTGGCCTCTGACCACCACTAAGAGCCTTGGTTTCCTTTCCGGAATCCTCAACCCCTCTACCAACGGCAAAGCAATTCAGAGAGCCAACGTGTATACATATCAGACCCCGTACTATTCTATGAGCACCTCTCAGGAGCATTTTGCAGGCGACTATGCCGATCAGCATCAGATCAATGTTTCAAGTCTCGGCTCAGATCTTTCGGTTTATACCGCTCAGCCTATGAGAAACAGCAGCCGCGGTCAGTATTGGGTTGGCTATGGCAGACTTCCTTATTCGGTTCAGGATGAGAACGTTAATATCTCCATTTACACCATTCCTAAGAGCAAGGGAATGCTTGAGCCTCATATCGTGAAGTATACTCACGCATATTTCCCCGTAGGTCTCTTCGATGAGGTAAATCTCGATTATATGAATGAGGGATACGTATTCGGCAGAAAGGGCGATACATACATTATGCTCGCCGCTAGATCCGACGGTGAGGCAACCCTTATGTTCAAGGATGATATGCCCGGCGTTACCGCAGAGGATATGGCCTCCGACCGTTCAGAGATCAAGGAGAACGTCCGCGAGCTTATCGAGGCAAGCGGAGATCTTCGCTACGATCTTATCTTTGAGGGCGGAGAGAGCCACGCTTGGGTAACCGAGCTGGGATGCATTGAGGACGGCACATTTGATGAATTTATCGCAAAAATGCTTGCGAACAATTTTGAATACGAAAATATGACGGTTACATATAAAACCGCAAATAAGGCGTTTGATGTAAAGTATAGTGAGCATTTCAAGCTTAACGGCCAGCTTGTTGACACTAACTATGCAAGATACGAAAGCGCGTACGTCAACGGGAAGGTAGAGCGCGAGGCTCAGGTTATCAGCATTTCATTCGGCGGCTACAGCCTTACTCTTAACTATGAGGCAGGTACTCGAGAGGAGAGCGCTGCTTCCTCAAATGCGGATTGATCGGGGGAGAGGGAAAATGAACTACGGAGTACAAACCTTCACCATACGTAAGTATCAGAAAGCCGATATCGGTGGCTCATACCGCCCTCTCGTGGAGATGGGCATCACTCATCTTGAGATCGCGCGAATTAAGTTCAACCGCGAGAATGCTATCAGGGTCAAAGCCGCTATAGAGGAGCAGGGAATAGTCCCCGTTTCTATTCAGGTAAAGCCGAGGGACGTTTTCGGGCATTTTGAGGAGATTGTTGAATTCTGCAATATGACCGGATGCAAAAACGTGGTTATATCTATGCTTCCCTTTGAATGTATTCTCGGAGGTGAGGAGAGATTCTACGAATTTATAGGCACTCTTGACCCTTGGTTTGATAAGTACGCCGAGTGTGGATTAACTCTTGCGTACCATCATCACAATTGGGAATATATCCGCCTTTCAAACGGCAAAACCAGAATGGCCGAGCTTCTTCAGAAAACCGAAAGGATAAAATTCGTTCACGATACATATTGGACGGCTCGCTCGGGAGTTAGCCCAGAGGAACAGATACGCCAGCTCGGAGACAGACTTCTTGGTATTCACCTGCGTGACCTTGCCTTCAAGAAAAGGGGCATTGGCGTTATTCCCTACGATACCGTGGTTGGCGAAGGAGTTATAGACTTTACCCGGGTTCTTATTGCCGCCCATGAGGTTGGCTGTGAATACACGGTTATTGAGCAAAAAACAAGGGATCCATACGGCGATATCAAAAAAAGCTTCGAGAATCTTAACAAAATAAAATCTTATATCGAGGAGTAAAAAATATGAAAAACAGTTACACAAGAACTATGAAAAAGGGTGAGCGCGGCTTCTTTGCTCTTGCCGATTTCTACGGTGGAGGCGGCCAGGCTCTCATCGGTGTTCTCTACTTCGTTTTCCTTACCAACATTATCGGTCTCCGTCCTGCTCTTGCAGGTGTAGTAACCCTTATCTCCGAGATTTGGGATGCTATCAGCGATCCCCTTATGGGAATTATCAGCGATAATACAAAAACTAAAATGGGACGCCGCCGTCCTTATATTCTTGTAGGCGGATGTCTTCTTGCGGTAGCCTTCGCCCTCATCTTCATGCCCGTTAGCGGACTTGGCGAGACTGTGAAATTCATCTACTGCGCGGCTACCTATCTCTTCTATAACACCGTTGCTACGATGGTCAGTGTATCTTACAGCAGTATGTCCGCGGAGATCAGTAATATCAGCGAGGAGCGCGATAGCGCAAACGTTCTTCGTCTTGTGGTTTCCACCGCAAGCGCCGCAGTTTGCACAATTCTCCCCTCTCTCGTTATTGACGCTTACAATGCAGGTAAGATCGACATCACTGCCTTCTATCTCATCGTAGGTATCGGCTTCGGCATTCTCTTTGCTCTTCCCGTAGTCCTTTGTGCTATCTTCGTTAAGGAAAGGGTTGAGGTATCCTCCGAGAAAAGAAGCTTTTCTGTTAAAGAGGTGGTAGAGCCCCTTAAAAACCGCCCCTTCAGACAGCTCGTTGGTATGTATCTTGGTCAGGCCCTCTGCATGGACGTTTTCTCTACGGGAGTAGCCATCTTCGCTATGTATGTAACTCAGCCCAAGGGAAGCGTTACCGTATTCCTCGGCATCTTCATTGCAGTACAGCTTTTGGCATTCCCTATCATTAACAAGCTGATAAAAACCAAGAGCGTAAACAGAATTTACGGCTTCGGTCTCCCTCTTTCCGTGCTTGCCCTTATCGCCTTTGCTATCCTTGGCTCCAATCTCTATGCCGCATACGTTTGCGTATTCTTCGTTGCGGTAGGCTTTGCAGGCGCGCAGCTTACAAGCTGGATTATGTTCCCTCACGCAGTTGATGCAGGCGAGCTTCTTATCGGCAAGCGCCAGAGCGGCGGATGCAGCGCAATCATGACCTTCGCAAGAAAGAGCAGCTCTGCTCTTGTTATCTTCCTCTTCTCTCTCGTTCTTGAATTTACAGGATACAATGCGGACCTTGACGTTCAGCCTCCCGAGGCTCAGCTTGGTATCAAGTACGTTATGGCATTCACCTGTATCATCTTTATGATCTTCGGCTTCATTATGGCGAAGAGGTACGTTCTCACTAAGGAAAAGAATGCTCTTGTAGAGAAATATCTTCCTTATGCTCGAGAGGGACGCATCTCGGAGCTTTCCGCAGAAGAGACAGAGGAGCTTGCAGCTCTTAAGGAATCTCTTAAGTGAGGACTAAAAAATGAAGTTCAATAATGAATATTACAGTAAGGTATGCCGCCTTGCCGACTTTGTCAAAGCCACCTGGGATCCCAAAATGAAGTGGATGTGGGGCGAGGCTCTCCTCGGCTATGCTATGGACGAGCTGGATAAGGAAAACGGCAGGGAGGACTACACGGATTTTCTTCGCGCTTATTGCGACTACTGGGCAAAGGTAGATCCCGCGGTGGATCAATCCGATACAGCCGCTCCCGGACTGATTACCTACGCCATGTACAAAAGATGCGGAGATGAGTCCTACAAAAGGCTCACCGATAAGGTGCTTGATTATATTCGCAATCAGCCCAGGCTCTATCTTGACTGTCTTAACCATCTCGGTTCAAGCTTAAAGGGAAAGATCTATCCCCGAAGCGTTTGGATCGACAGCGTTATGATGTTCTCGGTATTCACCTCTCTTTATGCAAAAGAGAATAATGACCGTGAGCTTGTGGATTTCGCCGCTCGCCAGCCAAAGCAATATGCGGATATGATGCTTGATAAGGAAAAGCACCTATGGGCGCACTCTTATTGGGTTGATTTCAAAACCGCATTCCCCAAGCGAGATATTTTCTGGGGGCGGGGCAACGGTTGGGTTATTTGCGCCTTTCCTATGATTCTTGATAATATCGGTCTTGATCATCCTGAGGCAGAGGGAATTATAAGGCTCTTCAGAGAGACAAGCGAGGCTCTTCTCGAATGTATGAGGGAGGACTATACCTTTGGCACACTTCTGAAGCAAAATTCCTACCGCGAGCTTTCTGCTACCGCTCTGATTTCCGCAGGCTGGCTCCACGGTATCCGATGCGGCTATCTTGACGAGAAGTTTCTCAATCCTGCAATAAAGGCATTCGAGGCTTGCATAAATGCTATGGAGGAGGGGGATAACGGTATATTTATGACCGAGATCAGCGGCCCTACCATTCCTGTGCCTCTTATTCCTAAGCTGGGCTATCAGCTGGTCCCGATCGGCAAGAATTGGAGCTACGGCATAGCTGCTCTCATCTTTGCCGCTATCGAGTATAAGCGATCCGCCGAATACGGGGATGGAGAATAACTCCCGGACATTATTAATCTGCTTCCTTGTATGAGAAGCTGTATATTATTCGTGGATATTTTATATAAAAAGATGTGTAATGTAAATATTTGTATTCAAAAAACTTGCTTTTGTGAAAAAAGACTATTTTAATAAACAGACAGTTGAAGAAAAAAGCTTCATTACATTTGGAGGAAATATGGAAAAAATTAAAGCAATATGGCAAAAGCTGTGGGGCGGCGCAAAGAGCTTTTTCAAGAAAGCCTGCGAGAAGCTCTCGAATTTGTGGGGTATTATTTCAAGGTGGTTTATTGACTTGTGGAATAAGATAGTAGATAAGCTTAAGCCCCTCTGGGATAGCTTTGCGGAGAAAAATCCCAAGGCGGCAGAGTGGGTAAGAGAAGGAGGCCTCTTCCTCTTCGTCAGCATTCTTATAACTCTTTTTAAGTACCTTATTCTTACGTTCCTGCCCGCGGCATTCGCCTTTATGGGTAACCGTGATTTCGGCTTCCCCGGTATAGATGTCACTCTCTTTGGCATCGAGTTCAAGTGGTACATAATCGGCTACGGAGCAGAGCAGGGAGGTCTTTCCTACTTCACCGCCTATATGATCGCGATGGTGATCGGTGAGGTAATAAACTTCTTCATCCAGAGAAAATGGGTATTCCGTTCAAACGGAAATATATGGCGTCAGGGCGGCTGGTATCTTCTCGCCTTCACCATCGTTACCTGCGTTGTAAATTCCATCAACTGCGCTTGGGTAGCTGTAGCGGGACACTTTGTTGGCGGCTGGCTCTATAATATCGGAACTACTATGCTCAACGGCACCATTTCTATGGTAGTGTTCTTTATCGTCAATAAGATCGTGTTCAATGACGGCAAGACCGCTGCGGTAACATCCGAAAAATGCGATGAATAATAAAGGGTGTATAAATAAATCTATATAGCCCTATTTCAAATTACAAAAAACACAATCTTTTGCGCGCCACGGTTATGCGGGTTCGCAGGAAAAAACACAAAAGAGCAAACACATCCGTGTCTGCTCTTTTTTTCTTGAAATGTAGAATTTTGCAAATAAAAGTTTACTCTATGTCGATATTTATCGGCTCATCAAGGTTATGAGGAACGGGCGCGCCGTTCTTTTTTCTTTGCTTAACGCATTCGGTAAGAAGGTATTCTATCTGACCGTTGAGGGAGCGAAAGTCATCCTCTGCCCATGCTGCTATTGCGGCATATAGCTTTGGTGAGAGGCGGAGAGGAATCTGCTTTTTAGTATTCTCGCTCATCAGTAAAGGCTACCCGAATTTACGATAGGCTGGGCGTCCTTGTTGCCGCAAAGAACTACGAGGAGATTAGAAACCATCGCTGCCTTGCGCTCCTCATCAAGCTTAACTGTGTCATTCTGGGCGAGTCTTTCAAGCGCCATTTCAACCATACCTACCGCGCCGTCAACGATCATCTTTCTTGCATCGATGATAGCGGATGCCTGCTGACGCTGAAGCATTACTGCAGCGATCTCGGTAGCGTAGGCAAGATATGTAATTCTCGCCTCGATTACCTCGATACCCGCTTCGTCAACTCTTTCCTGAATTTCTTCCTTGATACGGGCAGCAACTATCTCGCTTGATCCGCGAAGGCTGCCATCGTCTGCAATGCCGTCGCCGGTGGTATCAATACCGGGAGCAACGTCGTAGGGATAGAGACGAACTATGTTACGAAGAGAGGTGTCGCACTGGAGCGAGAGATATTCCTTGTAATTATCAACGTTGAATACAGCCTTTGCAGTATCAACAATTCTCCAGGTCACCGCGATTCCGATCTCAACGGGGTTGCCGAGGCAATCGTTGATCTTCTGGCGATTGTTGTTAAGAGTCATAATCTTAAGGGAGATCTTGTTAGTGGGTATAGCGGCGCTGAGTTGGATCTGTCCGTCGGAGTTTACCACGGGAGCGTGAACGGTATTAACGTCGCCGCTCTGGTTGAGCTTGGTGTTAGCTGCAGGGTTAACCGAGGAGCAGAAGGGATTTACCCAATAGAAGCCCTCGCCCTTGATAGTGCCGATATACTTACCGAAGAGGGTAAGAACTAAAGCCTCCTGGGGCTTGAGAATACGAAGACCCAAAAGAGGTATCCAGCCAAAGCAAAGTCCAATAGTGCCGATAGCGAAAAGTGTTATATCAAGCGCGTTACCGCTATCCAGTCCTCCGCCGCCCAGAATCATAAGCACGGTGGCCAGAATCAGACCCGCAATGTCGCCAATAAGAACTGCCATACCGTTTTTCTTGTTTTCCAAAATTTTTTCTTGCATGTTTTTCTCCTTTTCAATAATGATTTTTATAGTATTACTCCTGTACTTCGAGCGATTAGTTTTTAATGGTCGCCGAGAATCCTCATAACCTTGATAAAAACAATAGCTCGATATCAATTATTTGTTAACGAACTTTACAGCAGTGCCGTAAACTATAACTTCTGCAGCTCCTTGCATAATAGCGGATGATGCATAGCGAACGTTAACAATCGCGTCAGCTCCAAGAGCCTCTGCTTCTTCCACCATTCTTTTCGTAGCGATAGCTCTTGCCTCGTTCATCATATCGTTGTATGACTTAAGCTCACCTCCTACTAAGGTTTTGAGTGACTCGAGAATATCATTTCCTAAGTGCTTGGACTGTATAGTGCTTCCTTTTACCAAGGTCAATGTCTCTAGCTCTTTGCCGCTGATGTAATCAGTATTTACTAATATCATCGTTTTCTCCTTTCTTGATTTCTTTAATTCTATCTATGCAAACCTTGACCGTCATCGCCGACAGTATAACAGGCACAATCCCGAGAATAACTCCGAATACGCCTTTAACCACCGATATCAGAAAGCCAAAGTAAACAACGTAATAAATGATGCAGATCGCTGTAACGATTATCGGCGCAGCCATCTCCTTTATCTTGCTTTTCATATATTCTCCTTGTGTAATTTCTAGAAATATTTCCATCTATATGATATCATTTTGATATCAGTTTGTCAATAGTTTTGGAGAAAAAAGTTTTTTGAGCTTTTTAGAGAGGTGAGGAGGGGATAAAACGCGGAAATGTCGGGAAATTTGCTCCGTCTTGCAAGCTTCCCGCAGGGAAGGACGGAGCAATGTTACGCACTCCCATCCCGAGGAGCTTTGCCCTCGGGAGTAGTTTGATTCACTCCACGAGGTACCAAAAACAAAAAACACCTCATTTGAGTGGCGGCGACCCGTGGGAAATTTGCTTCGCCTTGCAAGGCTTCCGACACGGAAGCGGCGAAGCAATGTTACGCATACCGCAAAGCGGTATATTGCCAAGCGAGGAGATGGAACGTAGGGCAGATGAAAAAAGCGTAATTAGCAGTAATATAATCCCGAGCGGCAATACTCCGTATCTAGAGAGGCGAAGCCTCACTAGCGGGGCGATTCTCCTCACGGAGTCATTATCAAAAACAAAAAGCACCACCGAGATTGGTGGTACAGAAAGTGGGAGAATCTGCCCCATCTTACGAGGTCTCCATCGGAGACGATGGGGCAGGGATTCGAACTCCGCACCGCTTCGCAAAAGCTCGCGTTGCGGAGCGATTCTCCTCACGGAGTCACCAAAAAACAAAAAAGACACTCACTAGGAGTGTCTTTTTGTTTTGGTGACCCGTGGGAGAATCGAACTCCCGTTTCAGCCTTGAGAGGGCCGTGTCTTAGCCGCTTGACCAACGGGCCGTCACATGATTGCTAGGATATTATACTACATTTTTCGGGAAATGTCAAGGGGTTTTTAAAAAGTTTTTTCATATTTTTTTCTTTTTCAATTTTACTTGAGTTCAGGACATTTTTGTGACTATTCATCTCTGCATTTTTACGGTGAGTGATTGTTGTTTTATATTACGGCTTTTTAGAATTTTATATATGTTTTTGTGTGGTATCTTTCAGGACGGGTGATTGTTTTTTATTGAAATTGTGATATTGAGATCAGCGATAGGTTTTTTTGTTTTTAGCAATATAATATTTTATATTTTACCAAAAAGCAAAGAAAAACGCGCCTAAATGACGCGTTTTATTTACATTTACGGTGTTCTTTTGTGTAAAACCGTTTTGCGTTCGACTTTGCAGCGCTTCCTGTTATTGCTTTTTTTGCTATTTTGTTTTGGTGATTTTTGTGACCCTGAGGCGGCCGTCTGTTGCCTTGAAGGATATATCCAGCCCTGCATAGGGCATTCCGTATTCCCGATTCTCGTCGTCGTGATAAGAGGGTCTTGGATCCTGGGCGAGAAGCTCCTTTATTTCTTCAAGCCTTTCGGGGGATACGCCCTCTGCCACACTGTGGGGTATATACACCTCTATGGAGTACTCCTTTTTCTCGTCGGCAAAGCCGCCCTTTGCGTCGGGGTGACTATCGGTGAAGGGAAGGTAGGGCTTGATATCGTAAATAGGCGTTCCGTCCATAAGATCGGCTCCGCTGACTATAAGAACGTCGCCCTCTGTGGCGCTATGCTCAACGCCGATCAGTCTTACAGATGATAGCCCGATTGAGTTCGGCCTGAAGGGCGATCTTGTTGCAAAGACGCCAACTCGCTTATTTCCGCCAAGCCTGGGCGGCCTTACCGTTGGTGACCAATCCTCTCGCTTCGCCTCTGAGAACTCCCATATCAGCCATAGGTGTGAGAAGTCCTCAATTCCCCGAAGAGCTTCCTTGACTCTGTATTCGGGCTCGAAAACTATCCTGGCGCGAAGCGAGTCCACAAGCCCGCTTTGCCTGGGTATTCCAAACTTTTCCTTGAAATCCGTGTGAATCCTTGCAATTATCTTCATAAACCGTACCTCAAAAATTCTTTTCTTTATTATACCACCCTTCGCGCAAAAATTCAAGGAGAAATTTGTATTGACTTTTTTCTTAAAAAATGTTATCATTATCTAAGTGAAATATAAGTGAAGAATAATACCGAGGAAGAGAATTATTCTTTAACCGAAAAAGTATTAAGAAGAAAATCATTATTAACTAAAACACAAAGGAGACCTCTCCATTTATGAAGCTTGTTTCTTGGAACGTAAACGGATTCCGCGCCGTCCTCGGCAAGGGATTTTCAGAAATATTTGATAGCTTTGATGCCGACATCTTCTGCCTGCAGGAGACTAAAATGCAGCCGGGTCAGGCCGAGTTCTCCCCCGAGGGATACCACCAATATTGGAATAGCGCGGAGAAGAAGGGCTACTCCGGAACGGCAGTGTTCACCAAGACCGAGCCGATCTCGGTCACCTTCGGCATCGGCGACAAGCACCTCGATGAGGGCAGAGTGATTACCCTTGAATTTGAGAATTTTCACTTCGTTTGCGCCTACGTGCCGAACGCCCAGGACGGCCTTCGTCGCATAGAATACCGAATGGAGTTTGAGGATGATATGCGCAGCTACCTGGCCTCTCTCGATGAGAAAAAGCCGGTTATTTACACCGGAGATCTGAACGTCGCCCATAATGAAATAGACCTGAAGAATCCCAAGACTAACGTGGGCAATCCCGGCTTCTCCTACGAGGAGCGCGGCAAGTTTGGAGAGCTTCTTTCGGCAGGCTTTGCCGACACCTTCCGCGAGCTTTATCCCGATGAGGAGAAGTACTCCTGGTGGTCCTACCGCTTCCAGGCAAGAGCCAAAAACGTAGGGTGGAGAATAGACTACTTTGTTACCTCAAAGCGCCTTATGGAAAAAGTTCTGGACTCTAAAATTCACACAGATGTTTTTGGAAGCGATCATTGCCCTATATCTCTTGAAATAGAAATTTAATAGCAAAATGCAAACAATTATTAGCAAATTAATGACTTTTCTGCGGTTGTTTGCATTTTTTATTTACGGCTATTGTCAAAAAACACAACTAAGCTATAAATATAAAGACCACTCTTTGGCAGTAAGCATCAAAGAGGTAGTTATAGCCTTCCTACGGAGTGGGAAACTGTTTTTAACGATGGGGGGGAGGGAAGCGAAAACCGGGTATTACGCATAAGCACCGCATTTTCCATCAGTCTTTTGGCAAAAGCGACGATAGAAAAAAATATATCTGTTTGTTGAAGATTATCAAAAAAGTCGTTTTTTTTTAGTAAAGTTGCCTAAGAGAAAGACGGGCAAAATCGGCTTAAATCAAGGAAAAGTCAGACCTGTTTTCCTGTTTTTCAGAATTTTTATGAACATTTTTATTTACTTTCTCTCGCGTACGTTAAATTAATATGTAGAAAAACGTGAAAAAACCGCGATTTTTTTGTATTTTTTGAATAAAAACAGATGAAAAAAAATTATATATTACGTCTATTTTTGTGCAAATTTTATCAATATTAAAAAATTGTCAAAAAAATATCAAAAAACTATTGACATCGCCCGCGCGTTGTGATATAATCATTTGCGTATGTGAAAAGGCTTGCGATTTTTTACGGGTGTAGGCGCGCGCAAGTGTGCCTCGGCTGATGAATTTTGGCAACGAAAAATCACAAAAACAAAATTTTTTATAAAACAAGGAGTAAAAGAAAATGAAGAAGATTTTCGCACTTGTACTTTGCCTCGTTATGGCACTTTCTCTCGTGTCCTGCGGTAAGGCAGAATACACACTCGGTATGGGCGTTGTAGTTTCTACAGAAAGCTCTGCAACAGGCAACGCACAGGTTGACGCTACTGTTGCTGCAGTAGTAACCGATGAGAACGGCGTTATCGTTGCTTGCCGCATCGACGTTGCTCAGAACAAGATGAACATCGCTGATGGCGCAGTTGAGACCGATAAGACCTTCGAGACCAAGATGGAGCTCGGCGATCGTTACGGCATGGCTGGTAAGGTTGACAATGACAACGACGGCGTTAAGCTTGAGTGGTATGAGCAGGTTCACGTATTCGAGCAGTATGTTGTTGGTATGACAGTTGATGAGGTTAATGCTATGAGAACACAGCTTGCCGGCGGTCACTGGATCACTACAGACGCTGACCTTCTTAACGCAGGTTGCTCTATGCAGATCACCGATTTCATCCAGGCAGTAGTTAAGGCTTGCGATGACCGTAACGCAGTTTCCTTCAAGGCTAACTCCAAGAAGATGACTCTTGGCGTTGCTGCTAACACCACTGTTGACTCTGCTACCAAGGCTGCTACAGCTGAGGCTGACGGTTCTGTTAATATGTACACTGACTTCGCTTGCGCAGTAGTTGTTAAGGGCAAGGTAGTTGCTACTCTTAACGATGCTATCCAGCCCAAGATCGCGATCAACGCTAACGGTGAGATCGTAAGCGCAACCTTCGCTGGCACAAAGAGAGAGCTCAGATATGCTTATAACATGGAAAAGTTCGGTTCTGACAACGATGGCGACGAGAGAGTTCTTGAGTGGTACAAGCAGAGCGCTGCATTCTCCAGCTATGTTATGAACAACAAGATGACAGCTGATCAGATCGACAACATGGAGACAACTGAGGTTAACGCTCACTTCATCTCCACAGATGCAGATCTTATTAACGCTGGCTGCACAATGCAGATCACAGGTATCTGCGACGTAGTTGCAAAGGCTGCTAGAAACGCTAGATAATTTTAATACTTATAGGAGATACAAATTTGAAGCTATTCAAATCTATATCTTGCCTATGTCTTGTTGTGGGGCTGCTCGTTTTTATGACGGGTTGCCCTTCAACTACAGATAAGGGCAATCCCGAGCCTCGCGTAGTATATAACTTCGCTTATTTTGATACCGTTTCACAGGTTATCACTTATGCCGGAGATGGCGACGAGACTTTTATGAAAAACTATGAGGAAGTTTTTGACATCCTCGGATACTACCATCAGCTTTTTGACATTTACCACGAATACAGCGGCGTAACCAATCTTTGCACAATCAACAAAAATGCAGGTGGCGAAGCTATGAAGGTTGAGCCCGAGCTTATTGATTTTCTTCTTTACGCCAAGGAACTTTACACTCTTACGGGCGGAGAAATGAATATTATGATGGGCTCCGTGCTTAAGCTTTGGCACGATGCAAGAACTGCAGGAACTTATGTTCCTTCGATGGACGAGCTTTCCGCGGCAAATGCGCTTACGGACATTTCCCTTCTTGAAATCGACGTGGAGAATTCCACAGTCCGCATTGCGAAGGCAGGCGCATCCCTTGACGTCGGCGCACTTGGTAAGGGCTATGCTACCGAAAAGGCGGCAGAGCATCTTGAATTGAACGGAGTTACAAGTTACGTTCTTAACATCGGCGGCAATATCCGCATAATCGGTACTAAGCCCGACGGCTCCAGTTGGAGAACCGGCGTTACTAACCCATTCGACAAAGACACTTACGTAAAATATATAAACATCGCAGATATATCCTGTGTCACCTCCGGCGACTATGAGAGATTCTACACCGTAGACGGAGTAAGATATCACCATATAATCGATAAGGACACCCTGATGCCTTCCGATTATTTCAGTTCTGTAACAATTTTAACAAAAAACAGCGGACTTGCGGATGCACTTTCCACTGCGCTGTTTTCTATGAGCTACGAGGATGGACTTACGCTTCTTGAGAACGTTTCCGATGATGTTGAGGTTCTCTGGATAGCGAAGGACGGCACTCAGATGATGACTGAGGGCTTTGCCAGATACCTAGCAGAAAAATAAATCCGAAAACAATTTTGATAAAATATAAATAAAAATAAAAAATAAAGGAGAAAAAGGTTTTGAAAAGAGATATTTCATCCTTGCACGTGCCTCACAATAAGAATACGGCAGCCTGCGCTCCCGAGCGTATCAATACGCCTGCGGAAGTAATCCTGCCTATGAATATGCATTCGGGACACGATGCCGAGCCTATCGTTAAGGTTGGCGACCAGGTAAAGGTTGGCCAGCTTATCGCAAGAGAGGAGGGAAGATTTTCCTCTCCCGTACACGCAACCGTATCCGGTACAGTTACCGAGATCTCTCCTATGGAGACTCCCGACGGAAGAACCACCCTTGCCATCCGCATTGAGAGCGACGGTAAGATGGAGGTTTCCGAGACTGTTACACCTCCCACCATCACCGATTGCGACAGCTTCCTCCAGGCAGTAAGAGAGAGCGGTCTCGTAGGTCTTGGCGGCGCGGCTTTCCCCACCTGGGCAAAGTTCAACGAGGCTAAGAATCCCGACTACAAGGTTGACACCGTGCTTATCAACGCCGCAGAGTGCGAGCCCTACATCACAAGCGACCACAGAATGATGCTTGACCACCCCGAGCTTATCGAGGACGGTATCGAGTACCTTCGTAAGTATATGGGCGAGTATCTTGGCAATGCTACCTTCAAGATCTGCGTAGAGCAGAATAAGGCAGATGCTATCGCACTTCTTAGGGAAAGATTTGAAGGTAAGAAGGATTACGTTGTAATCCACGAGCTTAAGACAATCTATCCCCAGGGCGCAAAGCAGGTTATGCTTTACAATGCAACCGGCAGAGTAGCTATCGCAGGTAAGCGTTTCCCCTCCTTCGGCGCGCTTATTATCAACGTTTCCTCTATCGCTCTTATGGCGCACTACCTCAACACAGGTATGCCTCTCGTAGAGAGAATCGTTACAGTTGACGGTCCCGCTGTTGAAAGACCCACAAACCTTATCGCTCCTATCGGAACACGTATCTCCGAGCTTCTTGCTATCACAGGACTTAAGTCCGAGCCCGGCAAGGTAGTTGTAGGCGGTCCTATGAACGGTACTGCTATCTGCTCGGTAGACGATCCTATCAACAAGGTTTCCAACGCTATCCTCGTATTTGACGAGGCTTCCTCAACTCTCCCCGAGGCATCCGCTTGCATTAACTGCGGCCGTTGCATCGAGAAGTGCCCCATCGGCATCAGCGTTGCTTACGTTGAGCGCGCTATGAGAGAAAAGAACGAGGACAAAAAGGCAAAGCTCCTTATTGACACCGGCGTTCGTCAGTGTGTTGACTGCGCTTGCTGCTCTTACGTTTGTCCTGCAAACCGTCCTCTTCTCCAGATCAACTGGGAGGCTAAGTCCTACCTCAAAAAGTACGCCGCTTCCAAGAAAGAAGAAGGAGGTAACAAGTAATGGCAAAGCTTCATATTTCCCCTAATCCTCATATCCATGAGAAGGGTTCTTCCACCCGTAACATAATGCTGGACGTAGTTATCGCTATGCTTCCCGCAACAGTAGCAGGTATCATCATCTTCGGCCGTAAGGCTCTTTGGCTCACACTTGTTTGTGTAGGTGCTGCAGTTCTTTCTGAGTTCCTCTTTAACCTTGCAGTGGGCAAAAAGCAAACTATAGGTGACCTTTCCGCTGTAGTAACAGGCCTTCTTCTCGCTCTTAACCTCAGCACTAACGTTAAGATCTGGGAAGCAATTATCGGTTCTGTATTCGCGATCGTTGTTGTTAAGTGCCTCTTCGGAGGTCTTGGCAAGAACCTCGTTAACCCCGCAATCACATCCAGAGTATTTATGCTCCTTACCTTCGGCTCTGTGGGCGCTCCCGTTGCCATCAGCCCCCTCTTCGATCTTGATTTCCTCGGCGACGCAGTTCCCGAGCTCGTAGCAGGCTCCACACCTCTCGCATTTCTTAACAAGGGCGTAGAGGCGGCAGGCGATGCTCCTACAATTCTTCAGCTCCTCGTGGGCGCGCACGGCGGTACAATCGGTGAGACCTGCGCTATCGCTCTTCTTATCGGCTTTGCATATCTCGTAGCTCGCAGAGTTATCAAGTGGTACGTTCCCGCATCCTACGTTGCAACAGTATTCGTATGCTACCTTATCGCAGGCGGCTTCGACTTTGGCTTTGCTCTTCAGCACGTTCTTGCAGGCGGTCTTCTTCTCGGCGCTATCTTTATGGCAACCGACTACGTAACCACACCTATCACAGGTCTTGGCAGAATAGTATTCTGCGTTGGCGCGGGTCTTCTTACCTTCGCTATCAGACAGTTCGGTACATTCCCCGAGGGCGTTTCCATTGCAATCCTTACAATGAACCTCCTCACCCCCTATATCTCCGACTTCACCAAAAAGAAAACTCTTGGAGGTATTAAGTAATGAAAAACAGAATTTTAACAACAACTCTTATTATTTTAACTATCTCTGTTACCTTCGGTCTTGCCATGTTCGGTCTTAACTTTATCACCGGACCTATGATCGAGGCTAACAACGCAGGCGCGGAGTTTGCTCCCCTTCTCGCAGTAATGCCCGAGGGCGCGCAGTTTGACGGCGACGCTCTTATCTACGATAGCGAGAATGCTTCCGCATCTACCCTTAAGAATGTTCCTGCGGCTGTTCTCTCTGTTTATAAGGAAAAGAACGGGCTCGGATTTGCGATCCGCACAACCGCTACTACCCAGTACGCTGATTCTCCTCTTATTATGACCATCGGTGTTACCGCTGACGGTAAGATCTGCGGTCTTCAGATCGACGATTACGGTAAGGGCTCCAGCAACTGGAACAACAGGCTTACAAACGATTACGTAAACACCTATCTCGGTAAGGATTCAGCTCTTGCAGGTGTTGAGCTTATCGGTGGCGTAACCTATTCCTCCGAGGCATTCAAGAATGCTGTTTCCGAGGCTCTCGGCGCGCTTATCGCAAACGATCTTATCACAGCAGGTGTTAAGTCCGATGCTCAGGTGCTTGAGGAACTTATCCCCACACTTGCTCCCGGCTTTGTTAAGCTTACAGAGGCTTCCGCAAGCGGCAATATTCAGAAGGCTATCAAGGCAGGCAATGATGCAGGCTTCGCGTATATTATGACCGAAGGCGAGGCAAGCTATCTTGCTCTCGTAAACGTTGCCGGCGTATGCAAGATCTATAACGTTGAGGGTACAGACGTAACAGCAGATCACGAGGCTCTTGCTGCTGAGGCTGTAGCTCATGCCGCAGTAAATCAGAAGTCTTATGTAGACGCTTTGACAACTAAGGTTGGCAAAATGATGGAAGGCGCTTCTGATTTTGAAGCACTTGATATCACCACATATAACACAGTAATATCAGCAGTAAGCTTCAAACTTGATGGCGCAACCTACTACGCATTCTATGCAGTAGGCTACAGCTACGATCAGAACAAGATGAACGTTTATATCATTCTTGACTCTGAAGGAAAGATCGCTAAGGTTGATGCAAGCCAGTTTGTATTCGAGGAAGAGTACTTCTATGGCTTTAACGGTGTTCCTAACGGCTATAAGGATGGCTTCGTTGGCGAAACACTTGAAAGCTGGACAGGCGACAAGGCAATTATTGCCGGCGCAACTATGTCTACAACAGTAATGAAGACAGCAACCGCTGACGCATTTGCGGCATTTGAATCCATCAAAGGAGGCGAGCAGTAATGAAAAACACTAAAATTCCATATCTCCTCAAGGGTACACCCGCGGTTCTTCTTGTTCTCGGTGCAGGCTTCGTTATGGCTTCCAGCTCCGACATCCGCGCGGCTCTCGGAATGGGCGTAGCAGTTCTTCTCGCAATGCTCCTTTCCTCCATCGTAGTTTCCGCTGCTCACAAGATCATTCCCGATTACGCTAAGCTTCCCGCTTATCTTCTTATTATCACAGGCTTCGTTTCTCTTATCTCTATGGTTATGCAGGCGATCACTCCCGGCGTAGTAAATATGCTCGGCGTTCACCTTGCTACCGTTTCCGTAAGCGCAGTTGTTTACCGCGATTGCGAGGAGATTGCAGATCACAATGGCGAAGCAACATCCATTAAGACCGCTCTTATCACAGGCGGATTCTTCACCGTAATTATGGTAGTTTGCTCCCTCATCCGTGAGGTGCTTGGTAACGGTACTATCTGGGGCGTAGAGATCGCTTTCCTTCAGGATTATAAGATCTCCTCTCTCGCAGGCGCATTCGGCGGCTACCTTACACTCGCTATCGTTGTAGCGGTTATCAATAAGGTGATCGGTATCAACCTTCACCACCACGAGGAGGCTGTTCCTGCAGAAGAAGCAAAGGCTGAAGCTCCCGCAACAGCTGAAAATCCTACAGTAGCAGAAGCTCCCGCAACAGTGGAAGCAACCGAGACAGTTGAAGCTACAGAAAAGGTAGCAGAGGCTGAAACCGAAGAGGCTGCAGAAGTAGCAGAAGAAACAACAGAGGCTGCAGAAGCAGCAGAAACCGAAGAAAAGGAGGCTGAATAATAATGACATTTGAAATCATTCTCGGCATAGTTCTTACAAGCATTCTTTCCGGCAACTATGCACTCGTTCACTTCCTTGGTACAGGCGCGGTTATCGAAAACCACCGCACAAGAAACAGATCCCTGGCCCTTGGTCTTGGAACTACTCTTGTAATGGTTCTTACAACCCTTATTACCTGGCCTATTAACCACTTCCTTCTTGAGAAGGTATCTTATCTTCAGACATTCGTATTCGTTCTCGTAGTTCTCGGTGTCGTTGAGCTTCTTCACGTTATCGCAAAGAACATTCTTGATAACTACTGCCGCTCCGACTTCGTTAAGTTTGCAATCAACGGCGCAGTTCTCGGTCTTTGTATTCACAATACAGAGCTTGGATTCGGCGAGGCTGTTCTTACAGCAGCTGCAGTGGGTATCGGCTTTATGCTCACCTTCACCCTCTTCTCCAAGCTCCGCCGTCAGATCGACGAGGATGCTATTCCCGAGTCCTTCCGCGGACTCCCCCTGAGCCTTCTTACAGCAGGTATGATCGTTCTTGCGCTTCTTGCCCTCAGCTTCAAGTTCTGATGAAAAAAAACGATTTAATTCTTATAGGCGCGATCCTTCTCGTCATAGCCATCGCCTTTGCCGCAACCACTCTTACTAAAGAGGAGGGCGCGTACGTCGTCGTTAGGGTTGACGGCGAGGAGGTTGGCAAGTATTCGCTTTCCGTAGATGGTGAGTACGAGCTTAACGGCGGAACGAACATTCTCCGCATTGAGGATGGCGCGGCATATCTCATAGAGGCAAATTGCCCCGATCACCTCTGCGTAAAGCAGGGCAAGATCGATAAAACGGGCGAAACTATCACTTGCCTGCCCAATAAGCTTACGGTGACCGTATTCGGCGCCGATAGTGACGTGGACCTGGTAAGCTGACGGAGGTATCCTATGAATACTAAAAAAACAGCCTTTATCGGCATCGCCATCTCCCTTGCTATGATCCTTTCCTTCGTGGAAAGTCAGATCCCCGCATTTGTGGCGATCCCCGGCGTCAAGGTGGGACTTCCCAACCTTGTGATCGTTGTCCTTCTTTATAAGTTTGGATGGAAGGAAGCAACTCTTGTAAATATCCTCCGCGTAGTGCTTGTTTCGTTGCTTTTCGGCAACGTGCAGACCCTGAGCTTCAGCCTTGCAGGCGCGGCTCTCAGCCTTCTCGGAATGATACTTCTGAAGAGGTGCGAGAAGTTTTCTCCCATCGCAGTCAGCATCACGGGCGGTGTGCTCCATAACGTAGGTCAGATCTTAACGGCCTGCCTCTGGACTCAGACACCCCAGATCGCCTACTATCTCCCCGTCCTGCTCCTCAGCGGCACCATCGCAGGAGTAGTGATCGGCCTTATCGGCGGAATGCTGATAGAACGCCTTGATAAAATCAAGCTTTGATCAAAAGTTATAACCTAAATAAACGGATGCTTTTTACTCGAACGGTATTAGCATCCGTTTTTATTTCGGCTCATGAATAGCATTGACTTAAAAGATTCTAAAACCTTAATAAAAAAGCGGATGCTTTTACCTGAGCGGTATTAGCATCCGTTTTTATTTCGGCTCTTTGTCAATCCTTTGTGAAAAAACAAAATAATGAATACTCCCAATAACTAAAAAGATAGGGCGGCTGTCCGTTTGTGGCGGACGCCCTTTCAGTAATTTGACCTCAAAAAAGCATAAAACTTTCCAAATATTAACATTCAGAGAACTAAGTTTTAACGTAGTGTTAAGCGGATTTTAACACCGGATGAACTTATTAAAAATTCTTAAATTTCCAGGAAAACTATTTACATTTCTTCCATTTTATGTTAATATAAAGCAAGCCGAAAGGCTAATTTTATTAATATGAAAGGAGAAGCCTGACATGAGTAATTACGAAAAAAATTACAGCGTAGGTCAAGTAAAGCTTGACGCGCCTTATGCTCACTTCCTCTACACTTTGCCGCTGTTATCCTTCAGCGACGTTCAACATGCCATAGACCTCTCCTTGGTCTATCAATCAAAAATGACAGACAACATCTTCGGCATTGCCGGAGGGTACAAATTAAGCTTACAGAAAAAGCTTATTATCCCCGAAAATGCCGTAAATCCTACGCATTATATGGGAAATAGCGGGAGCAGAACAGAGCTGTTCACCTATGGCTCTTCCGGCTCCGAGGTATACGCATTTAACGACAATTCCAAAAGAATACTCAGAAAAACGTCCTCCGGCTTTACTTTGGAGAATCCCGATGACAGTAAGGAGTTGTTTTCCGTCTCGGGTAATATACTGAAGGTTATCGACAAATACGGAAACACTCTTCTTACCTACGAATACGAAGCTATAAATGGTAAGGAAGTGCTGACGAGAGTTATTTACCGCGAAGCTCTTACCGTTTCAAACGCAACTCATAAAAGAGTTTTTGATCTTCATTACTCTTCCACCGCTCAGCTGACTCAAATACGATATGTTTTTAATGGTAACGAGGACTACAGCATTAATTTTTCGTATGACGGCTCCGAAATGACGGTAGATCATTATTCGGAGGTATCCTATACCCTTGAAAAAGGAACGAATACATTTTCCGCTTGTTCACATGATACCAATGCGAATTATTCGGATAGCGTTGATCATTGGCAAAAAACAACCTGTGAGCATTCGGATTATGGCTCTCTTACTGTAAAAAGCTTCATAGGCTCAAAGCTTGTTGACGAGGTAATATATCATCCTATTGCTAATATTGCCGATGATAAATGCGAGGTTTGGGATGTTGAAAGCTTCAGCGGAGTAAGAAAAAGGATCTTATTTGACGGAGATTTCCCCAAGTATTCCTACGAGGTCACAAACGTTTCTACAAACTCTACACCTTGCTTTGATGCAAAATTCTCGTATAATGATTCCTATTATTACGGTAAGGTTTCTATATACAACAATAACGACGTCGTAGGCAGCCAATGCTATGACGACGGCGATGCAATGATATATAACTCAGCTGATAATAAGTGGTCAAGGGCATTTTCAGAATCCGGTGGCCGAACAGGACTCTTCACAATAACCGGCTGGATAAAGCCCACCGCCAAAAATACAAGCTGCCTGTTTTCCGTCTATAATCAGTCCTCTGCCGTAACATCCGAGTTTACCGTAAAAAGCTATGGCACAGAGATCTGGACCTACTTTACACACGTAGTTTACGGAGAAGGCTTTACTTCAATATACGTAGATACACCCCTTACATCTTCCGCGTTGATGACAAAGGATTTCAGGGTAACCCACCAAAGTGTAGATCTCTCATCAAACGACGCAACAAAACGTTTTATCAATGCAGAGGACGTTCTTATTAATAGCGCAGGAAACGTTATTCCCTTCAGAGACGTAAGCTTTGCTTACTTCAAGGCAGGCGGTTTTGTAACTATTAACGAATACGTTTCCGGCGGAGACGTCCTGAAGTATCAGTTAAATAACAAAAAGACTGATGCCGTAAGAGATGAAGTATATTATAATGATGTAAAGAATATTATCACGAGCGCAACAGATCTTAGAGTGCGCTACAATGGAACAGATCTTAACGTTTCAAACTACACAGTAGGAAAAAGGTACGATTCCAAGTCAAAAATATACGTTACAAAGCTTATAACCAATCCGCCCGAATCAACTATTTGGTTCAAGACTCAAACGATTTGCAACGGAGCGATCATAGGTATTGAATTGTATGATGAGTATATGGATCTTGTCTCATCAACTAAGGACGGAGTAACAACCGGCTATGAAAGAAATGCCGTAGGCCTTGTAACAAAGCAAACCACAGGCGATCTTGTTACCGAGGCTTCATACGATACCACATTTTCAAAGCTTCTCTGGAGCAAGGACGAATTTGGCACTAAAACAACGTACACTACCAATGAAGCATTCGGCGTTGTAACAAAGTCTACGGTAACGGATAATCAAAATGCTACTGTTATGGAAATAGAAGAAGCTTTTGACGATGACTTTACAGATAGGAAATCTATAACGTTCAGAAAAGGCAGCGTTTCTGATACTCATACCTTCACATACGAGAACGATAAGATCAAGACTATCACCGGCGGAGAGCTTGAATACAGCTTTTCTTATAATCATGACTACACTCACAGCAGTACCGATTCTAACGGAAATGCAGTAAGCGATAGCAGCGATCTTGTAGGCATATCCAAATGCGGCAGCCTGATAGAGCAGAACGTGTATAAGGATGATCAAAGAAAGGTAACGACTGCATATCCCTCTTTGGCAAGCCCCTTATATACCGTAATTCAGCGCTTAGATAAATACGGCAGAATTGAGCAAATAGACGGAATCGTTAAGAACACCTACGATGCGCTCCCCTTTTATTCGCAATACGAAACCGGCGAGTTTGGCACCGTAGGCGACTCCGGCGAAACCGCCCGCCTTGCGGAAAGCCACGATTTAACTACAGGAAAGAAAACAAAGTTCGGCTATGAGTCCGATCTTCTCAAAGTCGCTTGTGTGTTTAATTCCTCTGGAACAAAGCTTACAACCGAAAGCTACGAATACGATGATATAAATCGCATGACATCCGATGAGTTTACTTATGCCACCGGTAAAACAGTAAAATCGGATATCTCATATAACACAAGCACCACGGACGCTAACCCTGATAATAGAATTTCAACTTACTCATATAAGATTGACGGCACAGAAAAGGCAAAGACTCAAAACAGATATAACGATCCTTACAAGAGACTTTCAGCAAAGCTGATAACTGTAGGAAGTGCAACCTACGACAAGGGCTTCACTTATAGCAAAACCAGAATCTCAAAGGTTATGGACGTCAAAAACGGATCAACCTTCCATAACGTTTCTTACAGCTACGACGCTTTAGGCAGAATCACCGACGAGGTTGACAGCGTAGATACAAGCTATAATAATGCTTACGAGTACGACTCATTCGGTCAGCTTGTCCGTGAGAATAACAAATCTCTTGACAAAACCTTCGTTTACGAGTATAATGGAAGTGGTAATATAACAAGCGCCAAGACTTATGCTTATACCACAGGAGCTGTCAGCGGAACACCTACTACCGAAGCTTACGTATATGACACTACCGTCAAGGATAGGCTGCACTCATACAAGGGAAGCGCCATTTCCTATGATGCAAACGGCTATCCCATAAGCTTCAAGTCGGGCGGTATTACGTACACCTTTACTTGGAC
>JAZTXP010000075.1:0-53583 GCA_045636465.1 Eubacteriales bacterium
TTATAAGCGAGCATAATGATTAACCTCCGTTCGATTGGTGTGTGGTAACTCTATTCTAACAGATTTTTAATCATTATGCTCGTCTTTTTTAAAATTTTTTTCAAAATGTTGAGCCCCACCCCAACATTTATTATAGAACCATTAAACGTTTTGGTGACGTATATCATAGTCGGCTCTCTTTTTTTATGTAGAAAATTGACAAATCTCGTATTATATGATAGAATAGTAGTAATAAGAAAAAAGTCCGATGGAAGGGAAGTGATGATATGTCTACATACAGCGAGCTTATAAAGAACTTTGAGCGCGTGCGCTCATACGTGCGAGAGTTCTACGTTTACGGACTGAAGAGCCGCGACGGCTATAACAGAAAAAGCGCCAGGGCTTATGACGATGAGCGCCGCAGAATTGAAAGCTGGCTTTCGGAGCATATAAGCTTCGTGCGTACTCCCGAGGGAAAGAACGTCTTTCTCTCCATCGACAGTCGTACCTCGCGACATAACCCTCTTTACAAGGCGTGGAAGGCTAAGAGCTTTACAGATGGCGATATCACTCTTCATTTCCTTATCTTTGATATTCTTCATTCTCCCGAGGTGCGCCTTTCTACCTCGGAGATCGCCGCTATTATTGAGGATAAATATCTTTCCCATTTTTCCGAGCCCTTTATTTTCGATGAGTCCACCCTTCGCAAGAAGCTGAAGGAGTATGAGAGTGAGGGCATCATCGTCAGCGAAAAATCGGGCAAGAGATCGCTTTACCATAGGACGGATAACACCGACGTTTCATCTCTTTCCGACGCCCTTGATTTCTTCTCGGAGGTTGCTCCCTGCGGAGCGATCGGCTCTTTTATCCTCGATAAGACCGACTCTGACGAGCTTTTCACCTTCAAGCATCACTACATAACCGGCGCCATAGACAGCGGTGTTATGGCATCGCTTTTTGAGGCAATGCGCGAGGGGCGCGCGGTGAGCATTGATAACCTTAATCATAAAAGAGAAGAGCCCCGCAGGACACATATTCTGCCTCTTCGCATCTTCATCAGCGTTCAGAACGGCCGTCAGCATCTTCTCGCTTATCAGTATAGCGGAAAATGCTTTGTTTCCCTGCGCCTTGATTACCTTTCCCGAGTGAAGCTTGAAGGGGTAGACCCTCGCTTCGGCGAGCTTCGCGAGATGCTTGATGATGCCGAGACCAAGATGTGGGGCGTGAATATCAAGCGAGGCAAGTTCGGCGATCATTTGGAGAGCGTTTCCTTCGTGGTTAAGATAGAGCCGGGCGAGGAGTATATTGCAAGACGCCTTGAGCGCGAGCGTCGCATCGGCAGAGTAGAGAAACTTGATGATGTGAGATATCGCTTCTCTGCGGAGGTCTACGATACTTGGGAGCTTGTCCCTTGGATACGCACCTTTATATCCAAGATCGAATCTATGAATTTCTCTAACAGAAGCGTTGAAAACCGCTTCAAGGATGACGTTCTGAAGATGTATGAAATGTATAAAATAGACGGGGAGGTGGCAGAATGATTTTCTCCGAGCTTTATTCCGCGTACTATAATGCGGTAGCGCGCGTGATTTCAAAAATCATAGAAGGCGAGCGAAATCCCAAGGAATTGCAAAGAATTGTTTGCGAAAACGCCTTTGAAGAGAGCTTTGTAACTATTATCCCTGCATTGAAGGAAGAGAGGTGGCACCTTGTTACCTCGGATATGACAACCCCGATAGAGCATCCGCCCACTATGCCCCTGACCACCCTTGAGATGAGATGGCTGAAGGCGATCTCCCTCGACGTGAGGGTGAAGCTCTTTGATATTTCCTTCCCCGATCTTTCCTCGGTAGAGCCCCTTTTCACTCCCGGGGACTTCCGCGTATACGATAAGTATTCCGACGGAGACCCTTATGAGGACGAGGAGTATATAAAGAAGTTCCGCACCATTCTTTCCGCTATGAAGGAAGGTAAGCAGATCAAGTTCGTAATGGATAACCGAAACGGCAAGGAGAGCTACATCAGATGCACTCCCGAGAGGCTGGAGTATTCCGAAAAGGACGATAAATTCCGCGTTATAACCTCGGGCTGCCGCTACGTCAGCACCGTGAATATCGCCCGTATGCATTATTGCTCTGTATATAACGGCGACAGAGTGTCCGACAAAAAGAAGACCCGTCCAACTCTCACCTCTACCGTCACTCTAAGGATCACCGACGAGCGAAATGCCCTTGAAAGGGTAATGATGCACTTTGCCCACTTTGAGAAGCAGGCAGAGAAAATCGGCGATAAAACCTACCTATTAAACATTAAATACGACAAAAACGACGAGAGCGAAATGGTTATCCGCATACTCTCCTTCGGCCCAATGGTAGAGGTCATAGAGCCCGAGCCCTTCATAGAGCTGATCCGCCAAAGACTCAGACGGCAGATGAAGCTGGGGCTTAAATAAATTAGAAATTAGAAATTAGGAATGAGAAATTTCTGTTGCTTTGCAACAAATGAGAAATTAGAAATGAGAAATGAAGGAACTTTTTTGGTGTTTCATATTTTCTGTTCTGATGTTCCAAATCGTTTATTCTTTTCAATAAAAATCAAAGCTGTGAAATTTATTTTCGCAGCTTTTTTTCCGTGAAAATCTAAAAATGCTGTGGTAGAATATAAATGAAAATGAACCCTACGCCCAAGAAAGGAGAAAGAAAATGGTAGAAATAAAGGGAAAGTACAACGAGGCAAAGTGCTTCACCTCGGAGCTTGAAGACGGCGCATACGAGCAGATAAAGGCGGTTTGCGATACTGAAGCGTTCGCAAAATCAAAGATTAGAATAATGCCCGACGTTCACGCAGGCAAGGGTTGTACCATAGGAACTACTATGACTATAATCGATAAGATAGTTCCCTCGATGGTAGGCGTTGACATCGGATGCGGAATGTATACCGTATATCTCGGTAAGGTTGATGTAGACTTCGAGAAGGTGGACGAGGCGGCTCATTTCATCCCCTCGGGCAAGAAGGTGTGGGACGGCAGACAGGAGAGATTTGATCTCACAGAGCTTCGTTGCTACAGAAGCCTGAGAGATACAAAAAGACTTGAGCGCTCTCTCGGTACTCTTGGTGGAGGCAACCACTTTATCGAGATCGACATTGACGACGAGGGCGGCAAATATCTCGTTATTCATTCGGGCTCGCGTAACCTTGGAACTCAGGTTGCTGAATTTTATCAGCAGATAGCCGTTGACCTTAACAAGGGCAAGGAAGAATATTTCAAGCTTCGCGACGAAATAATAGTTACCTACAAGGCAGAGGGCAGAAGGGCGGAAATCCAGTCGACCCTCAAGAAAATGGCGAAGGAATGGGAGGATAAGGAACCCACCCTGCCTCGCGACCTTTGCTACCTCTACGGCTCATTTATGGATGATTATATCCACGACGTTGATATCTGCCAGAAGTTCGCGGAGAGAAACCGCCAAAAGATGGCGGAGATAATAATGGAGAAGTGCGGCTTTACCCCTCTTGACTCCTTTTCCACCATCCATAACTATATAGACGTATCGGAGATGATACTCCGTAAGGGCG
Source organism: Eubacteriales bacterium (assembly GCA_045636465.1). GTDB lineage: Bacteria > Bacillota > Clostridia > Oscillospirales > CAG-272 > UBA1740. The sequence continues at coordinate 3,556 of JAZTXP010000075.1, forward strand.
CCGTTTCCGCTAAGGAAGGTGAGAAGCTTCTTATACCTATCAATATGCGTGACGGCGCCCTTATCTGCGTAGGCAAGGGCAATGAGGATTGGAACTGCTCCGCGCCCCACGGCGCAGGACGTCTTATGTCCCGTTCTAAGGCCTTCGAGCGCCTTACAATGGAAGAGTTTCAAAAGGAAATGGAAGGCATATATTCCACCTCTGTAACAGAGAAAACTCTTGATGAGTCTCCTATGGCATACAAGAATATGGACGAAATAATCGCGCACATCGAGCCTACGGCGGATATAGTAAAGCGCATACGACCTGTATATAACTTCAAGGCAGCAGAATAATTTTCTGTGGGATAATTTTGGGAAATACTTTGTTATAGCTCCGATACTCGCCTAGCAGTAGTTTTCTACAGCGTCGGCTGCGTTTCTCCCTATGCCTCGTCTTCCCTCAAAATTCTCCTCACAGAACTCTGTGGAATAACTTTGGGAAATGCTTTGTTGCTGGCTGTGATGCTCGGCTCGGAGTAGGTTTCTACACCTTCACCTCTGCTTCTCGCCGCGCCTCGTCTTCCCTCAAAATTCTCCTCACAGAACCTGAGGGATAATTTTGGTGAATACGTTGTTAAACCATCGACTCTGTCGGCTCGACGTAGGTATCTACGCCGTCGCCTTCATCGCTCGGTTTGCCTCGTCTTCCCTCAAAATTCTCCTCACAGAACTCTGTGGAATATCTTTGGTGATGTTTGTTGCAGACTGTGATGCTCGGCTCGGAGTAGGTTTAATTGGCAGGCTAATTATAGCCGCTGATTTGTGCGTTGCGGCAATAGGACGTATTATTTGCGTTTGCGGCGAGATCTTCTATAAAAAACAAAGGTAGGAAAGTAAAATGCGCTTTAATGAACTATGCGGAGTATACAAGGAGGCCTTCGATTTTTGCTTTGAACAGGTGTCGTCGCTTGGCATGGGCGCTTTTATAAGCCTCGACACTGCGATTGCAGAGGCGGAAGGGTCAGAGATCTCTATAGAAAGCTCACCGTTCTTTGTTATTATTAATTTCACCGGAGATGAGCTGTGGAAGATTGTCACAACCAAGTCTGTTGATATTGTGGTTTATCACGTGGAGAATGCTTCCGGTCGGCGCATTCCGACGATATTTATTATGCATTTCAACCAAGATAAGCTTGTGGAAATAGAGTTCTATAATGCCGATTCGAGCGCAATGGATCTTGATGAAATTTTCGTTGCACGAAAAATATATGTTAATTGCTACGAAAACGGGAAAGAGATTTCTAAATATGAAAAATTAAGCTGAAAAATCATAAAAATTCTCAAAAAAGGCTGTGAAAACTAGTTTTCGCAGCTTTTTTTCCGTGATAAAGTGTATAAATTATTGTATAATGATAGTGCAAGCAGGACTTCATGTGGGTGTTTCTTGAATTGATATGGGGGTTCACCGCGGTGCGCGAGGATGTTCCAAAGCGTATGCCAGAAGCTTGACTTGACAAAGGTTGTGTGTAATCTCGATCTTAATGTATTTTTTATCGGGGGTTCGAATCCCTCACACATTTAACATGTGTCCAGTGGAATGGAAAAGAATAAAAAATCGCCAAAAAGGCAATCACCTGCTAAGTGATCAAAAAATGGAAAAAAACAGATTTTTCTTGGGAAAACACAACAAAGCAACCGCCGGCCGTCCCCAATTTCCTTCGGGAGAGAGGGAGGGTGGCAATAGATGACTTGCCTTGCCTCGAGGCAGATACCGCATAGGGGAGACTAACGCCAGATTTTATCCCGCGTTACGATCCTCTTTGCTGAAGCCTTGAGCCGTATGATTCTATAGGCGGTTGCGAAATTTGAACATTCTTACTACATATTAAATATAGGAAAGGAGAAGAAAATGTTTGAAAAAATAAATAAAAACAAGCTGATTGTCAAATTGCAAAAGGGCTTTCCGTCTTCTCTTTCCGGGGAAGTCGACTCCTTGTGCAACAAGCTCTGCGCAAGAGATGCCAAAAAGATTTATTATGCAAAGTCATATATGTGGCTGGGCGAACAGCTATGCGATTATAAGGATGGGCGCGCATGGGATCTCTCCAACGGAGAGAAGGTGTATATTCCTTATAGGGTGTACTTTACAAGCGAGCTGAGTATGTTTCATACGTATTCAAATCTCACAGAAACAGAGAAGATCATCTACCATTGCATCTTTTCAAGAAGCTCGGACGGCTTTACAAGAGAAGGTCACCTAAGAGCGCTTCTGCGAATTGGAGCTGATAGATACGAATGGGTAAAGCCCTATATAATTTCTCCCGCGGGAGAATACGTTGTTGAGATGATCGATGTGCTGTATAAAGAGATAAGCAGAGAAAAAATACCGGAATACAGAGCTTTTTGTAAACTAAACTTTGAAAATACAAGGTATTTACACGCAAATATGATTGCCTACTGGGCGGAATTCTACAGAAATGACTGCTATTATTACAGAGATTACATTGGCAAAAGTCTCTTCTCTGAATTTTTCGGAATGAGAAAAAGCGGGCAAAAGGTTATTGATATATGAAAGAAAAACGACAGATATAAAGGAGTAAAAGAAGATGAAAAAGACAATGAATAAGACAGTAAAAAAGATCTTTGATAAGATCGTTATCAACGAAAATCAGCGCGGCTTCCTTTTCAAGGACGGTAAGTATCAGAAGATGCTCGCCCCCGGTAAGTATTATCTCTTCGGTGACCGCGAGGTAGAGACCGTGTTTATCGATCAGCCCCTGGAGATCATGCGCGCATCAAATGAGATACTTCTTGCGGACGCGGCGGTACGCGAGTCTGTTACCACCGTTGAGGTTGGCGATCAGGAGCTTGCAATCCACTTTGTGAACGGCCAGTTCTCCTCGGTGCTTCGCGCAGGCAAATACACATTCTGGACTCTCGTGGATAAGCACGAATTCCAAATAGTTGACATCTCCACCCCCGAGGTTGGCGCGGACGTTCCTACCTACATATTCTCAAAGATCCCTCAGTATTATTTCCAGAAGGTTGAGGTTCTGGAGTACCAGAAGGCGCGCCTTTACTTTGACAAGAAGCTTGTGCGCTTGCTTGATGCGGGCACATATTACTTCTGGAACACTTCCACCAAGGTCGAGGTAGGCATCGTTGATACCCGTCTTACCCAGATGAATATCACGGGTCAGGAGATGCTCACCGCAGACAAGGTTTCTCTCCGTATAAACTTCGTTTGCAACTACCGCATCACCGACTACGTGAAGGTGCTTACCGAGGTAAACGACTATCAGGAGCAGATGCACGTTGCGGCTCAGCTCGCTATCCGCGAGTACGTGGGCAAGTACAAGCTTGACGAGATCCTTGAGAACAAGGATAAGATGACCGAGGCTGTCTTCGAGAAGCTTAAGGCGAAGGAGTCCGAGCTCTTTGTAGAGATAACCGATGCAGGCGTTAAGGATATCATCCTTCCCGGCGAGATCCGCGACATTATGAACACCGTTCTCGTTGCGGAGAAGCGCGCTCAGGCTAACGTTATCACTCGTCGCGAGGAGGTTGCCTCCACCCGTTCCTTGCTGAACACCGCTCGCCTTATGGACGAGAACAAGACCCTTTACAAGTTAAAGGAGCTTGAGTACATCGAGCGTATCTGCGAGAACGTGGGTAACATCAATATTTCCGGCGGAGATATCGTAGGTCAGCTTATGAACGTTATCCGCTCGGATAAGTGATTATAGCTCATCAAAATAAACTAAAATGAGAGGCTCGGGCTTATACCCTGAGCCTCTCTGAAAAAAGAACCGTCACCGCACAGATGTCGCCTCATTGTGGACAAATGCTGCCTTGGCGGTTCTTTTTCTGTTATTTTATTGAAATAAAGATTTCTTTATGCTATAATAAAGAAAAAAGGAGATTACCTATGACTTATTTCGTATCCGATGTTCACGGTCAGTACGAGCTTTTTGTTAAGCTCCTTGAAAAAATAGGATTTTCCGATGAGGACGAGATGTACATTCTTGGCGATATGATAGATAAGGGTAAGGGGTCGGTGAGGCTCTTAAAATACGTTATGGGCAAGCCTAACATACACTGTATCATGGGTAACCACGAGCATAGCCTGATCTATGAGTATCATTCGATTATGGAGGATTCTCCCACGGATTTTTCCAGGGTGTTGGCTATGCTGCAGAATCATTTTGAGCCCGATGATGAACCTCTTACCTTTGAGGTGCTTGATTGGCTGGAGTGCCTTCCTTATTACGTGAAGGGGGATGACTTTATCGCCGTTCACGCAGGTGTACCATCAGACGCGGAAAACAATCTGATCGACCCTGCCGATGCTTTGCCTGAGCAGTTGATCTACGATAGATCCTTCAAGGAGAAAAAATATATCCCAAAGGGCGAAAAATGCGTTATCTTCGGGCATACTCCAACGGTTTATATTTGCGGAAAGCCGATGATCCTGGCATACAAGAAAAAAGGGAGAGAAGGAAAGACCATCGGCGATTACTGTAAAATACACATAGACACCGATACTTGGGGAAGTAAGGTTTTAGGGTGTTTATGTAAAGAAAGGTTGACAGTTACTTACGTAAAAGGGTAAAAATATGAAATATTTTGTTATTGCAGATCCTCACGGATTTTACGATGAAATGATAAAAGCCCTTCGCGAGGCAGGCTATTTTGACGAGACGGGTGAATGCCGCCTTGTGGTGGTAGGCGATCTTCTTGACAGAGGCGGGCAGGCTAGGGAAATGGTGGATTTTATGATGGAGGAGGACCGCAAGGGCCGCCTTATATACGTTCTCGGCAACCACGAGGATCTTATAATCGACGCCCTTCAGTCTATTGCTAACGGCGATATTTTCAAGGTGGCAAATCCTGCGTCTCATCATTACCGAAACGGCACATGGGGTACCATCTTACAGCTTTCCGGCATGGAAGAGGACGTGGCGGTAAAAAATACGCTCTCTCTTCTGCGGAGCGTTCTCGACCACGATTTCTATAAATCTCTGCTTTACCGCGGGGTAGACTATCTTGAAACTCCCAATTACGTTTTTACCCACGGATATATCCCTTGCAGCACCGAGGGCTACCGTCCTATCACATCGGCGACCTACGATCCCAATTGGAGAGAGGCTACTCCCCGCCAGTGGCGCGCCGCAAGATGGTATAACGGCATGGAGATGAATCATTTTCACGGTGTGAGAATTCCCGACAAGACCGTGGTCTGCGGCCATTGGCATGCGTCTTACGGTCACGCATACATCGAAGGGAAGGGCGGCGAGTTCGGCGCAAGCGCAGATTTCACTCCATTCTACGGCGATGGAATCATAGCTCTGGATGCTTGCACGAAGGCCAGCGGATTTGTAAACTGTATCGTTTTGGAGGATTGATTATGAAGGAATTAAAAAGCAGATTCCGCGGCTGTCTTTTGGGCGGAGCGATAGGCGATGCTCTCGGATATCCTGTGGAGTTTTTCGGTGAAGAACGAATAAAGAAATTTTACGGCGAGACGGGTGTGCGCAGATTCAACAACGTTTCCAAGGCGGCATTTATATCGGATGATACCCAGATGACTCTTTTCACTGCGGAAGGGCTTTTATTGGCAAGAGAGCGGGGCGAGACTCTTAAGAGGTCTATATACCTGTCTTACCTTGATTGGCTGAAGACCCAGCAGAAGAGCTATACCGAGGGCGGTAAGGGGCTGCTTTCCATCCACGAGCTTTATGACACACGCGCCCCGGGAATGACCTGCGTTGGCTCGCTGAAAAGCGGTCTTATGGGAGGGATGACTGAGCCTATTAACAACAGTAAGGGCTGCGGAGGAGTTATGCGCACAGCGCCCGTGGCACTGTATTGCTTTGCCAGAGGTGTCAGCATTCCGGGAGCAGATGAGCTTGCCGCAGAGGCGGCGGCAATAACTCACGGTCACGTTCTTGGGCATCTCCCCTCTTACGTGCTGAATCATATCATTTATAAGATCCTTGAAGGTGAGGAAATAGAGCAGGCGGTGAAGCTGGCTATCGAGGCTGCCTCAGAGAGATATTCTTATAATGTTGACGTTGCTCTTGGGATAGAGAGGCTTGAAAGGGCGCTGGAGCTTGCCGCCGATCCCGCCGTTACCGACAAGGAAGCTATATGGGAGCTTGGCGAGGGATGGGTTGCCGAGGAGGCGCTTGCTATTGCTATATATTGCGCTATCGCTCATAAGGATAATTTTGAGGATGCGGTTGCCGCTGCAGTGAATCACAGGGGAGACAGCGACTCCACCGGCGCGATAACCGGCAATATTCTCGGCGCATATCTCGGTATAGAGGAGATACCCGACCACTTTATCCGCGGTGTGGAGCTTCGTGACCTTATACTTGATATGTCGGATAGACTTTTGATCCGATAAGATGCTCGGTGCAAATCCTTAACTTCGTAAAGAATACAAAAAACGTAAAATATATTTTACAAAAAGCATAAAAAACCTGCCCGGTACACAATGCGCCGAGCAGGTCTTTTTATGTTAAAAAAGTGTTTTGTCGTTTCTGTTTTTTGCGCCTCAACTGTTGCCGAAGCGTTTTTTGGTAATATTAAATACCGTAAAGAACCCAGATATAGATGTATGCGGGAATAATAGCTGCAAGGGTGAAGGGTATACCGATCTTGAAGAAGTCGGAGTTCTTAACCTCGTAGCCCTCTTTTCTGAGGATAGCAATACCGGTGATATTTGCGGATGCTCCAACGGGTGTGCAGTTACCGCCAAGGGTTGCGCCGGAGAGAAGTCCGAAGTAAAGAGGAGTGGGATCCACGCCAAGCTCTGTCGCGAGACCTGCGATAACGGGAATCATTGTTGCAACGTAGGGGATATTATCGATGAACGCGGAGATAAGAACGGATGCCCAAACGATAACGGTGTAAAGCACGAAGATATTGTCGCCGCCAACAGAAGCGAGACCCTGCGCCAGCATTGCGATAACGCCCTGGGCGCTGATACCGCCGATCATAAGGAAGAGACCTACGAGAAGGCCGAGAGTCTCGAAGTCAATAGTCTTAAGGGGAGCGATAACCTTTTCCTTGAGTCTTACGCCGCGGGTGTAAGTCTTGTTAACGCTGTAAACAACTCTTTCATCTGTAGAGCCGTGAGTGCCTTCGATAACCTCGGGAACATCGGTCTTGAAGTAGTTGTAGATAAGGCCGATAGCGAGAATGGTACAGCAGATAAGACCGTTCTTGATGCTGAGATCCCAGGGAATGAAGGAAGCAACGATAAGAGCTACGATAGTGCCGCAGAGGAGAACTGTGGGAACGAAGTCGGTAACCTTGGTGCGCTCGCCTGTCTTAGGAATAGGATCCTTTTCTTTTCTGAAGATGATAGCAAGAATGATAGCTGCAATAACTGCGCCAAGCTCAACAGCGAAGAAGATAGAGGGCTTGCCCTGATACCAGATGAAATCAAGGAAGCTCATATCGAGAGCCGAGCCGAGCATAATAGCGGTGGTGTCACCTACGAGGGTAGCTGCGCCCTGAAGGTTAGAGGAAACTGCGATACCGATGATGAAGGGAACGGGGTTCGTCTTGAGCTTCTTGCAGATCTCAAGAGCTACGGGAGCCACCATAAGTACGGTTGCAACGTTGTCAACAAAGGCGGAAATCACACCTGCGAAGAGTGAGAGCGCAACGGCTGCCCACTGAACGTTGGGAACCTTCTCCATGATAATGTCTGCGAGAAGAGCAGGCATCTTGGACTCAATGAAGAGTGTTACAAGACCCATCGTACCTGCTATCATAAGAAGCACGTTGTAGTCGATTGCTCCAAGAACCTGATCGAGGGGAAGAAGGCCTGTGATGACGAATATCAAGCCCGAACCAAGAGCGATGTAGGGACGATACTTTGGGAATGATAAGATCAAAACATAGGTCAGCGCGAAAATAATAATTGCGGGGATCATTTTGTTTTTTCTCCTTTATGTATTGTTTTTTTATTTTTTGTCAACTTTTATTTGCAAAAAACCATTTATCCGTTAGAGATATTGCCTCCTTGTGGTTTTGATTTTTTGCCTTTTATATCAATTTGTGAGAGAATAACTGCAGAGAATACAATCGTGCATCCTATGATTTCTCTCGGATTCATAGTTTCTCCGAATATAATAGCTCCGCCGATAGCGCCGAATACCGATTCAAGGGAGAGCAGTATGGATGCCACGCCCGGATTCAGATTTTTCTGACCGATGACCTGAAGGGTGTAGGCAATGCCGCTGGAGAAAATTCCAAGGAAAAGAAGAGATAAGATGTTCTCTCCCACCAGTGACATATTGATCGGTGTCTCCAGTATAAGGGCGAATATCAGGTTGAGAATAAAGCCTGTAAGGAACTGTATCAGGGAAAGCCTGATTCCCTCGCACCTCTCCGAGAATATGTCGATAGTCATAATTTGTCCTGCGAAAATAAATGCGCAGAGAAGAATGAGCATATCAGAGGGGACGATAGTAAAGTCGGATTTAACCGATAGAAGGTAGAAGCCTACCACGGCAATACCCACGCTGAGCCAAACGCTGAGGGGGGATTTCTTGCCGAAGAACAGGGCGTAGATTGGAACGATGACCACGTAGAGCGCGGTTATAAAGCCTGCCTTGCCCGCATCTGTTCCGTCGCCTATTCCGTTTTGCTGAAGGGCGGTAGCGAAGGTCATAAATGTACCCGCTATAATTCCGCCGATGATCTCGGATCTTGTAAAGTCGGGGCGACCGTTTCTGATCATCTGCCGTCCGCTTTTTGATATCTTATCCATCAGTGGCATAACCGGAATGAGGAAGAGGGTGGCGAAGAGATTTCTCGCTGCTCCTACGGTGAAGCCGCCAAGCTCTCCCGCATCCTTTTGTGCCGAAAATGCCAGACCCCAGATGATGGAGGCTAAAAGCAGGATGAGAACCGAAAAAAGCTTTTTCGAGTCGCCCGGATTGAAAATTTTCAGTATCTTTTTCATATCAGAAGCCCTTGTTTCTGTACGTTGAGGGGGAGATGAGTATGAGCATTGGGAAAAGCTCAAGTCTGCCCACCAGCATATCGAAGGATAATACGATCTTCGTGAAGTTTGAAAGGTGAGCAAAGTTGTTAACAGGGCCGACAGCGCCGAGACCCGGTCCTACGTTTGAAAGCGCAGTCATAACCGCAGTAACACTCGTTACAATATCGTTCTGACCGTCGATGGAAACGAGGAATACCGAAACCACGAATACGAGAACATAGGCTACGAGGAAGGCGTTTACGCTTCTGACAACCTCGCCGTCAACAGGCTTCTTATCCATAGTTATCTTCTTTACCTGACGGGGGTGGATAAGTTTGTGAAGCTCGTTTTTCATACCCTTCAGAAGTATAAGTACTCGTGAGATCTTGAATCCGCCTCCCGTACTACCTGCGCAAGCGCCGATAAACAGAACGAGCATCAGAAGTGCCTGTGAGAAGGTGGGCCAAAGGTTATAGTCAACGGTGGCAAAGCCGGTGGTGGAGACCAGCGCCGCAACGTAAAACGCCGCGTGACGTATTCCATCTCCTATACTGTTAATACCCTCAATCTCTCCGATTTGTAAACAAATATTCACAGATATCAGGGTTATAGCGCCTACAACGATGATTATAAATGTTCTGAATTCCGCATTAAATATCTCTTTTATTCTCTTGAGTATGATGAGATAATATGCGTTGAAGTTAACGGCAAAGAGGAGCATAAAGATAATAGCGAGCCACTGCTGAGCGTGTGTCATAGATGCGTAGCTATCGTTTCTTATGCCAAAGCCGCCTGTTCCCGCTGTGGAAAAGGCGTTGCAAAGAGCCTCGAAGAAGGAGAAGCCTGATATCCAATAGGAAAGGAAGCAGGCAAGTGTCAAGGCAAAATAAATTCCATAAAGTATAAGAGCCGTTTCTCTTACCTTGGGAACGAATTTTGAGACGTCGGGGCCGGGAGACTCAGCCTTCATAATGTGCATATTCTGTCCGCCTGCTAGGGGGAGGAACGCCATTACGAATACAAGCACTCCCATTCCACCTACCCAGTGAGTAAAGCTTCTCCAGATCAGTACGGACTTTGGTAGATGAGCAACAGCTGGGAATATGCTTGAGCCGGTGGTAGTGAAGCCCGAAACGGTTTCGAAAAGCGCATTCACTATCTGGCTGAATATCGAATCGTAGGTGTCGCTGAGAACTCCCGTCAGCACGAAGGGAACAGAGCCGAACAAGGCAAGCACGATCCAAGCCAGGGCGGCGATAACGAAGCCCTCCTTGGCGAAAAGTGTGGTATCGGCAGGCTTTTTCAGCGAAAGCAGCTTACCCACGAGCAAGCATATCGCGGCAGAGATAGCGAACATTAAAAGCTCTCTCCATTCTCCCGAAAAAACAGCCGTAAGCATTGGCATAGCCATAAATCCCGCTTCGAATAAAAGGATAATACCTATGGTATGCCGTATCATTTTATAGTTCATATCCGACCTCCTTATTTCAGAATGTCGGTAATATGGGATAAGGGAAGATCCTTGGTGATGACGATTACCGAGTCACCAACAAGAATGCTGTCGCCGCCTCGGGGAAGAATAATGCTTCCGCCTCTGCGGATAGCGGCAATAAGAACGTTGGGCTTCAGTCTTGAGCTGAGCTGGAAGAGGGGTGAGCCTATAAGCTCCGATTCCTCGGTAACAGAAAATTCCGCCGCCTCAACTACCCCGGGAATAAGGTTGTAAAGGGTAGTCATTGTGTCGCCTCTTGTGCTGATCATTCCGCGAACGTATTTCGCAACAACTCCCATAGTCACGTCCTTGGGATAGATTATGGAATCTATATCAAATCGCTCGATAATATTATCGTAGTCCATTCTGTTGATCCTGGTGATAACCTTCTTGTTACCCGCGTCCTTCGCAAAAAGGGAAAGGAGAATATTATCCTCGTCCTTGTCGAGAAGCGAAATGAATGCCTCCGCTCTTTCAATGCCCTCCTCGTGGAGAACATCCTTGTCGGAGGGGCTGGCATTGATGATGGTGGCATAGTCAAACTCGTTGGCGTAATCGGTGCATAGCTCGTGATCCTTTTCGATTACCTTAACGTTTGCGCCGGAGCTTTCCAGCATCTCAAGAAGATAATGGGTGGTCTGTCCTCCTCCGAGGATCATTGCGCTCTTTGCCGATTGAATATCGAGGTTTATCTTTTTGAAGAAGGAAATGGCAGTTCTGTGAGTGGTTACCATTGAGATAACGTCTCTTGCCTCAAAGGCAAAATCACCGCCGGGGATATAGACCTCGTCACCTCTTTCGACTACGGCAAGAAGAACCTTGAGCTTGAGAGCCATAGCGGCATCCTTCACCGTCATTCCCACAAGGCGGTTGCCCTCGGGGAGTCTGAATTTCAGGATCTCAACCTTGCCTCCCATAAAGGGCTCAATGTTGATAGCGGCAGGGAAGCTGAGTATGCCCGCGATCTCCTTTGCGGTGGTATATTCGGGGTTGATGATCATCGCCAGACCGAGCTCGTCCTTAAGATAGCTTGCATCGTCAAAGTAGGAATGATCTCTAACGCGAGCGATAGTTCTCGTTCCGTATCTGTTAGCGAGAACGCAGGAGAGCATATTAAGCTCGTCCGATCCGGTAACAGCGATCATAAGCTCTGCCTCCTTGATTCCTGCCTCCTCAAGGGTGGTGTGTGTGGCACAATTGCCAAGCACGCCCATAATATCGTATTTAGCAACGAAGCTCTTAAGCTTTGTCGCATCCTGATCCACCACGGTAACGTTATGTCCGTCGTGGTGGAGATTGGCTGCAAGCATTTTTCCTACCTTGCCGCAGCCCGCTATGATTATATTCATATCGTGTCTCCTGTTTTGTCTGTCTGAGTATAAAACACGTTAAATGATGTTAAATGTAAAGTTTAGTTTGTTTTTCCTGTGTATAAAACAGATGAACAATGATTATCGTTTGATATCAAAATCCAAGATGTTTTTCGAAAAATGAAATTTATACATTCGGAATAGCTAATAAGAATTATTCCGTGGTGTAGTTATCGAAATATCCTTGGATATAAACGATGGGAGTTCCCTTGTCGCCCGAACCTGAGGTAAGGTCGCAGAGCGAGCCGATAAGGTCGGTGAGCTGTCTCGGGGTAGTTCCCTCAGACGCCATATTGCCTACAAGGTTATCATCCTTATCCTTGATCTTTTCCTTGATAGCCTGGCGGAGCGCCTCGCCGGAGAGGTCTGCAAAATCGTTGTCAGCAAGATACTTTAGCTTAAGCTCGTTGGGCGTACCCTCGAGTCCTACAGTATAAGCAGGGGAAACAACGGGGTCTGCAAGCTCCCAAATCTTACCCACGGGATCCTTGAATGCGCCATCACCGTATACCATAACCTCAACTCGCTTGCCCGTAGCCTTGTAAAGCTCAGACTGAATTGCGTCAACAAAGGGCTGGCAATTCTTTGGGAAGAGCTTGATGGTGTCCTCGGTAGCCTTGTTAGAGCCGAGAAGGCCGTAGTCGGCATTAAAGCCCGAGCCGTTTATGCTCTCGGAGAGAATATCGTCCATACCGTAAACTGTTTTTGCTCCTGCTGCCTTGAGAATTCTCTTTGTTCTCGCTCTTGTATGAATATCGCAGGCAAGAACACAGTCGGTGTAATGAAGTATTGCTCTCGGATCATTTGCGAAGATTATCTCGCATTCCGCGCCTGCCTCGCGTACAAGCTGCTGATAGAACTCAACGTAGTCAACGCCTGTGAATCTGTGCTTTTCATAGCCGAAAAGCTCTCTGTATCTGTCATGTGTAAGAACGTCGGAATAAGGGTTAACGCCTGCTTCGTCAAGCTTATCCAGGCTTACCAAGTGGTTGCCCACCTCGTCGGAGGGGTAGGAAAGCATAATAACTACCTTCTTTGCGCCATTGGCGATGCCGCGAAGGCAGATTGAGAAGCGGTTGCGGCTGAGGATGGGGAAAATAACACCCACAGTTCCCTCGGGGAACTTTCTCTTAATATCCTCTGCGATATCATCTACTGTAGCATAGTTTCCCTGCGCTCTTGCAACAATAGCCTCGGTCATAGCCACAATATCTCTGTCGCGTATTTCAAATCCGTCATTCTCCGATGCCGAAAGCACGGTATCAACAACTATTTTTACCAGGTCGTCGCCCTGACGGATAATGGGGGCGCGAAGTCCTCTTGAAGTAGTTCCAACCATTCTCATAATAAACTGTTCTCCTCGTATAAAAAATCCTGTTTTATATTACCAGTCCGCCCGAAATATTCAGCACCTCGCCCGTGATGAACGAAGCATCCTCGCCGGCAAGATATAGGGCGGCCTTTGCTACCTCGTCGGCCCTTCCGATCCTTCCCATAGGGGTTTCTTCGGAAAGCTCTCTGAGATCCTCTCTTGAAAGATTGGAATTCATATCGGTATCTATAACTCCCGGGGCAATGGCATTGACCGTAATGCCCGATGGGCCAAGCTCCTTGGCAAGGGCCTTTGTGAAGCCTATGAGGCCTGCCTTTGCGGCAGAGTAATGCACCTCGCAAGATGCTCCCGTAAGTCCCCACATAGAGCTGATATTAATTATTCTTCCCTCGTGAGACCTCAGCATATAAGGAATGACCTCTCTGGAATAAAGAAATGCGGAGGTCAGGTTAACAGCTATACATTCGTTCCACTCGGAAAGCGTGAGATCCTGCAAAAGAGAGAAGGATGATATACCCGCGTTATTGATAAGGATATCGATTCCTCCAAGGGCATTCGCCGCACGTGAGACTGCAGAGACGATATCCGTCTCCTTTGCCGAGTCTGCCATAATTGCTATCGCTCCGGTCTCGGAGGCGAGCTTGACTGCGGCATCGCCCGAACTTTTATAAGTAAAAGCAACCTTGTATCCGCGGTGGGAAAAGGCTTTGACCATTGCTTCGCCTATTCCGCGGCTTCCGCCGGTTATGAGTATATTTTTCAAGGTAAAATACCTGCCTTTTAACTAAAATACAGAGGATTATACAATTTGCGGTCAACCCCGATGCTTTTCCATTATCTGTTTGATAGCCTCAAAGGATTCGTCGCTTATATCATGCTCGATCTTGCAGGCATCCTCGGCGGCCGTCTTCTCATTTACGCCAAGCCAAACGAAAAATTTTGTGAGAATGAGATGGCGCTGATATATCTTCTCGCCAACCTCAACTCCGGCGTCGGTAAGGGTGATATATCCGTCTTTATCAACGGTTATAAATCCGCCGTTTTTTAAAAGACCTACAGCTCGGCTGACGCTGGGCTTGGAAAAGCCCATATGCTCGCAGATATCTATAGAGCGCACGTTGGCACGTTCCTTTGTAAGTGTATAGATCGTCTCGAGATACATCTCTCCCGATTCCTGCAGATTCATAATAATTCTCCCGTAAAAGTAATTCCATGCGCTAAAAGAAACGCGCAAAATATTCATCATAACATATGATACCACAAATGAGAGTAAAAATCAAGTATTTTTTGAAAATACGAGAGGGATGACAGGAAAAAATAAAAATGGCGAGTGTGTATCTCGTTTTTTTGTCGAGATGCTTAAAGTGCGGTGTGATCTGCGAAATTTTGCTTGCGCAATGTTATTTAATGTCCTGTATTTTTTGAAAAACAAAAAAGATGGCGATGAAAAAACCGCCATCTTTTTGCGCATTATGTAAAACTGAGTTTACAAAATATGCGTTTTTTGATAATTTTATCGAATGAAATTAATTTTTACCTTCAAGATAATTTGTGTAGTAAGAAAGAAGAACGTTAAGAATATCTGCGTCGGAAATATTCTCGATATCGATGTTATCCTGATCAAGCTTTTCCTTGATCTCGTCCTGCTTTTCCATAACGTACTCGGCCATAGTCTCAACAGCCTCGGAGCTGATAGTGCCCTCTTCGCCGCTGTTGCTTACTGTGATGCCTATGGTCTCAAGAGTATCGGTAAGAGAATCTGCAATAGCTTCCTTTGCGCCCTCTGCCTCTGTATCGGTAGTAAGAACGTTCTGGATGCCTTCCTTTACCTTTTCATATGCATCCTCTGCATTCTCGGGAATACCGAGAGTATCGTAAAGAGCAGAGATTGCGATCTTACCTACAAGAGGAATAAGAGTTTTTGTGTTTTCGTTCTTGTCAAGCTCATCTATTACCATATTAAGAACTGTAGAGCCATCCGCATGCTTCTGTGTAAGAGCCTCGGAAAGTCTTTCTTCGCTGGTAGTAGCTTCGCCATCAACCTTTTCAAATACTGCAAGAACGCCCTCGTTGGAGAGAAGGAAGTAGATGTTCTTGAAGGTTGTAAGGTTTTCTTTGAGGGTCTGGGGATTGGTCTTTTCGCTTCCGAGAATAGAAACGGCTTCCATGATAATGGCATGATAATTTTCTGTTACATTTACGGGGATTGCGCCGTTTGCGACAGCATCTGCAAGGCCGTTAACAACGCCGCAGGTGATTCTGGAAACAACGATAGAGGAATCGCAGTCATCGATAATGCTGGTGATAACACTCTTGTCACCCTCTGTGAGAGCAAGGAAGTCTGTTTCACTGAGCTTGCTTACGTCGTAGCCCAGCTTAACCAGCACGTTGAATTCTTCGCGAAGATCTCTTTCCTCGCCTTCTATCTCAACGGTAGCGATATCTGTAAGTGTTGCATTGCCGCCAAGGCTTCCAACCATCTGGAAGATCACGTGCTTTTCAAGAGGAAGAACTGTCTCGTCGTAGAATTCTACGATCTGTGCCGCGCCTTCGTCGTCCTCGGGAGCGTTTTCTCTTACTACGTCGACTGCATTGCCTGCAATGTTTACCCAGCCAACGAGAGGAAGAAGAACTACACCTGCGATAAGCGCGCCCTCAAGAACGCCGCCTGCAATACCGAGGAGCTTGTATGTAAGGGTCTGTCCCTTGGGAACGAAGAAGCAGACAACGCTTGTCACTATTTTACCAAGGAATGCTATAAGTCCGAAGAGAATAGCAAATACGAGAGGAGCAATCAGTGTGTTGATGATGAGAGCGAGAGCGTATCCGAAGGTATCCATATCGAAGGAGAGGAGAATGTTCTTTACGTTCTCCGTGAGAAGGATGCCGTACTCTAACTCAAGCATAGTAACAAACTGAGAGGAAGTCATGTCCGTGAAGCTTGCGAGGATCATATCACAAGCTGAGGACGTGCAATGGAAGGCTATAACCGCGGTGAGGAATGTTACCGCAACGTGAATAACCTGTCTGAAAATGCTTCTTCTGAAGCCCTGGAATGCACCCCATAAAGCAAATGCAAGGAAAACGACCACTGCGATTGCCGCAAAGGATGAAAATGTTTCTTCGAGCCATGCCAAAAGCTCGGGGGGAATAGAATTGGTGATCTGTTCTGTGTTCATACCAATTTCCTTTCTCAATATTTAATTTTTTGAGTATAAAATACCATATATATGATACACCAAAAAACGCATTTTGTCAATATTTTTATCTGCTTTTTATGAAACAAATTCGATGGTATTCTTAAATTATTTTTCTGTGCGTTTGTATCGGTAAAAAGAGAGTTTTCTATACAACGGCATTAACATGAGTCCTTTTTTCTACAATTTTTAACTTTTTTTGACTAAATTGTGAATTATTTTATTGACACGCCTATGTATATATGTTATAATAAATACTAATTTAAGGTAGATAATTTTTTGAAGATATTTATAAACAATGGAAACGGCAAGGATGTTTTTGCCTTTCAAATAATGCAAAAAGGAGAAACAAAAAATGAAATGCATATATTGCGGAGCAGAAATAACTTCTTCAAATGGAAATAAATTCAGTTGCCCTTATTGCGGTAGCAGCTTTATCGACGAGACAATGCCTTCTGTTTCATCAACGGCAGAGAACACACAGGCGAATGATGAGGTTTCATCCTTCAAAGGCGCGGATGTTTTTGAAAGTAATATAAACTCTATTCTGGAGATCACTTGGGATCATCCTCTCGGTTTGGTTTCCGGTTCGGGCTTGCTGATAGATGACAAAGGCTATGCCCTTACAAACGCCCACGTTGTTTGCAATGAGCTTAATCAGGCGGTAAACAGCGTTGATGTCAGAATTGCGGGAAAGAAAACCAAGGCATCGGTTCTCAGATTAGGCGACGATGCAGGTGGCAGAGGAAAGGGCGTTGATCTGGCTCTTATAAAGCTAAAGTCTGTGCCGGAAAATGCCAAAGCAGTTACCTTTGCTAATTTTGACGACGTCCGTATAGGAGAGCAGGTGTTCGTTATCGGTAATTCTCTTGGCGATGGCACATGTATTACAGCAGGTATCGTTAGCGATAAGCAGAGAAAAATCAACGGTCATACTGTGCTGATGACCGACTGCGCGATAAATGGAGGCAATTCCGGCGGACCGATCTTTAACTCAAAAGGAGAGGTAATCGGTGTTATCTGTTCCAAGAGGCTAAAGTCAGACGGATCTGCTACAGAAGGTATGAATTATGCTATACCTATCAACATTGCTAAAAGATTTGTAGATCAACCCTCTTTAGATATTTCACCGAAGATCCGGGTTCCCAGTAGCGGTAATGTTCGCTCCGGGATTTCTGCAGGTAAAAATCTTGAAGCCGCAAAAAAAGTCGGCAAAAAGAAAATTTGATTGTCTGACATTATTAGACCTAAATTTGCAATAACAAAAATTCATATAGTATTTTACAAAAAGGAGAACAAAAATGGAGAAAATCACAATCAAAAAGAGAACAAATATCGCTTGTTGGAAGGTTCCTTGCGACGGAGCATGCCCCAACACTGTTATTGAAAGTGATGACGGTCTTACCCTGATCGTATATGTTGAAAATGACAGAAAGATAACCTCTAAACACTCTGTAACTCTTAACAGTCTTGTTAATCCCGGGAAGCAAAACAAGCTTATTGGAGGATGGAAGCCATATACAAGCTGCGAAATTTATGCTATCGATATGGGAACAGAATTCAAGTCCGAGTGGGGCTTTGCAGGACCTGCGGCGATCAATTGCTTTGATCCTGATCTCGAGGTAGAGGCAAAGGCGGTCTGCTTCGGCGAATACTGTTATGTTATTGATGATTTCTTCTCATTCATCAGAGCACTTCCTATGGGTGACAAGGATGAATTCTCCAAAAATGACGTAAGAGAATTTCTTCGTTCTATCACCGCGGGCACTGCGCGAGGATACGTTTCTGCGAAGATTGCAGGCAAGGATTTGAATGCATGCCAGGCACACGTTGGAGAGTATGCAGAGGATATTAAGTATGAGCTGAACAAGCAATTTGATTCCAAGGGCGTTACAGTTAACTCCTTTACAATCAACCTTGATTATGAGCCATCCCACAAGGTTGCAAGAGAAGCTCTCAAGGGCGCGAAGGTAGACGTTAAAATAAAGGGCATCGTTAACGAGGGACGTAGAGATGACATCTCCGTAGCAAAGGCTGCCAGCGAGGTTGATATCGGCATTATCAAAGCAGTTAAGGGTGGAGATAGCAGCAAGAGCTCCGATCACCACAAGGAAGAGAAAAATAAGGGTAAGATATTCTGCAGCCGTTGCGGAGAACCCAATAATACCGATTCCAATTACTGCAAGAAATGCGGAGAAAAACTTAAAAAATAATTTCAGTTGCAGAAGGTGAAAATGAAATCGGTGAAAGATATTGATTTATCAGGCTTTTGGAAAAAAGTGATGGGACTTTTTGGATACAACAAATGGATTTTTGAAAAGAATAACCAAAAATTCAAAAAAAGGCTTGAAAATATACTTGAAAGTATAGTCAGCAATGAGTACACACAAAACTCAATTTTCGTCAGTAGCATTGGCAGAGCATTAAATTGTATCTTACTAATGATTGATCGTTTGCCGTACGTAAAAAGCGGCAAGGAATATGCGATCGTAGACAGTGAGATCGACAGGCGCATTTCCGCGATGGAAGAAGATGTGAAGGAAAGACGTTTTGCTAGCCTGATATTTCGCTGCATTTTTCTTATCAAAGAGTTTGACGAAGGAAGGCGATTTGGCATAAGAGCTTTCTCTCCCAAAGAGCTAGAGGTAGAATATGTGAGAGCGGAGGCCTTGGGAAATATCCACGGTCATCTCATTCGAATCGAAGCAATAGAAGCTCGCCAGCATAAGATTGTGGCTCTTGCAGCGCAAGCAAGTGAGGAGAAGATTCGAAGATATGAGCTCGAATATAACAACTTAGAGACCAAAAAGATCGAAGTGCGGCGCGAGATTAGTGTTTGCAAGAATACATACGATAGTCTTGCAAACATCATAAGTGGTTCTAAAGAATTCTTTCCCCTTGATGAAATTAGTCAACACATGGGTGACCTTGCATCATTTGAAAGAGAACTTGAACGATCTTTTGGGAAAATAATGCAAACGTGGTTGTATGATGAAGAGCCCGTTCCACCTCTAGTGTCCATTGATTCTTTGGATTTTGGGCAGATAGAGTGGGGAATTGACAGGAGTATGAGTGGGTTTGATAAGCTTGTAGCAGAAAAATTCGGAACAGATATTCATAAATCCGACGAGGAAAATGAAACATGCGAAGCTCAGGCTGAAAATTCGTTCAGATTGGCGCTTGAAAAAATGATCAAAGACCAAAATAACTAAAACATATCGGCAAGAATTAAAAAAATAATTTAATAAATTTATTGAATATTGAATACGAATAGGAGACAAATTATGGGACTTTTTGGAATGAGACTTTTCGGATATAATGAAAAGACTTACAGCAAGAATTCAGAGGATTTCAAGAGAAGACTTGAAGGCATTATGTTCAATGCAGCTGACAGAGGCGTAAACAACTTCGGTATCAACAAATCCTTGTCACAGCTTATGATCCTTATTGACAGGCTTCCTTATGATAAAACCGGTAAGGATTACGAGGGCATTGACGGCATTATCAATGACATCTTAGGCAAGATGGAGGACGACGTTAGACAGAAGAGAATGGCGAGTGTTGTTGTTCGTGCAGACCTTCTTTACAGAGAACTTGACGAGGGCAGAAGATACGGCAAGAGTGCTTTCAACGAAAAGGAAAGAGATGCAGAGCACGGTAAAGCCGAAGCCCTTGGTCGCATTCATTCCGAGCTTGACCGTCAGGAAAAGATCGTTCAGGAGCAGGAGAAAGTTCTCGATCTTGCAGCAAAGGCAAACGATGTAGAGCGCCAGAAGTATAGACTCAGATATAATGCTCTTGAGGCAGAAAAGAAGGAAACCGTTCGTAACATTAATATGTGGCAGTCCAAGTATGACCTTGCACTTGAGGTTATCGGCGCGCGCAACACAGCAAGCCAGCTTGGCGCATTTGAATCTACAAAGATTACTAGCCTCAAAGATTTTGAGAGAGAGATGAGCGACGTTACCAATAGACTTGAAAGAGCTATCGGTGAAACAAATGATATTATGAACGTTGCGAAGGGGGCTATCGGTGATATGGATAGCATTCTTGGCGGCGCAGCAACTACAGATTCTGCTTTCGATAGCTTAGTTGAAGACAAGAAGAGAGCGAATATTATGAATAATATGGGTAACGCTTCTGCACAAGGAACGAACAATGCTGCAGAAGATAACGATCCCTTCTCTTTAGCAATGAAAAAGAATCAGTAATCGGGAGGATAATATGTTAGACGCATTACGTGCTAGAAAGAATAAAAAAGAGCTTGAGGCTCAGCAGGCAAGAGAACAGGCAGAATGGGATGCCAAGCAGGCGGCTAAATCAAGCAAAAGAGAGATAGCAAAGCTTATTTCCAGCATCGAAAAGAATGAGCAGCAGATTATTGCTAATGCCGCTGCTGCAAAAGTTAAGGGTTACAACGATATTTACAGAACACAGCTCTCCGCTCTTAAGGTGGCAAGGGCGCGTAAGACCCAGGCAGAGAAGTTTCTTTTCCAAATTGAAACAATGGAATGTATGAAGTCTCTCGCAGATAACTCCCAGAAGCTCCTTGGATCTATGGGCGAGATTATGAATACCCTCGGCAAGTTGACTCTGGATAAGAACGAAATTAAGAAAAACCAGATGGACTTTATGAATGCGCAGAAGACTCTCGATCAGCAGTCCTTTAGTATTGACCAGTTCTTCTCTCAAATGGAAGCGGGTCTTCCTGATGAAGATGATGCAATGATGATGGATGTTGACTACTCTCACGATGATCTTGACAGAGAGATTAACGCGTACATCCTTGGTCAGAACGGAGGCGTGGCTGCTGATGGTAACCATAGCACTTCTTCCGCCACAAATGACGAGGTGGAGCAGCTTAGACAACTTCTCAACAGCTAAGGGGTTCTTATGGAAAACAAAGATTATTTAGAAAGAACGTATAAAACCAATTTCGACTGTGCGCTGAAATATTGCCAGCAGAAGAATTGGAGTGAGGCAAAGCGTTCCCTCGAAAAGGCGGGCGAGGCTCTTTTGAAGCTCGTCCCCCTCACCTATGGTGCAGAGCAGGAAAGATTAATGGCGAAGGTAAAATCTCTCCGCGAATTGCTTCAGGATGTAAAGACTAGGGCAGTGGCACCGTGCGCAACCGAAAAAGCAAATGCTTCAAAAACAAGCGCTTCAAAAGAAAATACTCAAAAAGAAAATACTCCGAAAGAAAAAATTTCAGTAGAAGAAGCTCTTAATAAGCTCAACGAATTGGTTGGACTTACAGAAGTAAAAAGAGAGGTAAGTGACCTAATAGCTGAGCTGGAGATAGATGCTGAAAGAAAGCGACTGGGACTTGTTGCCGCGACAACAAACCACCATATGGTATTTGCCGGAAGCCCCGGAACCGGAAAAACCACCGTGGCTCGCATAATGGCTGACATTCTTTATTCTATCGGTATTATCGAAAAGGGACAGTTGGTTGAAGTGGGTAAGGCTGATCTGGTTGCCGGATACGTGGGCCAGACCGGTGCTAAAACTCGCGAAAAAATCAATGAAGCTATGGGTGGAGTTCTCTTTATAGACGAGATATATCGTTTAGCAGAGGGCGGACAAAATGATTTTGGCAAAGAGGCTGTCGGAGAAATCCTTACTGCTGTAGAAAATAGCAGAGGAGAGTTTGTTACTATTTTGGCAGGATATGACACAAGAATGCACGAATTCTTTGAAATGAACGAAGGTCTGAAAGATCGATTCCCAACTAAGTTGACCTTTGCGGATTACGATGCGGACGAGATGTATGAGATATTTAAGGGAATGTGCAAAAAAGGACAGTTCGAAATTTCTTCTGAGGCATCCGGCAAAATAAAAGCGACTCTTAACAAAATGTACGAGGAACGCGACCCTGTTTCGTTTGGTAATGCTCGTGCAGTCAGAAATCTATATGAAAAAGTTCAAAGAAAACAAAAGGTTCGCCTCCATAATGAGAGAAATGATGGAAAAAAGCTTACAGCAGAGGATCTGATGATGTTTTTACCACAAGACATCCCTGAGATTTAACTAAAACAGAAGCACAACAAAAGGAGAAATAAAATGGGACTTTTTAAGACTAAACAGGAAAAAGAGCAAGAGCGTAAGATGCTGGTAAAGCAGTCCATGAAGGAGCTTGAAAAGCGCATACGCAAGCTTAAGGAACAGGAAGCCATCTACATTAAGACCGCTATTGTTGCTCAGGAGGAAAACCTTCCCCAGCAGATTCAGCTTGCAAAGGAAGCGCTGAAGATGACTGTAAGTGAGCGCAAGCGCACGATGCAAATGCTTCTTAATGCTCAGATCATTTCACAGATGAGAGATATGTCTGCTATGACAGGCGAATTCCTCAAGGCAGTTCATAATATCAGCAAGAGCATTGCAGGAACTGCCACTCAGGATGTTAACAAGGTGTCCAGTGAGCTTAGAAAGGCTATGGGAATGGTAGAGAACCAGACAGAAAATCTTGCAGATATGCTTGAGAATAGCCAGGACAGCTTCAGCGATTACTCCGACGGAATGTCTTCTGTTTCCGATGCGGAGATCGATCAGATGATCTACGGAACATCAGGCTCGGCAGTAAATAACATGGATATGTCTATTGACCAGGAGCTTCTCGCATTACAGAAGGAGCTCAACAAATAAAATCATCCCAAAAGGAAGGCTTGTTTTTATGAACGATAAGATCAGCTATATCAATGATAGCCTTAAGAGATCCAGATTAGCGTCAGAAAAGGGAGATTATGCTTCTGCAAAGGAGGCTCTCTTGCAGGCTTGCGAATGCGTTTTACTCCTTGCCAGAGCAGCATCCGGTCGCGATAAGATCAAATACATGGACAACTATAGTAAGATGAAGACCATGCTCTCAGATCTTAACGAAAAAATAGAAGCGCAGAAAAACCGTGCGCCGTCTGTGGGTGAAAAGCCAAAGGAACACATAAATCCAAGCCTTTTACATAACGGTGCTTCAGTAAGCAGCCCTATATCGGCATCGCCGAGAGCGGCAGACAGTGCTCCAAAGAATCACGGGAACTTCATCGGCTCTCTCAGTCCAAGAAGATTAAGTGATTATATTGGTCAGCCAAAAGCTGTTTTGGCAGTCAAGGACCTCATTGGAGCCGCTCTGCTTCGTGATGCGGCGTTGCCACATATTATTATGTTTGGTTCTCACGGTCTTGGTAAAACCACGTTTGCAAAAATTATTGCAAATGAAATGAACTCAAACTTTATTGAAGTAAATGCAAATAATATAACTATCGATGAATTAGTAAGTGTTCTCACCGGTATGAAGAAAAATGATATTCTCTTCATGGATGAAATACATGTTTTACCTACATCGGTAGCAGAAGCGGTTTTGTATTCCGCAATGCAGGACGGAAAGATCACATATAAGGAGTCAAAGGGCAAGAGTGCCCAGCCCATAACCATCAATCTTCAGCCCTTTACTCTCATAGGTGCGACTACCGAGATCGGCAAGATCGCCAAGCCCTTTACTCAAAGAGCTATACAGATCCGACTTGAGGAATACACCAACGAGGTATTAGCTCAGATAATCAGCGCATCCTTCGTAAGGCTTGGCATGAAGGCGAACGGAGATGTTTGCCTTAAGGTTGCCGAGCGATGCAGAAACAACCCTCGTGTGGCAAACAATATGGTAAAGCGAATATCCGATAAGGCATTGGTTTGGTACGCGGAAGAACATAACATCCGTGAGAAGGGACTGTTCTCTGATGCCGAGAAGATAAGAAAGCTTAACATTTCCATAACCGAGGAAATAATATCCAAGTTCTTTGATGAAAACGGAATTGACAAAAACGGCCTTGAGCCCGGGGACAGACAGCTTCTTGAAATAATGATCAAGAAGTTTGGCGGCGGCCCCGTTGGACTCAATACGCTCTCCCGTGCCATGAATGAGGCGGAAAACGTTATCTCTCAAAATTACGAGGCTTATCTCATTAAGCGCGGTATGATGAAGGTGGAGCGAGAGGGAAGAGTAGTAATGCCTGCAGGATATACTGCTCTTAATATGCCCGTCCCCGATATGGCGAAAGAGCATGCGGAAAACAGTAAGGCGGAGGAGCAAAATCAAAGAGTAGGACAGTACGATAAGCAGTCGGTGAAGGCTGCAACCACACCTATGCAGTCAAAGTGCGATGCGGTAGAAGCACTGATCGTTTATCCGGAAAATGCAGTTACGGGACACGATTCTCTTGACCGGTACTTTGGCGATATAGAAAAGCCTTATGATGACGTTACTGCTCATGCATGTGAATTGGAAATTGATTTTGGTGATAAGAAGAGGCTTCTTATTTGTGATTCATTTCTTGAGAGAAAATTTGCTATCGCCCTGGCTAAGGTTGGATATATTAAGGATATTAAAGCTCAGTCTCTTGAGATTCCTTACATTTCTCAGCGCTTAGCTAACAGAAAGTATTTTCCCGACTTTATCATCAGGGATTATAAGGGAAGAATAGCGATCATAGAAATGAAAAATTTTGATGCCGCTTGCTATCACTTGAATATAGATAAATACGAGCAGCTTGCCCAGTATTGCAGGGAGAACGGCTACGGATATGCAGAGGTCATGAAACCTTATAATTCCGAAAAGTACATCTCCATTGAAACGCTGGCAAGAAGAACACCTAATAAACAGCTGGAGGATTTTATTATCAGTAGGATCGATAGCAAGTCCTCTTTGGAAGATGCGTATTTCACTGCTTCGGATTTGAATGAATATATTGAAAAATACGGTCCTGTTGACAAAACTGAAATATATACGATTTTATTGAACAACAGAAAATTGCGTAATATAGACAGATATGGAACAGACCTTAAAATAACATTGAGTTAACCAATTGTAATTTATGATAAAAACGTTTTATAAAAAAAGGCCAACCGATAAGACATTTTTCGTGCCGGGTATAAAATTGAAAACCTATGCCGTGGGGAAAAATGTACATAGGGAATTTATCGAGTGGCGAAAGCAATATATAGAAAAATGGAACTCGCAAAAAAGTAATTTCTACTTATTGGAAAGCGGTTCGATAGACGGTAATTACGCCAAGATCGACAGGGTAGGAGAGTTTGGTGTTGCCACCCTTGAAAAAACACAAAGAGGTATATGTAGAAATACCGGAAAGATTACTCCGCTTTGGCTCGACAATTTCTACTTTGAGATAGGAGCGTATGGCGAGTTAATAATTAACGGTAAGGAAACGGATACTGTCCTCATAGATGATATAAAAGCGTGGGGTATCGATGTTGCCTGGACAAAAAACGGCACTGTTTATACCATGTTTGTTTATGGAAATAACGGCAAGGACGCCTCGGAGCTTCGAGCTTATAAAATGAGCTTTGGAGGAGAGGTTTCCTTCACCTTGGTTGCTTCTAGAGTGCTTGAAAAGACACTTAGCAGAAAAAGCCATATTTATTGCATGGGATCTCATGTTTTTCTTGTAAACGAGCTTAAGCTTAATTATTTTTACTATAATTCTGCTTTTTCCAGGCTTGAGGAGGTTGCCATCGATGAGGATGAGCCTAATTCGGATAAGGAATTTTGTCAGAACGTAGATTCTGCTATCGTATGTGATTCAAACGGATGCGTTTTCTGGCGATCTTCCAATAAAGTGTATTTCTTCCCTATAGGTTATCCCCGCAAGCTCAGGTGCATAGAGCTGGGAGATAATTACGAGGTGCTGGGAATACAAACGTTTCGTAATGTGCTTTACCTGTATTTCAAGAGCAAGATCACCAAAGAATGCTCTTGTGCTTGCTACACTATCGATCAGGGCGAGATCAGAGATACAAACGTGTTTAATCGAGATGTAAAATACAATTTGTTCTTTGCAGAAAAGAACGGATATCTTCATTATTTGAAAATTTCACCCCTATCCAGGATTGCATATGTTGCTAAAGCTTCGCCATCCGGTGAGATATTAAAAGATGAGATAGATATTACAGGAGTTGATCAATATTTCTGTGTTAATGGAGATTTATACTGCGGATATAGTTACGTTAGCACGATCAAATAAAAAATCAAAATATTTAATAGTGTTTAGGAGATAAACATGATAGATAAGAATGACGTTAAAATGCCGGTTCCCCGGAAGGATACCGACTTAAAAAACAAGGAAAAGGTAGCCCAGATAGAGGAGCTGCTCCGCCTTGTAAACGAAGCTGATAACAAGCAGGAGCTTCGTCTTAAGGAGGATTATTACTCCAGATTCTATTGGTTCGGCAGTGATATTGGCCGCAATAGCAATAAGAGATATTTTTCTTATCAGGAGGAAGCGGTTTACGATTTCGTTTTCAACCTTAATAAGAGTGGTATCCTTTCCGACCAGGTAGGTATGGGTAAAACCATTGAGGCAGGCATGATAATCAGCGAGCTTGCCAGCCGTAACGAGCTGCGCTCACTCCTTATTATCGTTCCCAACGAGATCCTGGCGCAAAAATGGGAGTACGAGCTTGCCGAAAAGTTCGGTATCAGAGAATACGTGCGCGGTAACGAGGTATTTCCTACGGTAAAGGCGCTGAAAAACATGGATGACTTCTCCAGATGCATCTTCGATTGTATTGCTAACGAGAAGTTTGTTGAATACCAGGAATATGATTTCAAGCATACGTATACAGCCAATCAATCAAATCAGATAGATGCAGATAAACTGATAGCATCCTTCATCAAGGAAGATATACTCAAGGCAGTTGAGCTTATTAACAACGGATTTGATATCTGGGAGATGCCGGGAAATCCCCACGTAGAGTTTGATGGCTCCTCCTTCTCCATAACAGGTACAAACTACAGAAAAGAATATAAGTATGACGAAAGCGGCGCTATCTCTAACTTTATGAGAGGTAGAACTATGCTCAGAATGGAGAATATTAACACCGTCCGCTTTGCAAAGGAATACTGCAAGCTCCTGAAAAAGGAGCTTGAGGCTATGTTTATCGTAATCGGCAGATACTTTGCAAGTATGCCCGGTGAGATTTCTGCTGTTGCGCAGAGCATGGCCATAAACAATCCTATTCTTGTAATTCCTATCGCTTATTCCGAGTATAACGGTGACAACGTAATTCTTCGCGAATTCCTCAATAAGGTTCTCTTCAAAGAGATGAAGAATTACAAGCACAAGTACAACGTTCAGACCAAGGAAAATAAAATTGCTACGGTTTATGAAGAATACAGAATAATTGATTTCTTCATTGACGTCGGATATCAGACTCTTATCGTAGACGAGGTTCACGACTATATTGACGTTTCCTCCAGAATGGAAAGAACTGCGTTCCACAGAAATGACGGATATCAGCAGTTCCCCTCCAGCGATTATAACAGATACGAACTCTTTGATGACTATTACTTCATTAAGAAAAAGAGTCTCTATAAAAAGCTTAAGAGTCTTGCCGATAAGGCAACCAGAAAGATATTCCTTACCGCGACACCCATTAAATCGGATATGGTAGACTTCTATTTGCTTACTCTTCTTGCAAGTAACAAGGATGCGGAGGCATATAGACAGATTTCCGAGAGTCTGATGCCTGGTGTAGGTGCGTTTACAAGTCATGATGAAATAGAGCGTACTATAGATGGCATTTATCAAGCCTTTACAATGTGTCTTGCAGATTCGCCTAATGAATTTTGCAAGAATCCCTCCAGATTCTTAAAGGAGGAAAAACGCGATAAAGGCACATCAGGTGGTGAGGATAACCGAGCTGCACGATACCTTTACCCATACTTTAATAACACGTTCCTCCGTACTCACTTGAATGACCCTGAGGGTATTGCAAAATATCTTGAGAGCCATGTGGCTTATATGTCGGTTGAGGAAATTATTATGGAGCTTGTTTTGGCATATAATGCGGAAACAAAAACTCAGAATAATATCGTGAACGTTCTTAAGAGTATCCAAGATCTTCTTGAGGATTATTCAACCGATCTTCAGACGAGAGTTGTATTCAGAGCTATTCTAAACAATACTATTAAGCAGCGTTTTGAAGAAGATTTTACTAAGGAAGACGGAAAGCCCATAAAGAGGATCAGAGAGCTTCTTGAGATAAAGGATGGCGCGAGAAAGTGGCACAAGACCTACCGTAAATACGGTATCCGTCACACCCGTCACCAGACATACAATCTTAACGAATGTCCCGATCTTGATAAGTTGAACAAAGCAAAGATGGAGCGCTTCAGAAACCTTCCTGTCTGGCCAAGACGTGACGGTAAAGTTATCTATCTTATGCGCGATGACAATTTCTTCGATTGCTTCATCAACGTCAGAAGAGAGCTTCCTACAAAAGCTCAGTCGTCTATCAGCATCAAGGATCTACCTAATATTGATAAAATGACGGGTGACGATGAGGTAAAGGCAGAGCGCTTTGAAAACGCTAATAAGATCTTTAGTTACATTAACGACTCAATGAGTGGCGGCGATCCCGTTAACCATTTACCTCAGTTTAATAAATACGATTCTGTAGATATTAACGATGCAAAGATGGTTGATTACAAGCTTGCTCTTGTAAACAAGCTGATGGATGGCTCGGATCCCAAGCTTGGAACTATTAACAAGAAGGTGCTTCTCTTCGCCGAAGAGGGCAGAGATTCTATTCTTGAATGGTTCAGATATCAGCAGGTTAAACCTCTTTACAGTGAAAACTTTGTTATTGATCCCAAAAAGCAGCAGCTTTATAAAGAAAAGTGGGATAGCTACGGTGTAAATAAACTTGGAAGCGAGTGGAAGGTATCTGATAACACAGAGGATCTTAATAAATATGACGGAAACCTTCTTATCATCATTGATCCCAAGAGATATGAAAAGGGTGTTGACCTTCAAAAGGCTGATACCATCATCAACTTCGATATTAACTACGACCCGCTTAAGATGGAGCAGCGTATAGGACGTATCGACCGTATCAGACCCAGTAGTAATAACTCTCAGATCAATATCATCTCCTTCGTTTCTCTTAACGATATGAGCGGATTTGTTATTAACTTCTTCGCTTATGAGCTTAAGATGTTCACCCAGTGGATGGGTGAAACTACGGGTATCGTTTCTGTTCCGGATGAAACAAATGCATCCGCAAAGGGACAGCAGGTGTCCTTCTCCGGTAAGGTATATGAGCTGGAAAAATATTATAACAATCTCTATAAGCTTTGCAGAGAAAAGGTAGAGAAGAATGAACTTGAAAAAATGGCAGCTGACTTTAGCCAATTCTTCTCCGAAAGCAAGTACAAGGTGAATTGCGACTTTGAATTCCTTCAGGCTCTTCGTGATTCCTTCGATACCGTATTCTGCAATTCAATTTCGCCTCAGAGAGCAGGATATACCGTTGATAAGTCGAATAATCGCGTAATGAGATTTAACTCTTCCAACGGTGTGTTCTTAAGCTGCGGCGCCGAGACTTGCGATAAGTGTCCCAACAAGCAGTATTGTCGCTCTAATCCCGCAAGAAGAAGAAATAATTCCCGTGAATTTGTTAATGCAATCAAGAGATTCTTTAACGAAGGTGAGAAATTCTATAACAGCGCAATAAAGAATTATCATGATCTTTTTTCAAAGGGTGTTATCAGCGGTAATACAGACAAAGAGACTCAGTCTATGCTTAATAAGAATCTTGAGCGCTTCAAATCAGAGAAGAATAAGGTGACAAAGCTTATCGCTGAGCTTCCCGATACCGATACCTCCTTCACCATCCCATTCAGTAAGTATTCTGAGATTTTCAATCCTATCAAGGCTCTTTATTGGGATACGGTAGCGGCGAAATATATAAAGAACATACTGGATCAGTTCTATAAGCAGTGTGATAGCGTTCTTAGCAGCGCATCTCTGTTTGAGAACTTCATCAAGATTCTTTCTATTGCAGATTTCATGAACAATATGGAAGGTAATACATAAAATGCAAAGCCTAAATTATTATGAACAGTTGAAGACGCGCTTTAATGACAACGGTGGAAAGCTTTTCTTTGTAGATAGTTTTAAGAACAGGGCTTTCTCGGTAGTAAAGGAGCTTTTTGTTGAATCCGGCGCATCATCGTTCATCTGTGTTGTTAATAAAAAGAAAACGGCACTACAAATAAAAGCTGCGTTAAATGACGCTACCGGTGAAATAAGAATTATTTCTACTATTGAAGAGTTCAGGCAAATGTGCAGATTGAGCGACGTAGGGATAAAAGGTGGCGTTGATCAGGCAAAAAAGTTTAAGCAAGCCTATCCCAAAATTATTGTTATGCTTTGCGATGATGAAAAGCCCGTATTACATGGTCAGCTTTATCAGCGCGGAGATAAGTATAATGAGTATCTCGATGGAACGGTTGAGACTTATGCTCTTTCAGATTTTCTGGCAGATGCCGCATATGATATGTTGGTGGTAGATGATGTTTATTCGATGCTTGCATTTGAAGAGTCGGATCCTAACGAGAATATCACGAGAACTCCGAAGAATCACGAGCTGGTAATCATTAAGGGCAAAAAGTATTATACAGATGTTGTTCATTCGTATAAAAAACTTACCGGACTTGCCGACAGTGCCGCAAAAACAGTAATTATCTCAAGTTGCATAGTTGATAATGATGTTATCAGCTTCTATGCGGCAGCATCACTTATATACAATGAGTTTTCTTTTGAAAAAAGCAAGATCGATGTAAGAAGACAGGCGAGTAATTACAGTGATGAGATAGAGGATCTTTATAATAATGTGTCGTATATTACAGACGACGAAAAGCTGCAGAGCTTGTGTCTTCAAAGAGCCAAGGGAAGGGAAAGATATATTCCCGGTGACTTGGAGCGACTTTCAAATTATATCAAAAGCTCCTTTGACTTTATGACAAAGGAAGAGATCTTCCTTCGTGCTATGGATGTGGCAAAAAAGAATCGTCGCAATCTCTCCAATCAGTCTATCCTTGATATGATTGCGGAAGATGATAATATGTTTGCTACCACTGTGTGTGATATGTTCTTCAGCGAAAAGCTGAAGGGGGATGTGGAAAGCAACATCGAATCGTTCGCAGTTGCTAAAATGTCAGAGGAAGATGCGACAAACTTTTTCAAGGTGTTCGGCGAGTATGCGTTTTATTGCGACACCGGAGTTATAGGTGATAGATGCAAGATCTATAGAGTTTATCATGAAGATTCGGGATTTGAGGATCTTTTAAGACGTAGTTATTGCGATTTCGACAGAAATGAAAATGCATTATCTGCAACACACAAGGGTGATGATGCGGCTTTCAAGTGTATTACGGTAAAAAAACTCCTTTTGGAAAAGGAGCTTAAGCTTCCCCTCTTGATTGTTACAAATAATGTCGAATCTGATGTGATCGGTATGCTTGATAACCTTGTGGAGCATAAGGCGATAAATCTTCCTGTTGATGCCGGTGTGCTTTCCGGTGCTGATATTTTCGTGACAAATTATTCTGACTATGAGTCAATTGCTAATAATCTTAATGTTGCATCTGTTGTATTCTTTGATGCAATATCTGATATTTGTTTATTCGATGCTTATGTCAAAAAGTCTCTCAATATGGGCGAAAATGTAAACTCTGCTTTACTTGTGACCTACGATAACCTTTCAGGACTCCTTGCGGACCTTTGGCAAACAACTTGGACAGATGAAAATGAATCTATTGTTTCTGTCAAAAATTCCAAGCTTTACATCAGGGGAGAGAAGCCTGTCGATTATCATGATATCGTTGCATCCATTGCTGATGTATATAACAATTTTAAAGATGTGATTGATAAGTCCGGAAAAGTAAACGTAAGATCCATGACTGACGGTTTCTGTGATACTATCACTAGCTTTACCCTGGATAGAGCCGGTTCGGCAGTGGAGATCGGGGAGGAGTTAGGATACCTCGACGCAATCTCGCCGTATTATTCTGCTATATTTGCAAACAGCGTTTCTGTGGGAACCCGTGGCCGTGATGTGTATGCAGAGCAGCTTGTTCCGCTTGAACCTCGCAAAAGCAAACGCAAGATCAAGAAGGCTGAGAAAGTGATTTCAGACAAGAAGAAACAGAAGGCCGAGAAAGCAGCTCTGGCTAAACAGAAAAAGAGAGCCAAGCGCAAAAAGGTCAAGTACGTATACGGCAAGGTTGATCAATCTAAAAAGGTGTTCTTCAACGTATGCACAAAGCAGATGCATAACCTATGCGACGTCAGATACAAGGATTGCTCTGTTTGCGAGTTGAATCAACAGATACAAACGAACGATCTGAATGATTTTGTAAAGGGTGTTAAGGGATACTTTAAGGAAACCGAAAGGCTTATGAGCAAAATTCAGTCTGACAGATTTAGAAAGCAGATCGACGATACTATCAGCACTCAGAGTAATTCTGACGGTCTTGCCGAGGTGATCGACCAAGCGTTGACAGTTTCAAAAGAAGCAAACAAAACGTTAAATATTATGTTGAAGAAAAAAATCAACTATACAGCCCCCTTCTTCGCTGAATATGATCAGGTTTCAGAGATCAAGGACGCTGTTCAATCTGTTCATCACATGATATTCAATAAATATTTTGAGCAGATAATGGGAATTCTCACTAGGTCTACAGATGAAATGAAGACTTCCATAGGTAAGATAGGCCGAGCTGCAATGAATTCACTGAACACTTCTCAAATAGGAGGTAAACATGG
The DNA here is from genome assembly GCA_045636465.1 of Eubacteriales bacterium. Lineage (GTDB taxonomy): Bacteria > Bacillota > Clostridia > Oscillospirales > CAG-272 > UBA1740. Next base: position 36,552 of record JAZTXP010000075.1, read on the forward strand.
CATTAACTGAAATAGCTCGAAAACTAAAAGACACATTTAGTGGATTTAATGTGTCGGGCTTCCAGAACGAGCTGGCACAATTCAGAGAGATATACGGAGCTGCCGAAACTATATACATCGGAGATATGGATTATATCGTAATTAACGATGTATATAAGAACGAGGAGTACAATGACGTTCCAGAGCAGACAAGCCCTCTCTTCTACAATAGTATTAATAATAGATACGCGATCATTGACGCCGAAACATCATCCACATTGATTGACGAAGTATATTCTCTCATTACTTATATGCAGAGAGATTGCGAGAGTGGTGCAAGACTTCCCACTTCGGATGAAATCAAGAGCGCGCTTCGTAACTTTATTGGTGATGGTGAAAGTGTTATCACGACCAATATTTTACAGCAGGAGGAGGGGGAATCCGTCCTTTCCAAGAACAAGGCCAACATCTTCCAGTGCCAGCTGGTAAAAGATACAGGCGTTTCTGCTTCTCCCGACGTTTACACCTTTATGCTGAAGGACGGCAAGGTTAAGGAGATTGCTGATAATGCAGTCAAGCTTAACAGTGACTTTGGCAAGCTCAGCATGCTTGACGATTCAAATGTCGAGGAATTAAAGCAAACAGAGCCGGCAATTCAAGAGGCGGTATTCAATAAGTACATCAACTCAGATATAGACATTCAGAGTATTACTGTTAAGTCTATATTTGAGACAAAGATGACATACTGCGATATTCAGCTTCTTTTGCAAACTAATGTTGGCAAAAACAAGGTAAATAGCGTATTTAACTCATCTTATCTTACAAGTGAAAACAATGAGTTTGAATCGTTAAATGAAAACATTCACATTTGTAATTGTTGCAAGCATGACCTTGTAGATGTTATCGACACTAACAAGAGGTATAGGCTTCACGCGAATCTTGACGTTTACGACAAAGAGAAAACTCTGGATGCGGTCGGAACAAAAAAGAAGGCAATAACCAAGGCAGATCTCATTGAGAGGCCTGATAAAATGGTATATTCCACCGGATGTGAAAAGTGCTTGACTCAATGTCCTGAATGCCATGGTTGGCATTTCAACTATCAGGAGCTGGCTGCCGGTGGAACCGGAATGTATGATAAGCTTGATCTTGCTCCCGGACGAGAATTCATCAAGTCTATTCGTGATTATGACGTTAACTACTGTACCTGCCGTCAAGGAATTGAGTGGGTTTACGATGAATTCACCGGTACAGATGATGAACATGACGTAATTCCAATTGAGAAAATGGCATTCTTTAACTATGCTAATGAAAAGTTGAAGGATTTTGCAGATTTTGAACCTTATCTCGAAAAGATCAAGAACCTGAATAACGTTGATGCTATTGAAAGACGCGATGCCGCGCTCCATGCTCTTGAAAAATATAAGAATACTTTGTCGCGCGAATTCAATATCGAGGTGTCCAGCATTAAGATCTCCTCCATTGAAAAATGTAACGAGTGCTGTGTTTGCGGCGGTTTGTACAACGGCAAACTCAAAAATAGCAGATGCGCTATTTGTAATGAAATGTTTGACGAAGGCAAGCATATGGTTACACGTATTGACGGCATTGTATTTATGATTAGTGGCAATAAGAACAAAAAAACTATTAGCAGATATGTTGTAACCAAGCTCGGCAACCTGAAACTCATCGGTACACCAAAGACTGTAGGTAGCTTTGAAGAATCGGATGAGGCAGATAGCTTGGAACAAAACAATAAGGAGCAGTAATTATGGCAAATGAAAATTTAAGCTCAACAGTCCTTCATGAGCACCGCAGAGTGGTCACCTTTAGGCATCTGTTGGCACTGGTGAATTTTATTGCGATATTTGCAAGTTCGTTTATCACAAGGTACTTTGTGATGATAAGAGGAACGTCTGACGGAATTCTGATTATCATAAATCTTCTGTGTGGTATAAACATTTTGCAAATATTACTTTGCATACTTGACTACATAATCAAAGTTGGTTATGGAAAATATTCATCAAAGCTTGTGAATATTTCCTACATTGTTGGTGCTATTTGGGTCGGTATGGTGGTTGCGGAATTTATTGCCGGAACCATAACACTTGGCGATATAAGAATTGATTTGGCTGTCATCGCTGTTTTTCAGTTTGTCAGCGCAATTATCGCTTATCTTGTTTGGCCGCGTATTGATTACTCCACCATTAGGAATATGACTAACAAAAACGTGCGTGAGGATCCCTCCAAACGCTCGAAAAGGGCAACAGTCGGTGTAGTAAAATACATTCTTGTTTGTTCGCTTATGATCGTTGTGCAGCTCGGTCTTCTCTTTGCATATCAATTACCCCCTAAGGTATATGACCTGTTTTCAGAGTCAAGACAGCTTCAGTACGTTCTCTCCGAAGACGGCGAATCTTATGAGGTTAGCGGCGTTTATCAGGGTACATCATCCTACGTAAATATTCCCGCTACCTATAATAACAAGCCTGTAACCAAGATCAAGAGCGGTGCTATTTCTAATGAATCCGTTCTTGAAAAATATAAGATTGACAAAATTGAGTTTGGCACCCTGCAGACCGATGCCGATGGCAATGAGGTTCTTGTCAGCAACGTACATACTATTGAGCGCGGTGCTATCAATAATGATAAAATAACAACCCTCACTCTTCCTTCCTCTGTAACGAAGATCGATAACGGAGCTATCAAGTCCGGCTCCCTCAAGAAAATCGTCTATGAAGCAAGAGCGCAGTTCTCTTACCCCTATCTTGAATGCAGCTCGCTTACAACAGTTACCTTCAGCGGTATGGATGCGGGCAAGATTATCTCCCTGGAAGGTATGGATTCTTCCATAACTCTCGAGGTTCCAAAGGAAAACTACAATAACTACAGAGAGAAAAACAGTGAGTATATGGCGTCTATTCGCCCAATTCTCTCCAGCGATGAATATGTAGTAGATTTCTACACAGATACTGACTACTACATCGAGAGTATTTTTGCATCCGCAGGTGAGGTTGTAGAAATTAAGGTGAGCGACCTGAAGAATGACAAGTACGATAATCGCGTTGCTCCCTCTGTTGATACAAACGCTTATATTGCTAACAGACACGAGACAGGTACAATGGGCTCTAAAGCTGACAGTGCATTCCGCGGATGGTACTTCGACCGTAATTTCACAGAAGAATGTGATTTTTCCGGCGGCACGTTAAAGGTCAGCAAAGACACCGCGATCTACGCTAAGTGGATCGAAGAATATACCGGTAATATGGTATGGGGTCAGCATATACCTTACCGTCCCGACGGAAGCCCCGATACTATTTACTGGACTTCTGAGGATCTGGTAACATTGCCCGTCATTACCGATCGTGACGGATATAGCGGCGGTATTGTTTGGACAGTAAATGGTCAGACCGTCAGAAGCACACAGGAGATATTTGACGTTTATATCAATGATAATCCTCAGGCTACTAGTGATAAGCCCATTGCAATTCAGGGTAGCTGGATGTTTGATACTCCTGTTGCGGATATCAATCCTTCCGTACTTAAAGAAGTAAACTATGATATTTCCACAGACAAGAATGCTGTAAGCTTCGTTTACGATGAGACGCAGGAAGCCATTCTTGAGGGTGTTATGAGTCATGGCTATGACGGTGTAGTATTCTCGACCGAGTGGTATAAGGATGGCTATTCATTGCCGATCAGCCCCAATAAGATCTATCGCTTGAGCGACGTAGAGGAATCCGGAACTTACATACTCAGAGTAATTGCTACCTCTCCCTTTGGAGATCAGTCTTATACCGACACTAGAATAGAAGTCAATATCGCAAAGAAGGATCTGGATATTAGCGGTTACGAGTTGAAGAACAAGTCTCCAGAGTATAACGGTATGAATCAGACCCTGACTGACGAAGACAAGCTCGTTGACGCTAGTATCGGCATAACCTTTGAGTACTATGGCGAAGATGGAGTCCTTCTCTCCAACAACGGAGTAAGGGATGTAGGAAACTATACCGTGGTTGTAATATTCGCAAAAACCGATCCCGAGGAAGCGAAGAACTACAATACGAAGGAGCTTTCCGCCACTATGGCGATCACTCCTAAGAAGCTTACCTACGTAGGCTGGAGCGCGGATGAGTTTGTTTACGACTCTACAGATAAAACTGTAAGGCTTGAGTTTAATGGTGTCTATGGTGAAGACGTTGTTAATGTTATCTACAAACCCGACAGCAACATTGCTAAAAACGTCGGCATGTATACTGCCGTAGCAACAGGTGTAGATAACCCCAACTATACTATCTCCGAAATGGAGAACACCAGCCATACTTGGAAGATCACTCCCAAAGAGGTCACCATCTTGAGATGGACTCTTGACGGTGCGATAACAAACGATTATTCCATCGTATATAACGGCGAGGAGCATAGAGTCGAGGCTATTCCCGAGGGAGTATTTGCTGCTGATAAGGATTCTTTGGCATTTGTCTATGATAAAGATGCTTATACTGTTTCTGCGACAGATGCGGGTACGTATACTGCCAAAATCATAGGCATAAACAATGACAATTACCGCCTGAGCGGAGATGCTATTCAAAATTGGGAAATTACCAAAAAGACCTTGTCAGTAAGCTATGATAGTCTTTCAAGCTTCACTTATAACGGTTCTGAACAGATGATCAATGCTACTTTAAGCGGAATAATTGCAAATGATCTTGATCTATTCTCTTACGAAAAGTTTGCTTTTGAGGGAATGAGCAGTGGTCTTAAGCTGAAGGGAGAGAAGAGTGAAAATAACTATGTTATTAGCTTCTCCGCAAGGAATGCCGCAGCGTATACTGCAAAGATTAGCGGAATTCTTGATTCTGCCGATATCAATCGCAATTATACCGTGTCGGATAACGTGGCAACTCTTACGATCACTCCCAAAACCGTTACAGTAGAGCAGCCCTCCGTATATACTTATACCGGTGCTATGCAGACTCTTGAGGTTGTTGTGAAGGGCATCGAAAGCGAGGATATTGACGGTGTAACTTACGATCAGTTCACAAGTGCCGCCTTCAAAAACGGCAAAAAGGATGGAGAGAATTATCTCCTTACTATGAGCGCCAAAGATGCAGGCGAATATGCTTATGCTATCGAAAACTTCAATAATCCCAACTATAGCTTTGAAGCGGTAAGCGGCACTCTCAAGATCGAGAAAAAACCTCTCAGTATTATCTGGAAAATTACCGATAATGCAAGCGGTACAGAGAGTGTTATAACAGATGGTCACTTCGTAGAATACAATGCAAAAGGATACGCTATCAAAGCGGAGGTTTCCGGTGTTGTAGGCGAAGAGGTGGTTAATCTTACATATGAGAATGACTTTGGTCTGAATGCGGGAAGCTATATCACTAAGGTTTCTCTCCCCGAAGAATACAAAAACTACAATTTCGAAGGAAAAGATATCAGCTGGAGCATCACTCCCTACGTTGTAGATTTTGCGTGGACATTTAACGGAAAAGAGTATTCCGTAAGCAACGGCGCTATTCCCGAGTTCACTTATAACGCGGGTGTTGTAGAGGTTGCTCCCGTATATACTCTTCTTGGTACCGATAAAATCACCATCAGCTACGCTAGCAACAAGGCAGATCTTTCTGCAACCAATGCAAAAACCGAAACGTACAAGGTTGCGATTTCCGGCATTGATAACGACAACTATCAGATAGGAAAGAATTCTTCGTTCGAGTGGAGAATCAATCCCAAGACAGTTAGTGTAACATGGAAAAATGAAACCAATACAGTTACCTATAATGGAGAATATCTCGGCCCGAGATTTACTATTGACGGCGTTGTTGAAAACGATCTTTACGTAGCCGTTTCATCGGATGCTACAAAGTATTATATGGATATCAATTCCATAGATGCTGCTACAGAGTACGATTTCAAGTCAACCAAATCAATTATAAATGCAAAGGAAAGCGGATATACATGCTCCGTTGTCGGTGTATACAGTTCCAGCGGATCCGGCTATACAAAGAATAACAACTACGTTGTATCCGGAAATACTGTTGACTTCGTTGTAAATAAGGCTCCCCTTACTCTTGCTGGATGGCAGTACGAAACTAAGGGTGTTACATCTCCATATAGCAGTGATGTTGCTCTTATATATAATGCAAACAGATATACACTTACTAACGCTATCAACGAAACACTCTTTACAAGAGATGGAGTTGCAGATGACGTTAAGCTTGCTTATACAAATAATTCAGCCTCAAGTGCAAGCACTTTGAAAACAATTGTTTACCTTGCAGGCGATCACAAAGATAATTACGTTATTTCCGGTAGCACCGAGCTTCAGTGGAGCATCCAGCAGAAGGAAGTGCTAGTGAACTGGACTATCAATGATTTTGTATACGATGGAAAATATCACGATCAGTATGCTAATTACGAACGCGGAGCTACTTCCGATGACGACGGTAAGGTTTATGACGTGGATTATCTCTCTCTTTCGTATAACGGACATAGTGCGTGCAATGCAGGAACCTATACTTCCACCATTGTAGGTATAAACAACTCCAACTATAAGCTGAAGTCCGGTTGTGAAAGCTACGAATGGACTATCGCGCAGAAGGAGCTTAATTACGGAAAGCTCGTATGGAATAAGTCCGAGTTCACTTACAATGCAAGTAATCAGTATCCCACAGCATCTTATTATGATTCCGCGGTAGGAGTAACTGTTTTCGTATCGGAATATAATAAAGCGGAAAACAGTAAGAATGCAAACGGCGGCTCCGATAAGTATGTGATTTATGCAACAAGTCTTCATAATGAGAACTATATTCTTGTTGGAGAAAATGAAGGTCACGAATACACGATCGTTCCTTGCGTTGTTGATTTCACATGGGGCTTCGATACCTCAAAATACAATGCTGATAACTATACGTACGACAGCATTGAAAGAGAGGTTAATGCGTATACTAACGCATACTCCGGCGATACCATCAACCTCACCTACAACGTTGAGTCCCGCAAGATTCACGATGCAGGTACATACACATTCACGGTAACCGGAATCGACAATACTAACTATGTTCTCAATGAAAACAGTGAGGCGATAAGCAAGACCGTAACGGTATACCCAAGAGAAATTTCGCTTACATGGGGTTATAATAGCTCTACAAGCGGAGCAGGCAACATTACCTATGACGGAAGCGCAAGATATCTTTCTGCACACGTTTCTAACCTTGCAAACGGTGATACCGAGCCCGTGCTCGTATATAGCGCCGACTCAGCAAGAGACGTCCTTGACGTTGGCACATACAAGTGCACCGTAGAGACTGCAGATTACGGCAACTACATAATCAGCTCCGAAATAAGCAAGTCAGTTACCGTAAAGGCACAGACTATCAACATCTCCTGGAGTGGTTCCAATAAGGTTACTTATGACGGTGAAGGTCACTCTCTTGTTGCTACCCTTACAGGTACGATAAACGGCGAAACTGTTACGTTTGTTTCTCAGTATTCCGGTGATAACGTATTTACTAACGTAGGATCGTACACTGTCCAGGTGGCCTCTTACGATCTTGATCATGCGGCATTTAAGTCTGAAAACTTCGTTCTTCCCAGCAATGTATCTAAGAGTATTGCTATCAACAAGCAGACACTTGCGGTAGATTGGTCCGGTACAGAGACTCTCGTATACGACGGTCTTGAGCACTCCCTCGTTGCTACCATTACGGGTACAATTAGTGGAAAATCTGTTCAGTTTATTACTCAGTACACCGGTGCCAACACCTTCACTAATGCGGGCACGTATACTGTGAAGATCGATTCTTATGATTTGGATCGTGAAGGATTCTTGTCCTCTAACTTTGCTCTTCCGAGCAACACATCAAAGACTCTGACAATTAAGAAGCAGACACTGAATGTAACCTGGAGTGGCACCCGCGATCTTACATACGATGGCGAAACACACTCTCTTGTAGCAACAATTCAGGGTACTGTTGCAGGTAAGACTGTTACGGCAACTCCTCTTTATCAGAACGGTATTAATAGCGGAATTAATGCGGGTACGTATACTATCAAGGTTTCCGATATCACCAACCCCACAAATGATGCTATGAACCTTAATAACTTTGCATTCCCTACAGACGGAAGCACAAGCGCAACGCTTAAGATTCAGAAGCGCGAAGTCAATATATCTTGGAGCGGTAATGCAGATGTTGTATATGACGGCAATGTGCATCGTCTTGTGGCAACGGTAACAGGTGAAAACGATAAGATTGTTGCTTTCAATTATTCCAATAACCAAAAGACTGATGTCGGTACATACGATATAAGCATTTCTCTCATTGATACAACAAACTATGTACTCCCCGCAAGTGGAACAGTAAAGCCCCTTACTATTAATCCGCAATCCGTATCTATTACGTGGAGCGGTACAGGTAAGCATATTTACCGCAGCGCAGGATACATTCCTACAGTTAGTGTTGTGGGTAAAAATGACGGTAAGGTAGTCTCCTTCAGTATGACTAATACCACGGCAATTAACGTTGGTACGTATGCTTACGAGGTAGTTCTTAACGATTACAACTACACGTTGGAAAATTGCGAAGGATCCACAAAAGCTACTATAGAAATTGAACCGCAGCCTGTTGTTGTAACATGGAGTGGCTCAACAAACATCGTTTATGATGGAAGTAAGCATAAACTTACAGCCACCGTTGTAGGCAAAGAAGATGCAAAGTCTGTATCCTTCACTTACAATACCACTCTTTCTAACAGCAGTGTTGGTAGGTACACCTACACAATCACCTTGAGCAATTCCAACTATACCTTTGCAGATGAAGACGATAGATCCAGAACCATGGTTATTGATCCTCAGCCGGTCAACATTACCTGGACCAGTCCCTCTGAGGTGGTATATGACGGAAAGTATCACAGTCTCACTGCTAAGGTTGTGGGTAGAAACAACAGTACTCCCGTATCATTTAATTATAGTTCCACTGCAACTCATGCAGACGTAGGCACCTGGACGTACTATATTACATTGTCCAACAGTAACTACACGATCGATGAGATGTCCGGCAGCACAACCAATACTCTCAATATTCTTCCTCAGCCGGTTAAGATCAGCTGGTCGGGTAATGATACTTATAAGTATACAGGTGAAGTTCATTCCTTGACATATACGGTTGTAGGAAAGAACACCGGCGTTATCGTTACTGATTATTGTTACGGTAGCGGTATCGCGTCCTTTATGAACGTCGGTATGTACAGCTATACTATTCTCGGTATAAACAATACCAATTATACGCTTGAAAACTGTGATGGCTATATTACCGAGAGCGCGACTATTTTGCCTATGGACGTTACTATTGAGTGGATAGGCGACACCATCGTTACCTATGACGGAAACGCTCATTCCATTCAGGCGGTTGTAAAAGATGAGTTTGGCAACGAGATAAGCATAGGATACAAAAACGGCAATTCCATTACTGATATCGGAACTAAGACTGTGATTATCAGCTTTGATAATCTCGAGGCCAACTATAACGTAGTATCCGGTGAAAAACATCAAACTATCACCGTTGTGGCGCCCACAGTGCCTGCGGAGCCGGAAGACCCCGACAACGAATAAGCACTTTAGGTCCAAAAAATAAAATAATAGTAATATAGTAAAACCTGCGCAGAAAGGGTTTTATATGAGATCCTTTTTGCGCAGGCCCCATTAATGACAAAAACGAGGTTTATATGTTAGATAGAAAACAAGGTATAGAAAAAGGTATTATTATTAACAGCATCAGCGCAGCGATCTATTACAATGCTAATAAACCCAAAGATTCATTAATAATGGTATCTTACTCTAAAGGAAATTCTGTTGAAGATATAAGATTTGTGGCATTAAAGCTCCCCACAAGATCTCCTTACAAGAGAGAAGATTTTATTAAGGCGATCTGTTCTGCAGAGGAAGTACGCAATCTAACGTATGTGGATCATGACGGAAAGGACAAGGACATTTATATATGCCGTCCCAAAGAGGGGGATATATACGAGTTTGTTGATAGAGATGAGGCCACGAACAGATATGTTGAAGGCTTTGCGGAAATAGAGTCATCGCATCTGAAGTTTACGGTTGATCTCCCAAAGATTTCAGCTCAAAAGCCTCTGGACATTAGCTTTATGTATAGCCCGGATGGGTCTGATTACATGGAGAACAGCCTGGAGTATGCAACTGTTAATGCTTTTAACGCTTGCCTTTTGGGAAGGATCTTTTCCAGTGAGGAATTCCAACTGGAGACAGGAGATGGCGACAGGGTAAAATATGAGGTGCGAAGAGTTTCTGCCAAATACATCGATATTTCCACCTTGTATATTCATCCCGATGTTACCGAAGGCAACAAGTATGTTTCGTCATATATAACAGAGCCTATGAACGTTATTAACGGCGATGAAATGATGTCAAAGGTTTATACGATATCATATAACCCCGTTTATAAGAATTACTATATACGCAGAATAAGTTAAAGGTAACCAAAAATGAGCAATAAAAATAAAAGATCGATTGATAACGATCTGCAGGTAAAGATGGGTCCGAATGATCCGGGCAGCCGATTTGATGCTGATATTGATAAAAAAGATCTTGAAGAGGTAGAGCATAACGATAAAAAAAGTGATCTTCCCAAGGAAATAAAGGATAAAAGCATCGATCAGCTTCAGTATTATTTCGGAAACAGAGAGTTAGAGCCTTTCGATAATTCAGATATTTTACGTTGCAGACTGCTGTATCAGATAAAAATATCTAAAAAGCCATACTGCAGTTACATTATTAACAGGAAAAACAAGAAAAAAATCGGTGTTGTGTCCAATATGCAGCTTCGTCATTCTTGGCGAATGGCTCATAGCAAAGATGCCAAAAAGGCTGTTAAAAACGACCTGTTCTTCATGACCTACACAGAATGGGAAAATGATTTCAAGGCGCTGGAAAACTATATTCGCAAGAAAAAAAGCTTAGGCTCAAAATCTATTTTATATTTCAGCGATGTTTGGGACCTTTCGGAGATTGAATATGAGAGTGCCGGCTTGAAAAAGCCTCAGCAGTTTATGGCGCTTCTGCAAACGGCGATTCTTGGTGAAATTGAAGAGAATAAGAGAACTGTAAGAGCATGGCGCAGGATAAGAAAATATCTCTATAGAGTACATCTCGAGAAGTCGAAAGGCGGTATCTTCAGTGAAGAAGATGCCGAGAAGATCCGTGCCGCTTTTAAGAAGATCAAGTATCTTAACGATATAAGAAAATACAACATATATCTTCTCAAAAACGTAGGCCTTGATTTTGATTTTGCCAAGATCGTCAAGGATATTAACAAGGCATACAAGGAGGATATGGCGAGAAGAAGGGACCGCAGATACAAGGTTCGCCCATTCATTTCTGCATTTATAAATCTTGCTCTCGTTCTTTGTCTTGGATACGCTCTGAAGTATCAGCTTCTTTACAATACTGTGGCAACGGTTGTCATTATGACGTTGTTCACTATTTGTGTGTTGGATGCTTTATTCATAGTATTTGCCGGCCTTCGAGGCAGACGCAGGCGTCTTGTCCGTCCTGATTACGTATATTATTCCAATAGGGTAAAGAAGAGTATAGGCGCATTTGCTTTTATAGGCATTTTTGCAGTTATGTCTATCTTTGTATTTTACCAGCGATATGACGGCTATACCGACGATTACTATTTCAGAGAAACTGACGACGGCGAAATCGTTATAGCAGGTCTTGTGAATAAAAATCGCAAAAAGATCGACATTCCGGAGACCATAGAAGGCAAACCTGTCGTGGAGATAGATCTTTATGCTTTTGATAATGAGTATATTACTAGTGTAAAATTGCCGGAAACGCTGAAAAAAATTGATACGTCCGCCTTCGCAGGATGTTATTCCTTATCTCATATCAGTATCCCATCTTCGGTTGAGGAAATAGGCGACTTTGCATTCAATAACTCGGGAATTGTTACCTTAAGTTTGCAAAATCACGGTAAAATCTACGTAGGAGACCGAGCATTCAAAAATTGCTACAAGCTAAAAACTGTAGAAAATTCAGAAATAATTTCTAATATAGGTGATCAGGCATTTTCGGGATGCTCTAACTTAAACAGCATAGCATTCTCGATTCAGCTTGCATCTATAGGAAGAAGGGCATTCTACGGATGTAGTTCAATCACATCTATAGATGTACCTCCAACCATAGGAACTATAGGCAGAGGAGCATTCTACGGCTGTAACGCTCTCAAATCAATTACCGTGCCGTTTGCGGGAACCTCGAAAGATACAAGCGAAAAAGAGTCTATCGGTTCAATAATCAGGATTGACAGCGAAGAGAACGAAGATGTTTCGGTTGTATTAAATTCCTCTGCTCCTGTCAGCAGTAAGGCCTTTAGAAACGTTGATTGGATAAGATCTGTCCACCTTCACGATGATACACCGGAGATCAAGGGCAGTGCATTTGCCGGAGCAGATAATCTTGCCGAGATTAAGCTTCCTTTATCTACGAAAGAAATTGATAGCTATATGTTTTACGGCGCAACATCTTTGAGCAGTATTTCCGGTATGGGTGGCGTTACTAAAATCGGTGATCGCGCATTTGCCGGATGCTCATCTCTTTCGTACGTAGATCTATCGTCTGTGGAGATCATAGGCAAAGAAGCGTTCAGTGGCACACGTATTTCGACGCTGACCCTTGCAAGCGACAGAGATGTTATTATTGCGGACAAAGCATTTAAAAATTGTGAAAACATGACAAGGATTGAAAATTCTCAATCTATTGTAAGTATAGGCGATCAGGCCTTTTCGGGATGCTCTGATCTGTGGAACATATCATTCTCCGATAAGCTTGAATCTATTGGCAACAAAGCGTTCTACGGCTGCAGTTCTATTACGTCTATATACATTCCGTCCAGTACAAAATCCATAGGCAGAGGAGCGTTTTATGGATGCAACAGTCTCGGGTCGATCAGCATCCCATTCATTGGCACATCTGCGGATAATAGCGATCGTGCATCTATCGGATCGGTATTCAAAATTGACTCTGTAAATTACTTTAATAGTGGTGTTGCTGTTACTATAAATACCCCCACGGATATTGGAAAGAATGCTTTCAAGAACATAGATTGGATAGAATCCGTAAATCTTCATGATGACATTTCTAATATTGATCCCGGCGCTTTTTCCGGAATGAGTAATTTGGTGGACATAAGGCTTCCTGCTGCCATAACTGAAATTAGCGGAAATATGTTTAAGGGCTCTACATCCTTGAAAACCATTTCAGGAATGAGTGGTGTTAAAAAGATCGGCGAGCGTGCATTCTACGAATGTAAATCCCTGGAATCAATCGATTTGTCGTCTGTTGAGATTATAGGCTCAGAGGCTTTCAGTAATTGTACACATCTTGAAAATATAGGTAGCTTGAGCTCTCTTGAATCTATAGGTGCTAACGCCTTTAATTCTTGTTATGATCTCACTGTTGATCTATACATCTATCCTTCTCTTAAAAATGTCGATGACTATGCTTTTGCTAACAGTTACTTCACAAACATTACCTTCAGCAGCGGTGTAAAAGAGATCGGCGCACATGCATTTGAAAACTGCTCCCGTATTGAATCTGTTTATCTCCCCGCTACAGTTACTGCTTTGGGAGACTACGCCTTCAGCGGATGCGGTAATCTGAAATCGGTTGACCTTTTTGATTCATCGATCAAGTCCCTCGGCAAATACGCATTCCGTAATTGCTATAAATTATCCGAGATCTACTTGCCTTCACAGGTTACCGAAATCTCTGACGGATTGTTCTACGGTTGTTCTGATATCCAAAATCTTAGCGCAATTAAGAACTTTGAACAGATCACAGCAATCGGTGATTCCGCATTTGAAGCTTGTGGTATGGATTATGTAGATTTGTCTATCCCCGGTAGAATAAAACGCATTGGTGACAGAGCTTTTGCAAAAACCGGAATCCTTACCTTGACGATCGATAGCGGAGTAACGACTATAGGACAAGAGGCATTTAGTAAATGCAAAAATCTTACGAGTGTTACAATTAGTAACAGTGTAAATGCTATTGGTAAGGCGGCCTTTGACGAATGCGGTAGCATCGGTAATGTTACCCTCCCCTTCCTTGGCGAAAAGAGATCCGATACATCCAAATCATTTATGGGTCTTTCGAAGAACGGAGGATATGATTGGGTATTTGGAGAAACAAAAGCAGCTAAAATTACCATTACCGGTATGACAACCATTTACACTAATACGTTTGCCGGAGGCGAGTCTGCAGTAGAGAATGTAGTGATCAACTCGTCGGCTTCGACTATTGAAAAATCTGCATTTGAGGGATTTGTCAATCTTAGATCTATAACCTTGCCTGCCAGCGTTTCCAGCATTGGCGAGAAGGCATTCAAAAACTGCTCAAGTCTCAAGAGCATAGACATTCCTTCGAAAGTTGAGACAATTTCCAAATCAATGTTTGAAAATTGCTATAATCTGGACATTGACATATCTGCTCTTACAGTAAAAACGATTGAGTCAAGAGCTTTCTACGGCTGTAGCAAAATCGGTAATAACAGTGTATTTTACGGTGTAAAAGCAATAGAATTTAATCAAAATCTTGAAAAAATCGAATCCTATGCATTTGCCAATTGCTATGAAATCGATGGCGTTATTTTGACATATCATATCAAAGAATTGGATGTAAATGCTTTCGGAATGTTCCCTGACATCACTATTTATGTTTTTGAAGACAGTCTGTTGGTTAAGTATCAAGATCTCTTCAAAGTATACAATAGTGTTGAGGTCAAGTCTTTTTTTGAGTAATAACTAAAAAACATTCAAGGAGAGTTAGCATGGTATATACCTGTCAATTTTGCGGAGCATGGTTTCCAAAAGAAACCTTGGTCGATGTTATAAAAAATAACGAAAAAATAATCAATTGTCCTTATTGCAACAATGTAAACGAAATGGAGAGCGTTAAAACATCTCACGTTTATAAAGGATATATGTATCTTGAATCGGGAGAATTTTATCAAGCACAGTTGCAGTTTGCCGAGGCGTTGAAAAAGAACCAAAAGTCCAATACTGCATATGAAAGCGCAAAGCTCGATGCATACCTTGGTCGCGCACTGTCCAAGCAGTGGGTGCAGGTAATTTACGATGATGACGATGGAATTGCCAGTGATACAGACGAGCCCGAAATTAATTGTTTCAGACATTATGATACGTTGTTAAGCGAGCTGGATGACTATCAGATGGCGCTCAAAATAGCTTATAGCATACCTTTTGGAAACAGCAAAGAAGCAGTTGCCAGAGTAGAGCGCTTTGCCAAGAAAATAGATGGTATCAAGATGGCTTATAACAAAATGGCAAACAAAGGCGAGGAGTATCAGCTCTTTATAGCTTTTGAGGATTATTCCAAGGATAGCGAAGCAGGCATGATGGCAGCTAACAGAATAAGAGACAACTTGCCTTCCTCTATTAAAAACGTTTACATACAGAATCCTGACGGTATGAGCTATGAGGAGTATGAGGGCGGGCTGCTATATGCTATGCTTCACTCCGCATGTATGCTGGTAGTAGCAGATGATGACATCGACTTTCGACTTATGAACCTTTACGGCAGATACTATTATTCTCTGAATGACAGAGATGACGGAAAGGGAGCGCTTGGATTTGTCAGCATTGGAAAAGATACGGAGATAACCCTTCCCGATCATAACGTTTCCAAAAACGTATTTGATATCAAGGACAAGGATGGATATTGCCGCTTTGTTTGCGAAGCTAACATGATAGCGTATGGTAGATCTTCTATTTTCTCCGGTTTGAATAATATCACTCAACCGAAAGCAGAAAGAGAAGAACGTGAGGAAAGATTTTATTCCAAAGAATCAAAGAGCGGCGCACCATTCTTTGAAGGACAGATCTGCAGATTTGGTTCTTATCCTCAGCGCAGAGTAATGGATCAAAAAATAATATCTGTTTTTGAAAGCGAGGGCAAGCCCTCCATATCTTCACCTGAAGATTGGAATGTAATGTTCAAATCTCAAACCGGACAGCCATATACATGGTATAAGGACAAGGAAATCGAAGGTAAAAAATACCGTGCTATATACTTCATAAAGTTCCGCGATGTGTTTACAAGCAGATCCACAGATATTCAGCCGAGCATTCAGCGCATGGCAAAATATACGCCTATGCGAATTTACGTATTTTCGTATGATGATATTGATTGGCATATCCTTCAGTTCTCATCAAATTCAGCCACTGTTATATCATCCATAGGTCTGGAATCCCGAGAGTTTCATAATAAATGCGATGATTATATCGAATGGAGTGAAGCTTCACTTCGAAAATGGTTGAACGAAGAGCTATATAATACGGCATTTTCTTCCGAAGAGCAAAAATATATTTATACTATTGATGCTTTGGATGATCATCTTTCTCTTATCAGTGATGAATTTTTAGATAATTCTGTAGGATCTCTATCCAAAAAGCTTAACACCTTGAATGTTGCGGGCAGTGATTATTTGAAGTGCATCGGCGGACATTGTGACAGAGCAGTAAGCAGTTTCTGGATCAAATCTGATCTCCGGGACTGTAGCAGCGCAGCGGCAGTACAGCCTCATAACGTAGGAAATGTGGTTTCTCAGCACATCGACACTACAACCGTCTCTGTTCTTCCTATCATAAGAGTCAAGCTGAAGGATTAATAAATTCTGACTTTTAAGTTTGAAACAGATTCCAAAAGGAGCAAAAAATGAATTGCAAAGAGTGTAACAGCAAATACGTGGAGATGAGTCTAAAGTCTGAAGATTTGGACGGATCTGTTTATGAATGTAGTTGTATGTCATGCGGAGCAAAGTATACACAAAAAACGGAATGCCCAATAAAAAAACGAAGGCTCTTTGTCAATAGTTGGGGTGGAAAAAGATTAGAAAAATCTGAATAAAGTTCCAATGAGGGACAAAGATGAAGCAAGAGGCTGAAACGGAGCGTAGCGAAGTGGAGGCCTCTTGCTTTATCTACGCGGCGTTTTGGT
>JAZTXP010000076.1:0-20756 GCA_045636465.1 Eubacteriales bacterium
GCAAGAGGCCTCCACTTCGCTACGCTCCGTTTCAGCCTCTTGCTTCATCTTTGTCCCTCATTGGAACTTTATTCAGATTTTTCTAATCTTTTTCCACCCCAACTATTGACAAAGAGCCTACATTTTAACCATTTTTCTATAAGCGGCGGGGCTTGTCTCCATATACTGCTTAAAGATCTTATGGAAGTAATTCGAGTTTGAGAAGCCCAGCTGATCCGAAATATCGTTAACCGAAGTATCGGTGGTAGCCAGCATCTGCATCGCGCGATTTATTCTGAGACCGTTTATGTAATCAATAGGAGTTCTGCCGATACTATCCTTGAACATCTTGGTGAAGTAATCGGGAGAAACCGTAATCATCTCTGCAAGGGTCTCAATATAAATCTTTTCCTTATAGTGGCTTGCAATATA
This sequence comes from Eubacteriales bacterium, assembly GCA_045636465.1. GTDB lineage: Bacteria > Bacillota > Clostridia > Oscillospirales > CAG-272 > UBA1740. The sequence goes on from JAZTXP010000076.1 coordinate 412, forward strand.
AGTGATTATAGGACGAAGTCTCATAACGTTATGATAGATCATTCTGTCAAGCTCGTTCTTTGTTCCGCAATAGTAGCGAAGCAGAGAAGTCATCATCAGATAGATATTTGCCCTGATAGGAAGCTTGTAGCAAACGTCCTTTGAAATATACTCGTCATAGGACTCCTGCATATACTGGGAAAGCGTTGAATAAACGGGATGTCCCTTCTCGAAAACTACGATCTTATTCTTTGACTGCACGTAGAACATATAGAAAATCTCGGTATCGAAATTCTCCATATTGATCTCGATTATAGACGAATCGAACACCATCGATCTCATACCCGCGTCGCCCTCCTTCGCCTCAATGCGGAAAACCATTGTCGGCGGAACGTAAAGGAAATCTCCTGCCTCAGCCTCGGCAAATTCTGTTCCGATCTGGACTAAAACCTTTCCCGCGGTGATCTCTATTATCTCCATCGCCTGCTCGTGAAAGCCTGCGCAAATTATTCCGTCTCCCTGAACAGAGTACATCTTAAACGGAAATCTTAAATCTTCAGCCATGTTCTGCTCCAATCTTTCTGTGGAATTTCAAAAATATAAATCAATAGAAGGTAGCAACCTCTTGCTCGGGCTTGGTTGCCTTCACAATGCTTTTAACGGTAAGCACAGGACCATTTCCTTTATATAGCTTTGAGTATTCCTCGGTGAGCTTTCCTTCAACGATTACCCAATCTCTGGTAGCGATCTTGAGATTACCCATACCCTTAGCCACAACTCCGCGATAAGCAATATCATCTGCGCAGCAGGTCATAATATGCCTACCGACGGCGAAGTGACCGCTCGGAAGACTTGCATCAAGCGCAGTAATGCCCTTGAATCTGACTGTCTTGCCATTATACTTTGCAAATTCCTCGCTCATATCGCGGTAGAAGATAGCGAAGTCCTCGTCCTTGATATCGATCACGTCTGCATTTATATCATAGGGAAGGGGATCCTCGATCCTATCGAATTCTATCTCGCCGTCAATATCCTCATAGCAAATATTCGCCCTTCTGCTGATACCGCGGACAAGCTTGTGTAAAGCCATTTTATCAGTCTCGGGAGTAACTCTGTTAAATACCACCATCTCCGCGCTTGTAAGCTTATCAACCATCTTCTGGCGCATATTAGCATTGTAGCTGATAGCGGTAGTGGAATCAATAATAGCGATCTCCTGATAAACCATCCAGGTCTCAGGTAGAGCATTGTAGAACGAATCAAGTGACCACATTCCGTTATATTCAACTACGATAACGTCGGCCTTGTTTCGTTTCTGCAAAGCAGAGAGTCTGTCCTGAGTCAGCCTTGACTCCTCGTCAAATGTAGCAAAGCAAACGTTATCAGGAAAATCCGCGGGATCAAGCTCCTCCTCGCCTTCCTCGCATTGAAGGATAAGGTATCTGCGCTTCCCGTCGTTGAAATTGGGATCCTGCATAGTTTCGTCAATAAACTTTGTTTTTCCCGCCTCAAGAAATCCTGTAAAAAGATAAACAACTGTTTCCATTTTTATACCCTGATCTTAAATTCCAAATATTTTTGCGAGAGCCGCCTCATCAAGTCCCGCGCCGATAACGCAAAGTCTGCCGATAATTCCGGGCGTACCCTCGCGAATATCTATCTCGCCGGGAATGTAGTCAAAGTGCAGCCATTTTCCGCACTTGCATTCAACAATACCCTTTGCGCGGAGAATCATGCCGCAAGCAGAATCATCCTCGGAGAAGCCTTCGAGAATATCATAAAGCTCCTGCTTTCCGAACTTCTTTGTGGTCTCGCGTCCAAAACTCTGGAATACCTCGTCTGCGTGATGATGGTGATGATCGTGATCGTGGCAACCACAGGAGCATCCTTCCTCGTGTTCGTGATAGTGATGACCGCAATGGCATTCCTCGTCATGTTCATGGTGATGGTGTCCGCAATGGCACTCCTCATCGTGCTCGTGGTGATGATGACCGCATTCGCAATGCTCGTCGTGCTCGTGGTGATGATGTCCGCAATGGCACTCTTCGTCATGCTCGTGGTGATGGTGTCCGCATTCGCAATGCTCATCGTGCTCGTGGTGATGATGACCGCACTCGCAATGCTCGTCGTGCTCGTGGTGATGACCGCACTCGCAATGCTCATCGTGCTCGTGGTGGTGATGACCGCACTCGCAATGCTCGTCGTGCTCGTGGTGGTGATGACCACATTCGCAACCCTCGTGATGCTCGTGGTGATGCTTATGCTCGTGCTCAAGATGCTCCATATCCTCTGCCAGAGTATCCTTCTTTTCCATAGCGGAGAGGATAGCCTTACCGTCAAGCTGATCCCAAGGAGTAGTAACGATAACCGCACTCTCATTATTTTCTCTGATAATGTGAAGCGCCTCTTCAAGCTTTGCCTCTTTAGTAGTCTGTGTATGAGAGAGAACAATGCAGGAGGCGTGCTTGATCTGATCGCCAAAGAACTCGCCAAAGTTCTTCATATACATCTTGCACTTGTTCGCATCAACAACGGTAGTGAAGCAGTTAAGCTCAGCCTCCTCACCGCAAACGGTAGAAGCCGCCTTTATAACGTCGGAGAGCTTACCAACTCCCGAGGGCTCAATAATAATTCTATCGGGATGGTATTCTTCAAGCACCTTGCCCAGCGCCTTGGAAAAATCACCAACGAGAGAGCAGCAAATGCAGCCCGAATTCATCTCTGTGATCTCAATACCGGCATCGGCAAGGAAACCACCGTCAATACCGATCTCGCCAAACTCATTTTCAATAAGAACGAGTTTTTCACCTGCGTAAGCCTCTTTGATAAGCTTCTTTATAAGTGTAGTTTTACCCGCGCCAAGAAAGCCCGAGAAAATATCAATCTTTGTCATTTTTATATTGTCCCGAAAGGACTCCTTTCTGAAAAGTAACCGTCGGTCAGCAGAGCCGACAAAATATTTATGCATACATAAATATATTATAGACCAAAAAAACGCAATTGTCAACACAAATCCGAACTAAATTTCAAAAAAATAGAGAAAAACACCTAAAAAAACATAAAATTCCGTTATTTATAATGTTAGCCCCCTTTGCTTTTGTCTTTTTGTGAAAAACGGCTTAATCGGCGAGCTTTTATTGACAAAAAATACAAATTATGTTAGAGTATATATAACACAAAGCTTAAATTTGTATTTTTTTGAAAAAATTACGAAAATTATGTAACCTTTTGCCCCTAAAAATTGTCTTATATAGTGAAAGTATCTCGGATGCAAAATACCAATAAAGGAGTAAAGCAATGCTTAGAAAGAGTATCAATCAGGAGTACGCCACAAATAACGACCTACGAGACGAATTTGGAGAAATTTCATTTTCCAAAAGATGTCAAAACGTCGTTTTTATTGTCGCATCTATAATCTATCTCGTCGCTATGTTTATGTCTTTTATGTACCAGCCTGTAATGGACGCAGGCCCCATCCCTATGAGCCTTTTTGTATACGGAGTGACATATTTGGCCTCTATTTTTGACAATATCGCAGAAAATATATCTGTTTCCGCTTTGATTGCGGCGCTTATGTTTGCCTGCATTGTTATGACAGTATCGTTCGTAGTAAGTTCTATTAAAAATTACCGCAAATGTGCAGAGGGTGATACATCGTTATTCGGAAGCAACGTATTTTACCTTGTAACCATTCCTACCATCTATTTATTATTGCTCGGTTATTTTGGAAATGCCTACGATGTATTTATGTATGGTCTTGCAGGCTTGGGCTCCTTTGTGGTAGTCGGCGGCGGAGTAGTATGCATAATTCTATTCCTTTTATTCGGTATAGATAAATCAAGGGTAAAGCCGAGCAGCATTATATCTGTTATCCTCTCCATAGCTTGCTTCGCTATGATATTCGTTTCCTTTATGAGTCCTATTTTCAATGCAACCGTAGAAGGCGAGTATGGCGACACTTTGAGCTTTGATGTTGACACTCAGAGCTTCGAGCGATTTCATGATGTTGACTATATTGAGGATCATCTAAGAGACATAGAAAAACGGGGAATAGAAAAAGTGTTCACTGATGCTGATTTTGGAGTTCAGCGTTTTATACACAAAGACGAACGTCTTGTCAAAATTCTTATGCTCTCGCTTCCTCTATACCTTCCTGCCGTAATGATAATTTCGCTTATGACTATGATCTTGTCCTCATCCGCCGTAGTATCGGCATTGTTTACGAGGGCCTGCCTTCCGAATTATCAAAAGCGCGGCATTATCATCGCAAAGAGTATTCTCGCTATATCTACCACCGCATTTACATGGACGGTGATTCGAACCGTCTCTGCCGTAGCCGATGTCAAAGCATGGGTCGCAACTATGCCAAATTTGGCCGACGCTGCCTTCAACACCGTTACCCTCATCGTGGCGGCATTCCCGATAATTGCGATAACTTCCGCCATTCTTTTGATCGTTTATAATATCAAGGCAAAAAAGAGCCCTCGCACCGAGGGGTAATTGAAAAAATCTCCATTCGATTTTCCTCGGATGGAGATTTTTTTACAGTTGTATAGCCGACAAAGATATTGGTAAAAAATGATCGAATGAATGTTTCGCTACAAAAATCTGCCACCCGATCGTGTCGAGTGGCAGTAATTTTATTTGTTAATTACGCAAGCTTTGTCATAGCAGAGTCGATTCTCTTAAGAGATTCAGCCTTGCCGATAACCTCCATAATTTCGGTAGCGCCGCCGGGAGTCGCGCTGAGACCGGAAACCGCAATTCTCACGCACCACATAAGTGTGCCAACCTTGATGCTGAGCTTTTCAGCAATAGGGCCGAGAGATGCAAAGAGTGTGTCATTGTCAAAGCTTTCAATGCCTGTGAGCACGTCCTTTGCCTCGGTAAGAACAGTCTTAACGATATCGAAATCAGCGATCTTATTCTTCTTATTAAGGAAGAGCTCCTTTTCATATTCGGGAAGAGAGAGGAAGAATGCCATCTTCTCGTCGATCTCGGAGAGCTTGGAGATTCTTGTCTTAAGAAGACCAAGCATTTTATCCTTGTTTACGCTTTCTGGAATATCGCTCTTTATGAATCTTGCAACGAGGGCTTTGAAGGTCTCGTCATCAAGTTTATGAATATATTCACCGTTAAACCAAAGCAGTTTTTCAAAATCAAATACAGAAGGCGACTTTGAAACGCCGTCAATGGTGAATACTCCCTTAAGTCCGTCAAGGTCGAAGAATTCGCCATCGTTTCCCTTGGGGCACCATCCGAGAAGTGCAATATAGTTAATAATAGCCTCGGGAAGATAGCCGTCATTCACCAGATCCTGGAAGGAAACCGCGCCGTGTCTCTTTGAGAGCTTGGAAACAGATCCGTCCTCATTCTTACCCATAAGCAGGGGAAGATGAACGTAAACAGGTCTCTGCCATCCGTACGCATCATAAAGAAGCGCATACTTGGGAGTAGATGTAAGATACTCGGAGCCTCTTACTACGTGAGTAACTCCCATAAGATGATCGTCAATAACGTGGCAGAAGTTATATGTGGGATAACCGTCAGCCTTCATAAGGATCTGATCCTGAAGCTCGGAGTTATCCATAGTGATCTCGCCGAAAACGGAATCCACGTAGCTTGTAGTACCCTCGAGAGGCATCTTCTGTCTGATAACGAAGGGAACACCTGCTGCAAGGTTAGCTTCAACCTCTTCTTTGGAAAGGTCGCGGCAATGTCTGTCATAACCGCCGGTAGCATCCTCCTCGTGAAGCTTTTCGAGGCGTTCCTTGGTGCAGAAGCAGTAGTAAGCGTGTCCCATTTCAACAAGCTTCTTTGCGTATTCCATATATATTTCCTTACGCTCGGACTGAACGTAAGGGCCGTGATCGCCGCCAACGTCGGGACCTTCATCCCAGTTGAGTCCGGTCATTCTGAGAGTGGACTTAATAACGTCGGTTGCACCCTCAACGAGTCTTTCTCTGTCGGTATCCTCAATTCTGAGAATAAAGTTACCGTCATCGTGCTTTGCAACCAGGTAGGAGTAAAGCGCGGTTCTCAAATTTCCGATGTGCATATAGCCTGTGGGGCTTGGTGCAAATCTTGTAACAGTCATGTCTGTAAACCTCCTATCGCCTCGCGATAAAACTAAAATTTTTCAATGCGTGATATATTTTAACACAAAATTTACGAATAGTCAATGCAAAATGCTAAAAATATTTGACAATCTATGATAAAATATGTTAGAATATAAAAAAACAAACTACTGTGAGGTAAAAATATGTTCAGATCATCATTTGCTAAATATCTTTCGGCATTTATTCTCATAATATTTTTAAGCTTCATATTCCTTTCGGGCATCATAACCGTAATAATCCATCTTGATATGACGAGGGAAAAAGAAGGAAAGCTTGAAAATGTTTCGGATAGCCTTGCCGATCGAATCGAAGGTGAGACCTTCGATGATTTTGAGAGATTTATAACCGAGGGTGACGATCTTATTATAGCCGTCGAGCCCCTTATCTCTTACGATACCCAGCTTGAGGTACTGATTACCGATGCTTCGGGCTTGGTGCTTCTTACTACTTACAGCGACCTTGATAACAATACTGATGAGGAGACATCGAGTATTATAATCTATGACGGCTCAAATGAGATCGGAGTAATTAAGGTAGATGAAATATTTGATACGGTAGACGTGACCGATTCTTCCGGCGAAAAGGTAGAATATCTTTATCACGAGGGAAGTCTTGGCGGATTTACGAAGGACCGCTCCTTGGTTTATGGTAGAGAGATTATTAAAAACGGAGAAAAGATAGGCTATGTATTTGCCTTTTCCTCTACTATACGAGAGGACAGCGTTATCACCGTAGTCAGAAAAGCGGTAACCAACAGCTGTATAGTGGTTATGATAGCGGCAGTTCTTGCAGCTTATATTATGACAGAGCGCTTGGTGCGCCCCTTGAGAAATATAACCGATATTGCAAAAAATTACGGAAAAGGTGATTTTTCCGAGCGTATTCCCGTAGAGGGCAAGGACGAGGTTTCCGATCTTGCCGCGGCTCTCAATAACATGGCAGACTCTCTTGATTCTCTTGAAAAAATGAGAAATTCCTTCTTAGCGAACATATCTCACGATCTGAGAACGCCGATGACGACCATTTCCGGCTTCATTGACGGAATAACCTCAGGTGCAATTCCGGAGGATAAGCATGAATATTATTTGGGTGTTATTTCTGCGGAGGTTCATAGACTTTCCCGCCTTGTAACTCAGCTTCTTGATGTTTCCAGGTTAGAATCCGGCGAGCGAAAGTTCAATTTCACCAATTTTGATATTGCCGAAATGGCAAGAATAATTCTGATTTCTTTCGAGCAAAGAATAGTGAATAAATCTCTTGACGTAGAATTTGATAGTGATAATGATGAAATGTACGTTATTGCCGATGAGGATGCAATATATCAGGTATTGTACAATCTCTGCCATAATGCGATAAAGTTTTCGCGAGACGGCGGAAAATTTATAATCCGAATAGGCATTAATGCCGACAAGAAGGTGCAGGTATCCGTATTTGACGAAGGGCAGGGCATTAGCCGTGAGGATACAAAAATGGTATTTGACCGCTTCTTCAAAACTGATCAAAGCCGCGGACTTGATAAAAACGGTGTAGGACTTGGCCTTTATATCTCGAAAACCATTATGGATGCCCACGATGAAAAGATATGGGTAGAGTCGAAAGAAGATGAAAATTGCGAGTTCTTCTTTACATTAAAGCCCGGTGTTGCTCCTCAGAAGCGCGGCTCCGGAATCGTTGACGGAGAATTGCTTGATTAAAAAGGAGGATGTGCCGTGTCTGACAGAGTAATATTACATTGTGATTGCAATAGCTTTTTCGCTTCGGTGGAGACGGCGCTCAACCCTGCATATAAAAACGTTCCTATGGCGGTTTGCGGAAGCGAGTCGGATCGTCACGGAATAGTTCTTGCAAAAAACGAGCTTGCGAAAAAATATGGAATTAAAACAGCAGAAACCGTTTATTCCGCAAGAAAAAAATGCCCGGGCCTTGTGATAGCCTCGCCTCATTACGATGAATATACCAAGTATTCTAGACGGGTAAATGAAATCTACGCAAGGTATACCGATATGATAGAGCCATTTGGCATAGATGAAAGCTGGCTTGACGTAACTGCCAGTAAAAAGCTGTTTGGTGATGGATTTGAGATTGCCGAGCGCATTCGCCGCGAGGTAAGAGAAGAGATAGGGATTACAATATCTGTAGGCGTTTCTTTTAATAAGGTTTTCGCAAAGCTGGGCAGCGATTATAAGAAGCCGGATGCGACTACAGTGATATTACGCGATGACGTAGAGCGAATAGTCCATCCTCTCCCCGTATCCGACCTGCTTTTTGTCGGTCAGAAAACCGCCGATCAGCTTCGCATTATGGGGGTAAAGACCATAGGCGATCTTTCCCGTATCCCCCGAGAGGTCCTTGTTGCCCGATTTGGAAAGTACGGAGATCAGCTCTATAAAAATGCTAACGGTTTAGATGATTCACCCGTAATAAGAATGGGCGAGGGAGACGATCAGAAGAGCATTGGCTTTGGCTTTACCTTCCGCCACGATCTTACCAGCAGGGAAGAATGTAAAATAGCCATAAATTATCTGTCTGATGAGGTTGCGGTAAAGCTGAGAAATGCAGGTATGGTCTGCAATACGGTTCAGCTATCCATTAAGGATGAATTCCTTAGCGTTATACAGAGACAGCGCCCGTCAGCCCATCTCACCGATTTGGCCCACGATATTTCCGATGTGGCCAATAAGATACTCAAAAGTGAGTGGAGCGAATCCCGCCCCATCAGAATGCTTACCGTTACTGCGCAGAATCTGACGCGTAAGGAATATTCGGCCGATCAAATAGATATATTTGCTGAGGTCGATGATACCCGCCGCGAAAAAGATAAAAAGCAGGAACAAGCTGTTGATAAAATAAGGCAGAAATTCGGAAGAGAATCCATTACCAACGGCGCGATCCTTACTACCGATATAGGAATAAAAGATAAAAGGATAAAAACAAATCCCGGAAGGAAGAACAATAATGACGATTAATGAATACCAGAATCTTGCTATGACTACCAAAAATCCCGAGCTTACGGAGAAGGATCTTCTTATGAATTCCGTTATGGGACTCTGTGGAGAATCGGGAGAAGTAATTGATATTGTAAAAAAGCACATATTTCATGGTCATCCCTTGAATCGCGAGAAGCTCATCGATGAGCTGGGCGACGTTTCCTGGTATCTTGCCGAATGCGCAACCGCCCTGGGTGTTACGCTTGAGGATATTTTTACCCACAATATCGATAAGCTGAAAAAACGTTATCCCGAAGGCTTCTCCACAGAAAGATCGATAAACAGAGAAGAGTAAAATAACACATAAAAATTAAGCCTCCCGCGCTCATTGCCGCAGGAGGCTTTACTGTATCATTTAGTTTTTTGTAAAAGTGATAGTCGCGTATTCTTCGCCCAGAGCATCAACGGTAAACGTATATCCAAGCTTGTTTCCGCTATCGTCGGTAATGGTGGGGAGTGTATCTCCTGCAACGTAGGTATACGTATCGCTGCCGCTTACAACGAATTCAATAAGATTATTCTTTGTTCCGTATTCATCCGAATAGTTCGTATTGTTATTATAAATATCGTAGTACGTAGTGCCGTCGTACTCCTCTTCGTAAAGTTCTGCGTTTACGTGATAAACCACGATTCCGTCTCTTGCGAAGTATCCGCCTCCCACATCGGGATCGTTCAAGCCCTTGGAGGTATAATACACAACGATATAATATTCCTGATACGCTCCCAGTTTTTCATCCCAGGAATTCGCAATAATAATCGTGTCTCCGTTCTTTGAGAAGTCCTCAAGTGTGAGAGTCACGCTTGTATCTGTAACAACCAGCCTTGAAGTAGTGATCCATCCGTAATTGAACTTAGTGAATGCGTTATGATCGCCCTTCATAATATCCATAATATCGCATCCGTCCATAGGATCGTCAATTCCTGCGGTATCATAGTAATCGTCTGCTCCAAGCACGTGGCCAAATTCATGAATAAACGTATAAGTGTTCATAGCAGATGGGTCATCAAAATCCTGACCATCGTCTGCTTCGTGCAAGAACTGATAGGATGCCCAAAGATAATCGTTGGCAGAAACTCCGTCATATTCATAATAATATCCATCGCTGTCGGTGTAGTAATTCCAGTATCTGTATGCCCAGTTGAAGTCGCTGTCGCCGATCTCAAGGGTGTTAATAAGCACCACCGCATCGATAATATTGTTTCCGTCCGAGTCAAATTCTGAAAGATCCATAAAGGTAGAGAGGTAAGCCAAAGCCTCATCCATTATTATCTGATCTCCTATAAACATCTCATCGCCGTAGTAATCGGTAGTAGCATTGGCATAGTAAGAGCTGGTATACTGAGGCTTGAACCAATAATCAAGAACGGTTATATCCAGAGTCAACTGGCCATAGCTTGAAATATAGTAGTAATCATAAACAGAGTAGTAATCGCATTCTCCATCCTCAAGGAAAGCATTTTTGATCGCTTCGGTAGTGTATCCCTTGCTAGAGGCGGTAACGTCTTTGAATTCTACAGGGATAACTAAAACGGCGGGCGAACCCTTAGTCGGGCAACCGTCAAGGTAATAGCCCTGATCCGTAACGTCCTTTACGTTCTTTGCCTTAGTGAAGTCAACGTTCACCACTCCACCTTCTCCGTCAGGAAGTCCTGATACGCCCGAGCCGCCGCTGTTTCCGCCGCCATTGCCCGAGCCATCATCCGCCTCTGAGTACGTATATACGTAAACGTCAACGCAATAGCCGTATTCTACATCGTAGTAGTAATAGGATATATCTATGTAGAACTCTCCGTTTTGATAAGTATACCAAGTATCTCCGTAATCGTCAGTAAAGCTCTCAACGTATGTATAAACATAGAATTTGCTCTTATACGACGCAAAATCTGAGGCAGTATTTCCGAATGTATAGTAGTTTATACCAATTTCATCATCAAAGGTATATTCCTCTACGTAGTATTCGCTGTTGGGAATAAAGGGAATTACAAAATCGCAGAATTCATTGAATAATTCTATCTCGCTTGCCGAAAAGCTTGTGTATGCGTAATTTCCATTGTTCTGATTTCCGCTACTTCCACCGCTTCCCGTGTTATCATTTCCGCCGTCATCATTACTTGATCCGCCGCTTCCGGTGTCACCATTTCCGCCTTGATCGCCGCCATTTATCTTGATGTAAACGTAAAGATCAATGCAATCATATCCGTCCTCGGTTTGATAGAAGGCTATATCATAGAACACACCGTCATTTTCATAAAAATACCAAACTGTGCCATAAGTATCCTTGTTTGATCCGAGATAAGAGTAGTCTGCAAGGATACCCCTATACTCAGTAAACTCACCTTGGGTATTTCCAAACGTATAAAAATTAACACCCTTTTCATCGCTATGGCTGTAAGCTTCCAGGTAGTATTCGTTGTTTGGAATGAACTCAATCTCGCAGCCTATCTGCTTTTTGATCAGTTCCTTTTCCCCGGGGGTGAAATCCACGTAGGTCTTGCTATGATTTCCGTTTATACTGCCGATAAGCTCTTCAACGTATGGTAGCAGCTGCTCTATCATAGAGCAAGAGCAAAGGGAGAAGAGCATAACTATTACCAGGAAAAGTGAGACTAGTATTTTCTTCATATAAAACTCCTTGTTGGTGTATTTATGTCTCAATTATATCATATTTTTCAGAGAATAACAATAGGAAATATGATTTTTTATATTTGTTTACATTTATAGACTATGACATAATGAAATGCTTTATTAAATAACTGCCATCAGAAATTCGTCTATAAAAAGCATTATGATCGAAAAACAGGAATATAAATAGAAAAAATGCTCTATTACAGATCGCATAAAGCAGATTAAAGCATCTTGTAACAAAAAATATCCAATGACCCTTGACAATTTTGTTTTTATATGGTAAAATATCATACGTTATGCGGGCGTGGCGGAACTGGCAGACGCGCTAGACTTAGGATCTAGTGGTACCCCCGTGCAGGTTCAAGTCCTGTCGCCCGCACCAAAAAATGGATGCTTGTCGCGCAGCGATTAAGCATCTTTTTCATTTTTCGGGCGACTCCGGTCCTTGATGTTTGCTACCGCAAACCAAGTCTTGTTTCGCCCCTGGCGAATGTTGCTGCCCGCACCGGAAAAAGACCCAGGAGTTATCCTAGGTCTTTTTCAATTAAATCCACCCTTTGTGAGTGAGATTTTATTAAAAAACATCTTTTTCATTTTTCGGGCGACTCCGTCCCAAGTCTTGAATTGATTTTTCAATCATTTTAAATTTCGTTCAATTTTAGCCAATCTAAAAGGATTGTAATGGTTTTTCAACCAATGCCTTAATTAATTCTGCACATTTTTCCCTGCGTGCATCGTTTCCCAACCATTCTATCATCAAACACACATCAGGATATTGGAACATATCTACTATACGCTTATAATACGGAAAAGCATATTTTTCATCATCATTCAAGGTATAATTGCGAAGAATGACTGCAAGATTTTCAACTTGTTCGGCATCTTGCTTTTCGATTATTTCTTCCACAGTTAAGAGGTCAAATTCAGCTTCTTCAGGAAACCAATTCGTTTCATTAAGAAAAACGTTTATGTTTACATCTGTTCCAGCCATGTTGAAGTCAATGAGTCCTACAAAATGCCCGTCTTTGTGTAGTTCGTTTGTGCTATTCAAATCACCTTGATAAACGCACCTGGGGAGCTTATCAAATACTGCCATAATTTTATTGCGAAGCATAGTATTAAAAGCTTCAACATTTGATGCTAAATCACTATATCCGTTTTTGCGGAGCGCATCGGTGAGGGCATTAGTATTTTCCTGCTTTTCATCAATATCAACGTCAAGCTGCGCAAGATCAATAATGCTCCACATGGATTTTGTTTCGGATAAATCTACACCGGTGTATTTAGAAGCTAATATACCTAAATGCTCTATAACCTCTTTACGATCGTGTTCCGTTCCCCAACCGATTACGGGGTAGATAGCATATTCTTCAACGAAGCAAGTATACTCCTTGCCGTCCTTGTGCCAAGCATAAGAAAGCGTACCGTCTAAAGTAGGAATTAGATCAGGACAATAAACACCAATAGAGCGATAACGAGCAATGAGTCTCTTAATCTCTTGTAACCTCGTTTCCCACATAGCAGAGATGGAATTGACCTTTAAGGCATATTTATTATCAAGAATGTAATTTAGGCGCTTATCATCATCGCTATGAGATGTGTCATAAAACTCGGTTACACTTTGAATTGCTAATCCAAAGTGCGACATTATTTCTTGTATTTTTGTTATTTCAAGCATTACTTTACTCCATATTTTATAGTGATGTTTATGGATTCATTATATCTGTTTTTTGTCGCAATAGTAATATTTTAAAATCTTTGAATTGCTCATGTTATAATGTATCCAAAAAGACGAACACGTTAGATCCTATAATCAAAACGTATTAAAAAGATTAAAATCACACCTTACAAATATAAATATCTCCGTCAATGAATACGCCTTCACCGTCGTTTATACGTATAACGTTCACGTTATATTCATTCTCATAAACAGAACACGTTTCTTCAAAACCCTCAAATCTTGTGAGATATTTGCTGTAATGAGGCAGAACCTGAACGTTTGTTAATGCAATACCGTTAAGGTTTTTTATTCCTAAAAAATTCATTTCAGGGGAATAACGGTTTATCAGTTCAAGTGTTGGTCCGAAAACAAATGCTGAGGCGCTCCAACCAATAAGAATTTTATTGGTAGAGATATCTTGTAATATCTCTGCTGCATTATTTTCTCTTATGGAGTGAAGTAAATAATAAGGATTTCCGCCAATAAATTCAACCACGTCATAGTTTAACAAAAGCTCTGCGGGTTGTTTATCCAAATCAAAAATATCAACTCTTAAATTTAGCCTTTCCAATTCTGCAACGCACCGTAAAACGTGATAATTGTTTTCTTTGTATTCATAATCCGCCGTCACCACCAATGCGGCTGTTTGGCAATCTTTCGTTTTGCTACGGATATGCGATAATATTTTTTCACTTGATAATCCGTTTGAGCATAAAACAAGCATTTTATCACCTCATCAAATTATAATCATAAAGGTATTATAGCAAATTTCTATCTTGAAGTCAATATTTCGGTAGTGACGAGATAATATCATGCGTTTAATCAATGTTTTTTGAAAAAAATCATCAAAAGCCTTGAAAAAGCCCACCAACCGTGTTATAATTATAAAAAATAACCTGCTTAATGCAGATGAGAAAGGAGAAAAAAAGATGATTGTTTATAGAGAGGTAACCGAGAGTTAAACCGAATAAGGGCAGATACGAAAGGTGCGGGGTAGAGATACCTCCTTGTCGTTATGCCATTTTGCAAACCTGATATTTGTGATAAACACACTCAGGTGTGTTATTTTTATGCCCTTTTTCGGTTGTAGAGTATTAAAACAAAGAGTTATGCAACGTTATGGAGGACATTTAAAATGTATTTAGAAAAATACGGCTTTGATAAGTCGACTTATCAGGGCGACGGTATGCCCGCAAGAGTAATTGCGGTGCATAAGGAAAGATATAAACTTATTTGCGAGATCGGCGAATGCTACGGCAGGCTGAAAACCAAGGAATACTATGTTGATATGGAGGATTTTCCTACCGCAGGGGATTTTGTAATCATAAACTATAATCCCGCAGGCGACAGTATGATAGTAAAAACCTTGCCGAGGCGTACCGTCTTTATGCGAAAGGATCCCAATCCTAACAAAGCTGAGCAGGCAGTAGCGGCGAATTTCGATTATGTGTTTATTATGCAATCGCTTAATCACGATTTTAACGTAAAAAGGCTTGAAAGATATTTGACTCTCGCTTGGCAATCCGGAGCAGAGCCTGTTATTGTATTGACAAAGGCAGATCTCTTAGAAGATGTAGGTGAAAAAATCAAAACTGCGGAGCTCTATGCTATGGGCGCGTTGGTTTATGCGGTAAGCGCGCAGACGGGGTATGGGTTAGACGAGCTTGAAAAATACCTCGCTCCGCGGAAAACCATTGTATTCCTTGGCTCATCGGGCGTGGGGAAGTCGAGCCTTGTCAATAAGCTTGCAGGCGAGGAGATTATGACTACTAACGGAATCCGCGAGGATGACAGTAAAGGCCGACATACGACCACACACAGAGAATTGATAATGCTTAATTTTGGAGCTATGATAATAGACACTCCCGGTATGCGTTCCCTTGGTATGTGGGACGTTAGTGAAGGAATAGGTAGCGCCTTTTCCGACGTAGAGCAGTTTTTAGGAAAATGCAAATTCAGCGACTGTCGTCACGAAAGCGAGCCGGGTTGCGCAATAAAAGCAGCAATCGAGTCGGGAGAGCTTACTCGCGAGCGTTTCGAAAGCTATCTCGCTTTAAAAAAGGAAGCGAGATATTCGGATGACAAGGATGCTTTTCTTCGTGAGAAGAGAGAGTGGCATAAATCTCTTTCGAAGGGTACAAAGCAGTTAAAAAAGACAAATCCAAAGCACAAATATTGATGAACCGAGTGGAGGAGACGCTTAATGGAAAGAATTATCAAAGCTGTAACAGATAGCGAAATGAATAGCACGCTAGACTTTGTTGAAAAGGTATTCACTGATTCAGAAAACGAAGAAAACGGGAAATTGGTGCGAAATTTGTTAGCAGAAATCAGGTCAAAGAAATATTACATTCCCGAGCTGGACCTTATAATGGTAAATGAAAATGATGAAATTATGGGTCACGTACTGTTTTCTCGTTTCCATATTGAAGGAAGATACGAGAACGAACTCTTAATCCTCACCCCCGTATCTGTAAAAACCGAGCTGCAAAGACAGCATATTTCAAAGGAGCTTATCGAATACGGCTTGAAGAAAGCAAGAGAGCTTGGCTACAAGCTATGCATGGTTGAAGGCAATCCTCAAAATTATCGTTCTCGCGGATTTGTAACCTCGGCAGACTTTGGCATATTTGCCGACGAAAGCGTAGGCTTGCCTCATCCCGATTGCTTGATGATACAGGAGCTTGTTCCAGGAGCATTGAACGGTGTACACGGCTACTTGAATTATCAATTCTATGAGAGCCTTAGATAATAAAGGTTGATATACATATCCCGTTATCAAATTATGGGGCTGTCTCGAGCTTTATCTTGGGATAGCCTCCGGTTTTTATTATTGAATATTGTAGCACCTCTGGCATTCCTGATATAGATTCATCAGCCTCATTTCCATATATTACATTTGATTTTCTCCTGAAAATATGCTATAATAGTAGCGTAAACGGCGGTTACGTCATCGCCGTTTTTTATTTTGATCAAGGAGGCAAGACAAATGAAAAAGCTTTTAGTTTTTATTTTAATCCTCGCCGTACTTGCAGCAACGTTAATCACCACCGCATCAGCAGCAGTGTCCCACAAGGTGGTTCGTGGTGACACAATGTGGAAGCTGGCAGTAAAATATGAGGTTGGTCTCAGTGAAATGAAGAGTGCCAATCCGCAGATTTCAAATCCCGACCTGGTTTACCCCGGACAGATTCTTAGCATTCCGACAACCGACTCATCGGTAACAAACTATGAAAGAGAAGTCATAAGACTTGTAAACGAGATACGAAAAGAAAACGGGCTCAGTGAGCTTATCTACGATTGGGAGCTTTGCCGAGTCGCCCGCATCAAGTCGCAGGATATGAAGGATAACGGCTATTTTTCACATAACAGCCCAACATACGGCTCCCCTTTCCAAATGATGAAGAACTTCGGCATCAGATATAAAAGCGCAGGAGAAAACATAGCAAAAGGACAACCCTCGCCCGAGGCAGTAGTAAACGCCTGGATGAATTCTTCCGGTCATAGAGCCAACATATTGAACTCTTCCTTTACTCACATAGGTGTAGGATATGCTTCGGGTGGAAGCTATTGGACTCAGATGTTCATATCTAAATAAGCCTTTTGCATTTTTATCCGTATAGGTTATTTTGTAATGTTTTAACAAATAAAAACATATAAAAAACGCCATTTTTGAACTATTTTACCACAGGGAAAATAAATATAAAAAAACTTTATTTTTTTTTCATTTTCCTATTGCAAAATGTAAACTTTTATGCTATAATATGCGAGTATTTTTAATAAATTTGAATCAAGAGGGAGGTATGAAAGAATGCAGAAGATCATTTGCAAGAAGATGTATGACACAGAGACATCTACAATCGTAAAGAAGAACACATACGGTTACTACGGTGAAGCTTGCGGTTATGAAGAGACTCTCTACGTTACTGCTGAGGGTAACTACTTTATCTACACCAACGGCGGTGCAGAGTCCAAGTATCAGGGCGAGAGCATCAAGCGCGTATCCGAGAAGAACGCAAAGGCTTGGCTTGAGCAGAACTAATCAGGGTTATCACCCAAAAAAAAGAGTCGGCAAACAAACCGACTCTTTTGCATTTATGTAAGATTTCAGTGATGCAGATAAGTTTTCTCTATCATGGGGTTTTTGCAGGCTTTGATAACGCTTTCGATTCCTTTTTTACAGCCAACCTTGTTAGAATATCCATGAGAATGAACGATGGAGTTGCCGTTAGATGCATAAAGGATGAAATTATACCTTTCCGAGTTATCAAGGTAAATAACCCATTTAGGGAAGGACAGGATCTCTGCCTTTTTGAGTGTCTGATCTTCAACAGACGCCTTGTCTGCATTGGCGATCACACTGTGAATTCCGTTCATCACGGCGCAGACAGATGAATAAGCTCTGGATTCCGCAATTGTATTATTCCCGGTTGTCAGTAGGTTAAACACCCATCTTTTTGAATCCATAGCTCGTTCAATTTCAAATTTTCCGGTTATAGTTCCTTCCGGAATAATATCTCCATCAGATTTTTCAACCTGCATAACCGTAAGATTTTTAAGTTCGTTTTGTAGCTTTAATAGACGCTTGGTAGAGAGCTGAAGGGCAGAGGGCTTCTGCGGAGGCTCTTTTTTTACTTCGGTGGTTTTCTTCTTTGCTTCAGTCGGCTCTTTTTTTGTCTTTTCCGGCTTACGTGCGACTGCTGAAGCGACAGAATCGTCATCAAACTCCACAGGGGCTAAGGGAAAATCCTCTATGGATTCTACGGCGGCTTCGCTATTATTGATAGCTTTAGGCTCTTCTGCCCTTACATTGGTTTCGTTTGCTTTGCTTCTTGCTATGATTTTATCAAATATTCCCATATTTACGACCTCCCAAATATATTTTTTATTATATTTTACCATAAAAAATGCAAACTTACAATAGCAAAATGTTAATAAATCGTAAAATGTCGAAAAAATATAAAAAATCTTGCTTTAGATATTTATGATCGTTTATCGATCTCCATTCGATGATAAAGATATCTTATAGCTTCTTTGATTCCGCCAACCTCATCGATGAGTCCGCATTTACAAGCCTCATATCCGTTGATTATGCTTCCAATATCGTTTGCCAGCATTTCAGTTTCGCACATAAGACTTCTCAAATGATTCTCGCTTATCCTTGAATGCTCAACGACGAAATTGACGATTCTGTCCTGCATTTTATTAAGGTAGTCAAAGGCCTGAGGAACACTCAATACCAAACCGTTCGTTCTGACGGGGTGTATCGTCATCGTCGCGCTGGGAACTATAAAGGATCTGTCTGCGCTGACAGCCAATGGAACACCGATGGAATGTCCCCCTCCAAGAACTATGGTAGCCGTAGGCTTGGACAAGCTTGCAATGACCTCGGCTATTGCCAAACCCGCCTCAACGTCTCCGCCAAGTGTGTTTATGAGTATGAGTATTCCGCCTACCTTTTTGCTATCCTCAAGAGCGACCAGGGTGGGGATGATATGATCGTATTTCGTAGCTTTCTGGGTTTGATCCAGTGCATAATGCCCCTCAATCTGTCCGATTATTGAAAGACAGTAAAGTGAGGATTCCTCCTCGCATAGTTGCTTTTCATTTCCCATAAGCGCTGCCTCGGAGAGTATTTTTTCCTTTGAACTTTCACTCATTATTCTTTAATTCCTTTCGAACGTTTACTAAAAAAGTTATATTTTTATAATTTTTTTCAATATTCTTTCATTTTATACATTGATTTTCAAAAAAAATTGTGTTATAATATATTCTGGACTTGTTTATACGAGTCCGACATTATCGAATAAAAACAAAATCTAAATAAAGGAGTTTTTCTGAAATGAAGAAAATTTTAGTAGAAACATCTGCAAGACACATTCACCTTTCCAGAGAAGCAGTTGACGCGCTTTACGGCGTAGGCTACGAGCTTACAAAGAGAAAGGATCTCAGCCAGCCCGGTCAGTATGCTTGCGCGGAGAAGCTTACAGTTGTAGGTCCTAAGGGCAGCCTCAAGGCTTCCATTCTCGGTCCTACACGTCCCGCAAGTCAGGTAGAGCTTTCTCTTACAGATGCTCGTTCCATCGGTGTTAGCGCACTTATTCGTGAGAGCGGTGATATCGCAGGTACACAGGGATGCAAGCTTGTTAATCCCGATACAGGCGCAGAGTACGTTCTTACAGAGGGCGTTATTGCTGCAAAGCGTCACATCCACCTCACACCCGAGGCAGCAGAGGAGTTTGGCGTATCTGATAAGGAGATCGTATCCGTTAAGATCGATTCCGAGCGTTCCGCAATTCTTGGCGACGTTGTTATCAGAGTTAGCGATAAGTTCGCTCCTGCTATGCACATCGATACAGATGAGGCGAATGCCGCTTGCGCTTTCGGCGAAATCTACGGCGAGATCGTAAAATAATCAAGTATTCAATTTAATTAAGGAGATAAACACAATGAGCAAAGTTAGTGAATGCCCTTACGCACAGAGCCTTGAGGTTCAGCACATGTGCGTAGTAACCAAGGGCTGCGATCACGGTCCTGCTCCCATTCCTGAAGAAGGCAAGTGGGTACAGGCAAAGCAGATTACAGATATTTCCGCATACACCCACGGTGTGGGCTGGTGCGCACCCCAGCAGGGAGCTTGTAAGCTTTCCCTCAACGTTAAGAACGGTATCATCGAGGAGGCTCTCGTTGAGACCATCGGTTGCTCCGGTATGACACACTCTGCAGCTATGGCAGCAGAAATTCTCCCAGGCAAAACAATTTTGGAAGCTCTTAACACAGACCTCGTTTGCGACGCTATCAACACCGCAATGCGCGAGCTCTTCCTCCAGATCGTTTACGGTCGCAGCCAGTCCGCTTTCTCCGAGGGCGGTCTCGTTATCGGCGCAGGTAAAGTCGGATCGTAGCCATGTCGT
>JAZTXP010000077.1:0-10671 GCA_045636465.1 Eubacteriales bacterium
CTTCCATAGCAGCGGTCTGGAGAGCAACGTTCTTTGCGCACTCCTTGAAGAGGTCCTTATCAGCGAGGTCGGTCTCGAAGGAAACAACAACGCCGGTAGCGCCAAGGCCGTGGATGTAAGAGGAAACAACACCCTCAATGATCTGGAAACGACGGATGGAGATCTTCTCACCGATCTTGTAGATCTGCTCAGCGAGAGCCTCGGAAACTGCGCCGCCACCTACGTAGTTGGAAGCAAGAAGCTCCTCAACATTTGCGGGTTTGTTAGCGATGATAGTCTTAAGAATTTCCTTAACGAACTCCTGGAAGGTTGCGTTCTTTGCAACGAAGTCGGTCTCGGAGTTAACTTCTACGATAGCGGTGGTGTTATCGATGGTGAGGATGTCAACGATACCCTCTGCAGCGATACGGTCAGCCTTCTTTGCGGTAGCAGCCATACCCTTCTCACGAAGGTACTTAACTGCAGCCTCGAAGTCACCGTCAGACTCAACAAGAGCCTTCTTACAATCCATCATACCGCAGCCGGTCTGCTTTCTGAGCTCGGCTACGTCCTTAGCTGTAAATGCCATATCTGTTATTCTCCTTGTTATTATCGTATTTTTGTGAATTACTCAGCGTCAACTGCCTCGGGAGCGGTCTCATCAAACTCTTCCAGAACGTCGCCGTGAGCCTCGATTACTGCGTTAGCAAGTGCGCCTGCGATAAGCTTGATAGCGCGGATAGCGTCATCGTTACCGGGGATGATGTAATCTGCATCATCGGGATCGCAGTTAGTATCTACGATTGCAACAACGGGAATGCCAAGCTTCTTAGCCTCGAGAACAGCATTTCTTTCCTTGCGAGTATCAACGATGAATACGCAGGAAGGAAGTGTCTCCATATCCTTGATACCGCCGTAAGACTTCTCAAGGTCCTCGATCTCCTTAAGCTTCTTAGCTACTTCCTTCTTGGGGAGAAGATCGAATGTGCCGTCTGCCTGCATTTTCTCGAGATCCTTAAGTCTTCTGATGGACTTACGAATGGTCTTGAAGTTTGTAAGCATACCGCCGGGCCAACGGTTGTTGGTGTAGTACATACCGCATCTCTGAGCCTCTTCCTTAACGGTCTCAGCAGCCTGCTTTTTGGTTCCTACGAAGAGGATAGTGCCGTTTTCCTGTGCGAGCTCGGATACGAAGTTGTAAGCCTCCTCGAACTTCTTAACGGTCTTCTGAAGGTCAACGATATGAATACCGTTTCTCTGTGTGAAGATGTACTCGGACATCTTGGGGTTCCACTTCTTTGTAGGGTGACCGAAGTGAACGCCTGCTTCAAGCAACTGCTTGATTGTAATTTCGAACATAGTATGTTCCTCCTTGGTTTTTACCACCACAGCGACACAATATTGCGACTCGGTCGCGCCGAGCACCGGCAATATACCCACTCGCTGTGTGAGATTTATTTTATTTGTTGCAAAAGCAACGCTAATATACTACCATATTAATAATAAAATGTCAAGGATTTTTAAAAGATTTTTTTATCTTTGAAAAAGTTTACAATTTGTTCACAATCGGTGAGGAATTTTTATGCAAAAATTACCCTTTCGGCAAAATTCTCTTGATTTTTCTCAGGATTTATGGTAAAATTGGAGCAATATGAAAAAAGGAGACGCTTATGAAAGACTTCAAGCTTTGGAAGGATCACTTTCCCGGAGAGGTAGGCGAGGACGGCGCGCCTATGCTCCACTACTTCCCTGCCGAAAAAAAGACGACCGATGCCGCGATACTGATTTTCGCCGGAGGAGGATATACCCACAGATCGGCTCACGAGGGAGAGGGCTATGCGGAGCTGATTAATTCGTGGGGCATAGATGCCTTTGTGCTTGATTACAGGGTAAACCCTATTCTTTTTCCCTTCCCTCTTCTTGATGCAAGGAGGGCTATAAGATTTATCCGCGCCAATGCCGAAAAATTCGGTCTCGATAAGAGCAAGATAGCCGTTATGGGCTCATCCGCGGGAGGACATCTTGCCGCCCTGCTCTCTACCTATCGCGACACCGTTCTCGGCGAGGGACGGGATGCTATTGACCTTAAGGATGCTATTCCCAATATGCAGATTTTATGCTACCCGGTGCTGGACATTGACGGCCACAGAAGCTCGTTTGAGATGCTGATGGGCGAAAACGCAGACAAGCACGAGGAGCTGACTCCGAGACTCCTTGCCACCGAAACTACACCGCCTGCATTTATCTGGCATACATCTACAGACGACGTAGTTGACGTGAATAACAGTTTCAGATACGCAGAAAGACTCCACGAGCTGGGTATTCAGATGGAGATGCATATTTATCCTATAGGCACTCACGGCGCGGGAATTGGCAAGGGAAACAAACGCGAGGACAGAAACGTTCCCTACCTTGAAAGATGGCCTGAGGAGCTAAAAAGATACCTCACTCTTTACGGATATCTTCCCGAATAATTTTGGATTTTATAAAAGAAAAACCGCATTTTGCAAATTTAGGTTTGCATTTTGCGGTTTTTTGTTGTATTTTGTGGTGTGAAGCTAATATCATTGTAGTAAGGGCAGAGTCAGACGTAACACATCATCCATCAAAGGCGGTCGCTTTTTTGCCGAAGGAAACTTTATACTTTCGCATTCTCCTCCCGTCTTGATTCGCGATCCACCTTCCTCCCGGAGGAAGGCTCTCGTTCCCCACTGGAGAAGGCTGTCATACCGTTTGGCTACCCCTCTGGGGAAGGGTCTTATTTTTTCTCGATGAGGAAGAAATAAGGAGACGTGGGAGAATTGAGAATGCGGAACTCGGATGCGCAGATCTTAAATCGGGAGAGGGTAGCGAAATACTCGCGGAGCATATCCCCTTCAAGGGCGCCCTCCTCGTGGCCGGGATAGATAGCGACGATAAGAACTCCGTCGTCAGCAAGAAGATCGATAGCCGCTTCTACTGCAGGCATTGTGGTCTCGCGGAGAGTGTATACCTGCTTTCTGCCGCTGCGTGGAAGGTAGCCCAGGTTGAACATACCCGCCTTGATGGGCTCCTTGATGTATTCCTTTGCAAGGTGATGAGATGCGCAGATGAGAGTGTAATTTTCAGGAGCGGAATTTTCCTTCAGAAATTTCTCTGTGGAAACGAGGGCATCCTCCTGGATGTCAAAGGCATAAACACGCCCCGACTCGCCCACGGTCTTCGAAAGGAAGAGGGTATCGTTTCCGTTTCCCATTGTGAAATCTGCCGCTACCTCGCCCTCGTGAAGATGCTCTAATATAAAATGCTTATGAAGCTCTGTCAGTTTTACCATTTTTCTTTTTTCTCGCTATTTTTCGACTTTTTTTGTAAATCATAGTTTGCTTTTTAGGATTATTTTACCTTTCGCTCCTCAAGCTCCTCATCGGTCATTGGATCAACTACTGCGCTGTAGTTAGTCTTGTAGGTGACAAATCCGGGCTTTGAGCCGCCGGGCTTTTTTATATTTTTCACCTCGGTGTAATCCACCTCGACGTTGGTGCCCGATGCCTTGGAGAACCTTGCCGCAATAGCTGCAGCCTCGGTGTAATCTGCCTCGCTCGGCTCTTCTCCGCCGGTTACCAGAATAACGTGGGAGCCGGGGATATCCTTGGTGTGGAACCAGATGTCCCACTTCTCTGCCGTCTTCATAGTCAGCCTGTCGTTTTGCAGATTATTTCTGCCCACAAGGACGGGATAGCCACCCGAGGTGACGAAGCGCATAAAATCGCTTTTTATCTGCTTCGGGGATTTGTGGCCGCGGAGCTTGGAGGCATATCCGGAACGGAAAAGCTCCTCGCGGATCTCCAGAAGATCCTGCTCGCTCTCGGCGCGCTCTAAGGAGTCCTGAACGCTCTCCAGGTATTTAAGCTCTGACTCCCACTTGGTTATCTGCTCGGCAAGAACCACCTTTGCGGTCTTGCACTTGTTGTATTGCTTGTAGAGGCGCTGGGCGTTCTGGGTTGGCGAAAGTCTGCCGTCAAGGGTGATCTTCACCGTGGGACAGCTCTCATCATAGTAGTCCACCGCGGAAAACTCGGTCATGCCTCGCTTTAAGGCATAAAGATTTGCGGTGATGAGGTCGGCATTTCTTCTGTATTCCTCGCCGCGCTCGCTATCAAGGAGAGATTGGCGCTGAATCGCCAGCTTGCGCTCGGTGCGGGCGATGGCGTTTGAGAGAAGGTTCACAAGATCCTTCGCGCGCTGATGTATCTTCTCGCGCCTGTCGCGCTCGGCGAAGTAGACGTCAAACATATCCGAAAGGCGGGGGTAGTGGACTATCCTCGCGCTAGTGCCCAGATAGGTTATATCCATATAGGAGTAATCCACGGGCTTGCCGTCGCTGTCAAAGGCAACGGTAGGATTATATTTTTCCTCGATGAGGGTCTTCTGCCACTCTGTGAACACACGGCAGAAGCGGTCGGAGTCAATGTTGCAAACGGGAGTATCCACGTCGCCGCTGGCACGGTAGACCAGCTCGTGGGCAATCTGCGTTGCGATGCCCGAATAGGTGGAGGTGATGAACTTCTCACCGCTCTTCTCCATCGGGAATCTGCCAAGGCGCTCGTAGAAGGTGTGGGTGTCTATCTCCAAAGGAGATAGCTTCTCGGGCTTTGCAGGGATCTGATACTTCAGGCCGGGGAGCACCTGGCGGATGGTGCTTGCCGCAAAGTCGATTATCTTCATCGCAGTAAGAACCTTGTCCTCCTCGTCGAGGACGATGAGGTTGGCGTACTTACCCATTATCTCGCAGACGATTTTCTTCTCCCTAAGGTCGCCCATCTCGTCGTAATGGGTGACGGTGAAGCGGGCGATTCTGTCGAAGCCCGGCTGATCAACCGAGATGATCTTGCCGCCGATGAAATGCTTTCTTAAGAACATGCAAAGCATCGGCGCCTTCAGGGGATTTTCCTTCACGCGGTCGGAAAGCTGCAGCCTCGGAGCGTTTGGCCCCACGTTGAACACAAGCCTGCGGGAGCTTCTGCCGTAGTGCACCACCAGGTCGATCTCGTCGTTCTGCGGCTGGAGAACCTTTTCAATTTTTGCCTCGGGAAACTCGCCCCGAAACTCCGAGAGCACCGCCCTCATCATACAAGCGTCAAATGCCATATCGCGCTCCTTTCTTTTTTACTCTAGTATTTTAACACAGTTTTTTCAAATAGTCAATGAGATATTCTCGCTCATTCTGAATTTTGCCTGCTAGGACGCGGGTTTGGAGATAGGCGAGGGTTGCCTTGATTTCGGCGCCCTTGTAGCCAAGGGAGAGGAGATCGTTGCCGTTTACGGCGAGGTCGGAGAGCTTGTAGGGGATGCCGCTTTGTTCTACCGCTTCGAGGGGGGCGAGGTCTACACTTTCGCGGATGCCGAGGATCGCTTCGCACTCGATGAGGAGACGGGCATTTTCTGCTCCGAGGTCGCGGAGAAGGAAGGCGAGGGAGACGTTGTCGCTACCGTATTTGCCCAGGGCGGGAATGACCGATGCGCCCGAGCGAAGGGTTAAGTTATCGGTTTTCATACGGCGCATTGCCGAGGTGTACTCGCCCTCGCCTGCGGCGGCGAGGAGAGATATATGGCGCGCCAGAGGGGAGGCTGTGAGGAAGGCTTCCCTATTTAAGTTTTCGGGCAGGGCTGCCTCGGGGAAAAATAAATCTGTTATGGGTTTATATTCTTCAAGTATATCGATGGCGAGGCGGCCGTCCAAAAGCTTTTTCCACTCCACGAAGATGCGCTCCTTGGAGATATTTTCAAGAAGGTGCGCCTTCTTCAGCATTGCCGATTTAGTTTCTTCCTCGATTGTATAGCCGAGAGTTCCGGCGAAGCGGATTCCGCGAATGATGCGGAGGGCATCCTCGTCAAAGCGTTTTTCCGCATTGCCAACGGCGCGCAGAAGCTTTTTTTCGATATCCGCCTGTCCGCCGAAGGGATCGGTGATTCCTCGCTTTTCGGAATAGGCGATGGCGTTTACGGTGAAGTCGCGGCGGGCAAGATCCTCCTCAATGCGCTCGGTGAAGGACACGCTTTTTGGGTGGCGTGAGTCCTCGTATTCGCCGTCGATACGGTAGGTGGTTATTTCGTATTGCTCGCCGTTTTTAATGAGAGATACCGTTCCGTGCTTTATTCCCGTTTCGATGATTCTTTCACCCGAAAATACAGCCTTGGTTTCCTCAGGGAGCGCGCTTGTTGTAATATCAAAATCGTGAGGCTCGACTCCGCGCAAAAGATCGCGGACGGGGCCGCCTACTATATCGGCGCGATAGCCTGCGTTTTCAAGCTTTTCAAGTATTTCGCTTACGTCTTTTGGAAGAGAAAATCGGCTCATTACGGTATCCTTTCTTTGTTTTGTTATATTTTTCGACCTTTTTATTATTTTTCTTGCTTTTTTCTTCGATGTGTGCTACAATATATAGGTAACTATCAGAATCTTCTTGCGTATCCGCATTTGCGGCATAGCTCCTCGGTGGCGCATCGGCGCTTGAAGCCCTCGCGGATAGCGGTGGCGCGCTGGGATTCGAGAATTTCCTCTATAGGAGACTCGTGAATATTGCCGAGGCTTATGACGCCCTCTCTGTCAAGGCAGCAGGGGATCACAGTGCCGTCAACGAGGACGCCAAAGTGATCGGAGAGACCGTAGCAGAATACAGAGCTATCGCCCTCCTCGCAGGAGACGTCGGGCCACTCAAAGCGATCGCCCCACTCTAAGTGAAGCTTATGGCGGATGCGATATCCGCGAGTGCCCTCACGCCATTCTCCATCAGAGAATTTTTCTTTAATGAGGTCAAGAGTTCTGTCATTTCTTCCTCCGTCGTAACCTCTGTTCCAGAGGCGAAGGACGGTTAAAACGCCTGCGCGTGATGCCTTATCGGCAAAGTCGGCGAGGTTGTTTATATATGAATAATAGGAGTCGTCGCTTCCCTCTTCGAAGCTATGCACCGAGAGGTTGACCTTGTAGACCCCTGAGGCTATAAGAGCATCGCCCACTTTTGAAACTAAAGTTCCGTTGGTGGTTACAGCGCATTTGAAGCCCATTGAGGATGCGAGCTTTATGAAGTCGCAAAGCAGAGGATGAGTCAGGGGCTCGCCCATTACGTGAAAGTAAATATAGTCGGTTATGGGGCGGAGGCACTCAGCGATATGGGTAAACTCCTCCACCGTCATACGGCGCGGCGCGCGTTTCGTGCCAGGGCAAAATGAGCAAGCGCGATTGCAGATATTGGTGATTTCAACGTAGGCGCGTGAGTATCGCATATTTACCTCCTTACATTTTATAGATATATTGTAGCATACTTTCAAAGCTTTTGCAAGAAGAATGAGGAAAATAAAATGATTATAAGAAAAACGAAGATAACCGACCTCTCTGCCTGCCAAGAAATTTACGCGGCGGCGAGGGTGTATATGCGCGAGGCGGGTAATCCCGATCAATGGAAAAACAGCTATCCCGGCACTATGGAGATCCTATCGGATATTGCCTCGGGATGCGGCTACGTGGTGGAGGACGAGGGCGAGATAGTGGCAGTGTTCTATTTTGCGGTGGGGCCCGATCCTACCTATTTGGAAATTTACGAGGGTGAATGGAAGTCAAGCGAGCCCTACGGAGTTATTCACCGCGTTGCGGTAAAGCATCACGGGCGGGGTATTATTGATTTTATCTTCAGAGAGTGCTTCGCGGCGGCAGGGCATCTGCGGATCGATACTCACGAGGATAATATTCCTATGCAAAGAGTGCTGAAGAGAAACGGATTTGAATACTGTGGCATCATACATCTAGCAAACGGCGATGGTCGAATAGCATTCGAAAAGATAACTTAAGTTTACAAATAAAGGAGATTACATATGTTTGAATTAACAGAGAAAATTGCGACAATTGCCACATCGAGACTGGGAGCAACAGAGGAAACTGCTCCCGACTATGCAAATATGCAATACCCAAGCTGGCTTCCTCTTATGAAATTTGAGGTGCATCAGTACCCCATTGAGGGCTTCGGTCAGCTGATGACGATGGACACAAAAATGATGGGCGGAATTATGAAGTTCTCTACTATCGTTTTTACGCCAAGTAGCGGCAAGAACGTTCCTTTCCTGCTTATCGACACAATGCAGATGCCGGGAAAGAATCTTGCTTACGTGGAGTATTACGATCACACCGAGAGTAGTGACGTTCATCTTTCAGAGACCTATAAGGAAAGATTCTCGGAAATTCCAGACTACGCGGAGACTCCCGCCTGGTACGTGGAAAGACGTACTCCCTATTCGCTGATAAAGGGTGGCAAGGGCGTTTCAAAGGAGCGCCTGGATCAGATGGTTCTCTTCGCGGTTGATTGCTATCTTGAAAGCTTGAATAACGCCGAGGTAAATGAGAAGAATATCGAAGGCCTCAAGGCGTTCCGAAAGGAAATGGTGGAGCTTGGCAACCCTTCAACCTCTACTATGACAAAGGTTCTTGGCTCAAAGGAAGCAGCAGATTATTTCTTCGAAAGAATAGTTATGCCCATCGGCAAGGAGCAGCCGTACTGAGGGGGTGGCTGTCATATTTAACGAGACCGAAAAAGTACAAAGAAAAACAAAAAGCATGCGGCAACCGCAAAAATACAAAAGAAGCGATTATATATCGAAAAAGGACGAGTTTTTTCTCGTCCTTTTTTGTTGTGTTTTTAGTATTTTTATCAAAAATGCGACTTTTTGTATTGTTTTATTTACATTAAAATCGTTTTAATAAGTTTTTTGCAAGACATCTTTTCACCACTCGCGCCACTCTTCGGTGATATCATCGGCGGGATCTGTGAGGCCGCATTCTACGGCGGCAGTCTGGATGATCTCCCAGATCGCCTCGCGCTCCATTGTCTCAATAATGGAATAATGAGTCTTCTTATTCAGCTTGTTAAGGGCGAGAACTGCCTTCTTTACTTCCTTCATAATTTTCTTATCATCGGGCTTCTTTATGCCGTCAAGAGAAGAAAGATACTTAAGGAGAATATCCTCGCATTTTGCGATATCCCTTTTGGAAAATCCGCAATCGGGCTCCTCTGACAGATACTCGGTCATAGGGGTGATGACCTCGTTTTTTAAGTTTTCCTTGTGTAACTTAATGTTCATAGCTTCTCCTTTTTTATATGTGCATTATTGGTATTTTTATTATACCATAGGCGTTCAGCACTGTCAAGTTTTTTATACAACTGTCTTCGTCTCTGTTTTAACGGTGATAAAAGTCTATACGAATATACGCATACTTTTCCACGATATGCGGGACACTAGTTTTATTAAAGTCGGAGGTGTGCTATGGAATCGATTTGGGAGAAGGATCTGACACAGTTAAAATTTGATGCCTTGGATGGTAACAAAAGCACCGAGGTGCTGATTGTCGGAGGCGGAATTGCGGGCATTTTGTGCGCATATAAGCTAAAAAACGCAGGAATTGACTGCATATTGGCAGAGGCTACGGAGATATGCGGAGGCATTACGAAGAATACAACGGCAAAAATAACTCTGCAGCACGGCTTAATTTTCGATAAAATGATAAAACGCTTTGGCGAGGACAAGGCTAGGCTTTACGTAAAGGCACAAATTCAAGCCTGTGGGGAATATGAAAAGCTTTACGAAAGCATAGACTGCGACTATGAAAGGCGGGATAACTACGTCTATTCTCTGAATAATCTCGCTATCATTGAAAAAGAGGTTTCAGCACTTAATCGCCTGGGCGTAAAGGCGGAGCTTTCGGATGCGGGAGAGCTTCCCTTTGATATTGCAGGGGCGGTACGTGTTAAGGATCAAGCGCAGTTTCACCCCTTGAAATTTCTTTATGCTATTGCACGAGGGCTGCCGATTTACGAGCATACCAAGGTTTTGGAGCTGATGCCGGGCAAAGCTATTACCAATCACGGCGAGATCAGCTACAAAAAGCTGATCATTGCTACCCATTTTCCTATACTTAATAAGCACGGATTATTTCCCTTGAAGCTCTATCAGCACCGCTCTTACGTTATTGCCTTAAATGGCGCGGGGGATCTTCGGGGAATGTACGTTGACGAATCGGACACCGGAATGTCATTCAGAAGCTACAAGGACGTCATACTTCTTGGCGGTGGCGGTCACCGTACGGGTAAAAGGGGCGGATGCTGGCGGGAGCTTGAAGACTTCGCTGGGGAAAATTATAAGAATGCCGAGGTTGTCGGCAAGTGGGCAACTCAGGATTGTATGACGCTGGACGGTATTCCTTATATAGGTAGGTATGCCGATTCTACCCCTGATATTTTTGTGGCAACCGGCTTTAATAAGTGGGGGATGACAAACGCGATGGTCTCTGCGGATATTCTCTGCGACCTGGTGGGAGAAAAGCCGAACCCATATACAGAGTTGTTTTCTCCGTCGCGCACCATCCTCAGACCCCAGCTCATCGTAAACGCCTTGGAGTCTGTTATCGGACTGCTCACTCCCACAACCCCGAGATGCCCACACCTTGGATGCGCTCTTAAATATAACCCCGACGAGCATAGCTGGGATTGCCCCTGCCACGGCTCGCGTTTTACCGAGCAGGGCGAGCTTATTGATAACCCTGCCACCGATGACAAAAGGCTATGAGTAAAATGTATTATCAAAATTCATTTTGTAATTTAATAGACGGTTTTTGGCGGGGTTTCCACCGGCATAAGCGCCGTAGATATATACCAAAAGCAGAAAAAG
>JAZTXP010000078.1:0-44146 GCA_045636465.1 Eubacteriales bacterium
ACAGGGCCTGCGAAAGGCATCTGTGATATAGAGATAGCAATGGATGCACCGTTCATG
Source organism: Eubacteriales bacterium (assembly GCA_045636465.1). Taxonomy (GTDB): domain Bacteria; phylum Bacillota; class Clostridia; order Oscillospirales; family CAG-272; genus UBA1740. The sequence continues at coordinate 58 of JAZTXP010000078.1, forward strand.
GCAACAACTTCGGGAGCGTTGTGAATATCTGTGCTGAGAACTGTAGTAACGAGACCTACATCATTTCTGTAATCCTTAGGGAACAAAGGTCTGATAGGTCTGTCGATAACACGGGATGTGAGTATAGCCTTTTCGGATGGCTTGCCCTCTCTCTTGAGGAAGCCGCCGGGGATCTTACCTACTGCGTAAAGCTTTTCATCATAATCTACGGAAAGAGGAAGGAAGTCAATTCCGTCTCTGGGAGCAGCGGATGCTGTTGCGGTACAGAGAACTGTTGTCTCGCCGTACTGGCAAAGAGCCGCGCCGTTTGCAAGGCCTGCGATCTTACCTGTCTTGACAGTGAAGGGGCGGCCTGCGATTTCTGTGGTAAATACCTTGTAATTATCAAAGGTCTTGAAGTTTTCTACCATTTTAATTTTTCTCCTTATAATTTTGGGAGCTTTGAGAATAGCACTTAACTATATGCTTGACGAGGCTGTGGGTCAAGCCCATAATTAACTGCTACTTTCTCAGCTCTCTTTTTGTTTTCTGTTGTTTTTATATCATTTCGACATAAAATCGACAAATTTCTTTTTTTGAAATTTGTTTGCAAATCAGAGATTTGCCGTCGAAACTATAAAATTTCGACTTTCAACTAAAGTCATAAAGAACGGGAACGGAAAATATGCACCGTTCCCGTTAATATGATATCCCGGGAAGTAAAAATTACTTTCTGAGACCGAGCTGCTTAATGATTGCTCTGTATCTTTCGATATCCTTCTTAGCAAGGTAATTAAGGAGCTGCTTTCTGTGACCAACCATCTTGGAAAGACCTCTCTGAGAGTGGAAGTCCTTGGGGTTCTTCTTCATATGAACTGTAAGCTCATTGATTCTGGCAGTAAGAATAGCTACCTGAACCTCGGGAGAACCTGTGTCTCTCTCATTAATCTTGTAGGTTTCGATGAGGGCTGTCTTTTTTTCCTTTGCGATCATTTTTTCTTCACCTTTCATAAAATTTATTTCCATAAAGCCTTGTGATTGTGCGGGTGAAAAGCACGGGCCACGCAAGGGATGTTCCCAAACGGAGCAGGGCCATACACAAAACAAAGCAATAGGCCGTTTGATATTATAGCACAAAGTTTCTCTTTTGTAAAGAGGTTTTTAAAAATATTTTTACTTTTTTATTATATAAATATAATATAATGTAGGAGTGATAGGTATTTTTATGGATTTTATTTGGTTATAGGAGTTTTATTCTCGGAGTCCGAATTGATCTCGGAAAAGATTATCGCCTTGGGAAGCTTCCACTTGAAGTGTGTCGCGCACATACGGATAACGAAAATGAAGACAAGGCAGGCAAGGCTGGATATAACCTCGCGGGAGGCGGAGCTTTTAAGAACAAGGGAGGTGAGGTAATACACACCCGAGCCGCCGAGAGCCGCTACCGCATAGACTCGCTTACGAAGAATGAAGGGAATGTCGCGAAGGATGATATCTCGAAGCATTCCGCCGCCCACTGCGGAGAGCATACCCATCACAATGGATGCGAAGGGGCTGATGCCAAGGGAGATGCAGATCTCGGTGCCGCCCGAGGCAAAAATGCCAAGACCGATGGCATCCAGAACGTTATTTATATTGTTTACCATCTCTTCGTTTTCTACGTATTTTTTCTTTAGTACCTTTGCGGCAATAAATACCGTCAGAGCGGTGATGAGGCATACGGTGACATCGGGCCAGAGGTAGCTGAAAAATCTGGGCAGGCCATCGCTGATCATAACGTCGCGAAGTATTCCACCGCCAAAGCAGGTGGTGATGGAGAGAAAGAGGACGCCGAATATATCGGTCTCCTTATCAATAGCTACCATTGCGCCTGCGGCGGCGAATGATATTACTCCGACTATATTCAGAATATCAAGTAAAATATTCATAATTGCTCCAATATGTAATGTATAGTTGTCAAAAAATAAGTTTTATAGCTTATAGAGGAAAAGTTGATAAATGAGCTTTACAGCTTCAAAAGAAGGTTTTTCAATGCTTCGCCTCTATGGCTGATGGCGTTTTTCTCGCTATCGCTCATCTCTGCCAGAGTACGGGTATCCCCCTTCACGAGAAAGATGGGATCGTATCCGAATCCAAAAGATCCGCGGTAGGAATCTATGATCTCACCGTATACCCTGCCCTCAGCTGTCACTTCTCTGCCATCGGGATAAACCAAGGAAACGGTGCATATAAAGTAGGCTTCTCTATCGCTGATGCCCTCAAGATTTTTAAGGAGAAGACGGTTGTTGCTGTCCGCATTCGCTCCCTCACCGCTATATCTTGCGGAATAAACTCCGGGGGCTCCGCCGAGAGCATTTACACAGAGGCCGCTATCGTCCGCTAATGCTGCAGCGCCGGATATAGCGCATATTTCTCTCGCCTTTTTAAGAGAATTTTCAAGGAAGGTTTCGCCGTCTTCCACAGTTTCGTGATTGATACCTGCCTCGGAAAGCGAGAGGATCTCCTCGAATTTTCCCGAGAGGATGCTTTTGATCTCGGATATTTTGTGCTGATTATTTGATGCTATTATTAGTTTCATTTTTTTACTTTCGTTTTTAGTGATGCCAACGGTGTATTTCCCACAAACAGTATTTGAAAATCAGAACAGACCCGTTATTTTTCCGCGCTCGTCAACGGTAATTCTTTCTGCGGCGGGAGATTTGGGAAGGCCGGGCATAGTCATTATCGCGCCGGTAAGGACAACGACAAAGCCTGCGCCTGCGGATACCTTAACCTTGCGAATGGTTACCGTAAAGTCCTTGGGTGCGCCAAGCTTCTTAGGATCGTCGGAGAAGGAATACTGGGTTTTGGCAACGCAGATGGGAAGATCACCGAAGCCAAGCTCGGTGAGTCGGGCGATTTCTTCTTTTGCCTCAGGGGTTATCTCTACCCCACTGCCGCCGTACACCTTCGTTACAAGCTTTTCAATCTTTTTCTCGATACTGTCAGAAAGGTCATAAGCAAAGGTAAAGTCGCCTTGCTCCTCCTCGCAAAGCCTTACTACCTCGCGGGCGAGGTCAACTCCGCCCTTGCCGCCCTCTGCCCATACGGTAGAGAGGACAACGTTTACACCGAGAGTACGGCATTTATTAATGATGAAGTCGATTTCCTTATCGGTATCTGTAGGGAACCGGTTGATCGCTACCACTGCAGGGAGCTTATATACGTTTTTGATATTTGATAGATGGCGAAGAAGGTTGGGAATTCCCGCTTCAAGGGCTTCTAGATTTTCCTCTGTCAGGTCTGTTTTAGGTAAGCCACCGTGCATTTTTAGCGCTCTCACAGTTGCTACAAGCACAACCGCATCGGGGGTAAGGCCTGCCTTGCGGCACTTGATATCAAGGAACTTCTCCGCTCCAAGATCAGCACCGAAGCCCGCTTCGGTTACGGTGTATTCACCCATTTTAAGGGCGGTTTTTGTGGCTATCACAGAGTTACAGCCGTGGGCAATATTTGCAAATGGTCCGCCGTGAACAAAGGCAGGAGTGCCCTCGAGTGTCTGAACGAGATTGGGCTTGAGAGCGTCCTTAAGAAGGGCGGTCATCGCCCCCTCAGCCTTCAGGTCACGGGCGGTCACGGGCGCGCCAGAGGTGTTGTATGCGACGATAATACTCGCAAGTCTTTCTTTAAGATCGGAGAGCGAGCTTGAAAGACAAAGCACAGCCATGATTTCGGATGCCACTGTGATATCGTAGCCGTCATCCCGGGGAACGCCGTTTTTCTCTCCGCCAAGTCCGTCGCGGACGAAGCGAAGCTGGCGATCGTTCATATCAACACATCTGCGCCAGGTAATATTGTTTATATCAATGTCAAGCTCGTTGCCCTGATAAATATGATTATCCAGCATTGCCGCGAGAAGGTTATTTGCCGCGCCGATGGCGTGGAAATCTCCCGTGAAATGGAGATTGATGTCTTCCATAGGGATAACCTGAGCATAACCGCCGCCTGCAGCGCCGCCCTTGATTCCGAAAACGGGACCGAGGGAGGGCTCACGAAGAGCCACGGCTACCTTCTTGCCAACTTTGGCAAGTCCGTCTGCAAGACCTATGGTAGTGGTGGTTTTTCCTTCGCCTGCAGGGGTAGGAGTGATGGCGGTTACCAGCACAAGCTTACCCGCCTTTTTGTCCTCAGTATCAGCGAGGAAGGAGAGGTCGATCTTTGCTTTGTCTTTGCCGTGAAGCTCTATATATTTTTCGTCAATGCCTATGCTTTCTGCCACCTTGAGAATGTGCTTCGGGGTGACTGACTGGGCAATTTCTATATCTGTCATCATTTAAGATTTCTCCTCTCAGAGATAGAATATTAATGTGTTCTGTAAATTATAGTTTGCTTTATTCGGTCTTTTCTATGTAAATAAAGCCGGTTTCCGCGCTGTAGGTTATTTTATACGTACCGCTTTTCAGGACAATATTTCCATGTCCGTCGGTATCGTATTCAACGGCGCACTCAGGATCAATAGACTCCTCGCCCAGCCAATCCTCGCCGTCTATATAGTAGACCTTGAAGCGGTTTTCGTTTTTCACTGTAAACTCAAAGGTATAGGTTTTCCCGCCGTCGGTGCTGGACATTTTGTAGCCGTCCTTGATAGCCCAATCGGTAAAATCTGCGCGGATGTAGTAATCCTCTACCTCATAGGTCTCATTGCCGTCTGTTGAGCCGCCCGCTTCCTCATCCTTATCCTTGCCCGAGCCGATAAGATTATGTAGGGTTTCAAGCTTCAGTTTCATATAATCGGCATAGGAAATATTTCCGCCGCCGTCCGAAGGATCTGCGGTTATATTGATATCAAAGTAGGTGTGGTGGCCGCCATCGTTGTGGAAGTCCTTGGAGGGCTCTGTATAATCGGAATAGAGCTTCTTCGCCTTCTCGTAACGGTCAACAAATCTTGCATTTGAGAAAAGATTGCTGCTGGCGATCACGCTGAGGCGATCCTTGTATTCCTCAACATACTGACCGCCCTTCACAACGGTTTTCAGGTATACCGGATTATTCTGTTTGCCGCCTGCGGCCATATCCTTGGTGAGGGGATCATCCTTTGTCATTCCGTGACCGGTGGGATTCCAAGCGTGGCTGATGCCCAAAGTGCGGTCATAATCGTAAGGAATGAACATCGCCTTTCCATCGGGCGTGAAGTAGAGGTAGTAGTTGTTATAATTGTTACGAAGATCGTCGGGATTACCGAGGAACCAGGAAACCGCAGCAAAGGATATGAAGTTATCAATATCCATTATCTCGGCTATACCGTCCTTGGATATGCCGCGATTCATTTTAGTGATGAAATTATTGAGCGCCGCGTGGGTAGAGGTCTTTTTGTTGGTTTTCAGATCGTAGGAATAGAAGAGACCCTTATCCTCGTCCTCGATGCCGATAGAGGAATCCTTTGAGAAGGATGCGCCGCCTCCCATTCCCCAGCCGCACTTATAGAGGTCACCGCCGAGAAGCTCCGCAGGAAGATTTTTTTCGAGGAAGATCTCATCTATAGGCTCATAGACGTTGAATACGCCCAGATGCTCACCACCCATATCCAGAGAGGCAAGATTTACGTGGGGAGCGAGAACGCCCATCTCACGGTATACGTCGTAGGAATATATCTCTCGGATATATGTTGCATCGTCCTCCTTGTTCCAGCGAAGGTCGATCTTCTCAAGGGTTGCAAAGGTGCGATTCTTACGAGCCTTGCGGGCGTCGGTATTTGCCCATACCTTAGCATCTGAGCCATAGTACTCCTCGTCGTCAAAGGTCTCGCCAAATGATACCTTCAGGTGAATGAGATTATAGATTCCATCGTGAGAATTATAGAAGGCCGTACGGCTGGTGTTACCCTTCATTCGCACGCCTACCTCCTCAACGAAGCGCTCCTTGACCGAGCCGTTAGGGAGAGTCATCTTAACGGTGAGGTTCGCCTTGCGGTAAATGGGAGATTTAGAGCCGAAGGATGAATATTTATCGTAGTCCGACTGAAGAAGCTGAAGCTGCTCGTCGGAGATGTCTAAGCGAAGCTCTACTCTTACGTCTGCCGAGAAGAGATTTATAAAATCGTCCTCCTGGGATGAGCCGGTAGAATAAACCACGGTAGATGTGTAGTTTTCGTCGGGAATATTGGTGCGCTCTTCATCGTCGCCGCCACCAATAGGGGGATTGCCACCGCCCGGATTACCACCGTTATCGGGATCATCAAATATATGACACGAGCTGAGCGTAGAAAGTAATACGATGAGCGCTAAAAGCAAGGATATTATTTTTTTCATTACCGTTCTCCTAAATTAGTATATTTAATATATTTTACCATAAAGTTGGGGGCAGAGTCAAGAGAAATATTAATTTTATTAAAATATTTTGCTATGCGCGTGCGTTCTGTGCCGAATACGTCGACTCACTCGCGCAAGACTGTAAGCGAAAATACTCACATACGGAGCAAAAGAAATGCCGCAAGGGATTTTTTCTTCCGATTGCGGCAAAATATATGTGAGTACGTATTTGTGGCTTTTTGCAAGGTGATAAGACTCGGGTTAAGGGGTAGAAATGTATTCGGGAATAATCGACCTGATTAGATTTTTGAGATTGATACTATCAGATTCTTCGGGCATTTTTGCGAGAAAATCGCGAAAAATGTCAATAATTATTTCCATTTCCCCTCTTGTTTTGGGAGTTTTGTGTTCGATGAATATTTTAGTGGATGCTGTTTTTGTATGCTTCTCAGGATCAACGAGAAGCTCCTCGTACAGCTTTTCACCGGGGCGAAGTCCTATTTCGCGGATTTCGATATTCTTGCCTTCGGGGGCGTATTTTTTGATCATTTCTTCGGCAAGATCGATAATCCTTACAGGCTCGCCCATATCGAGAATAAATATCTCGCCCTGATTTGCCATAGCCCCTGCCTCAAGGAGAAGCTCTGCCGCTTCGCGGATAGACATAAAATAGCGGACTATTCTTTTGTCGGTGACGGTTATGGGGCCGCCCTCTGCGATCTGGCGCATAAATAATGGGACAACCGAGCCTGCCGAGCCGAGAACGTTGCCGAATCTTACTGAGCAAAAGCCCACGTTGCTATCGCTTCGGCAAGAGATGATCTGCTCGCAGATGCGCTTGGTAGCGCCCATAATGCCAGTTGGATTGACCGCTTTGTCGGTGGAAATAAGCACGAATTTTTCCGCACCATACTTCTCTGCCATATCGGCTACGTTGTAGGTGCCGAGGATGTTATTCTTGATCGCTTCCCTGCCGTTATGCTCCATTAAGGGAACGTGCTTATGAGCCGCCGCGTGGAAGACTATTTCGGGGCGATATACAGAAAAAAGATCTTCAAGGCGGTCTCTGTCTCGAACAGAGCCGATCTCTACGGTAAGATCGAGGGAAGCACCGTATTTATGGCGAAGCTCCATCAAAAGCTCGTATGCATTATTTTCGTAAATATCAAAGATTATTATTTTCTTTGTTGAAAGCTTTGCCAGGTGTCTCACAAGCTCGCTTCCCACCGATCCGCCGCCACCGGTTACAAGTATAGTTTTTCCATTATAAAGCTCTTTAGCAGCGGGAGAAAGAATGCTCTCCTCTTCTCTGAAAAGAAGCTCTGCTGCCCTGCTTTTTGAATCTTTCATTTTGAGTCTCCTATCATTTGCTACGTTGATTATATATTCTTTATCGAAAAATGTCAATGATTTTTTTGCGTTTTTTCGTGTTTTGTGATTTTGTCACAGAAGGGAGCGCAAAATTATGATAAAATGGTTACGTAAAATAAAACTTATGCTACAAAAGAAAGGAAACAAATTTATGTCACTTGTTAAGGTAACAAAAGAAAACTTTGAAGAGGTTAAGGCAAGCGATAAGCCTGTGCTTATAGATTTTTACGCAGAATGGTGCGGCCCTTGCAGAATGGTTCTCCCCATCGTTGCAAAGATCGCAGACGAGCATCCCGAATACGTTATCGGCAAGGTTAACGTTGACGAGGAGGGTGAGCTTGCAAAATCCTTTGGCGTTATGAGCATTCCTACTCTCGTTGTTCTCAAAGGCGGCGAAGTTGTTAATAAAGCCATCGGCGCAAAGAATGAGGCGCAGATCCTTCAGCTTCTTGAAGTTTAATTAAGCCTGCAATTTTCACTCAAAAAAACTTTTCATTATACAATTAGCTTTTACAAAATTAATTAAAAATTCTTCATTTTTCTCAAGTTTTAGAAACAAAACTTTACATTCTCTCCTAGTTTTTAGGCCATTGCGGATAAAACCGCAATGGCCGTTTTTGTTTATTTTTCCTTGCTCTTCTAAGTTTTATCTATTGTAAAAACAGAGGCATTGCAAGACAACACCTCTGTTTAATACTTATGGTTTTTATATTTTCTGTATTTTTTAGTTATAGGATAGATAATAGTAAATTATCTCTTGTAACCGGGGAGGTCGACGAGGGAGAGGGGATTTACGGGGAGGCCGGAGGCTATGGAGCGGTTGGCGCTGATGCCGGTGAGGATGCTCATTGCTCCGTCTACGTAGGATGCGGCGCGGTGGAATTTATCGGGGGCGGGTGTGCCGAAGATGTCGTTCAGCAGGACTGTGTCGCCACCGCCGTGGCCGCCTATTCCCTTCTCTATTTCAACCTCGTAGGGTTTGCCGAAGAGGGGATATACCGTGATTTTCTCGCAATCGGTTACGCCTTCCATTGCGGAATCGCCGCCTGCGTTAACGTAAACGCCTTCGTTTACGAACAGCTCCATTCTGCCCTTTGTTCCCGTAAAGGAAACGCGGAAGCCCTCAAATGGAGAGTATGCATTCAGCGAATAGGAGAGCTGGGCGCCGTTTTTATATTGAACGAGGACGTTCATTGTATCCTCGATGGAGATATTATCTCCGAATACGCTCTGGTCGCGGATGTAGCCGTCGTCTGCCTCGGCATTAAGGTAGAGGCGCTCGAGACCTTCGTTACCCTCCATTACAAGAGCAAAGGGATCTCCCTCCGCATTCTTCTGACCGTGAACACGGGAATAGAACTTGGTTACACCACGATCCTCGGCATTTTCTCTGCCGTAAAATTTAAGATCGCCCATAGCGAAAACGCGTGTGGGATAGGTGCCGAGCCAGAAGTTCACAAGGTCGAAATGGTGGGTGGATTTATGTACGAGAAGACCGCCGCTATTCCTCTTATCTCTATGCCAACGACGGAAGTAGTCCGCTCCGTGGGAGGTGTTGAGTATCCACTCGAAATGCACCTGGGTTATCTTACCGATGATATCGTCCATAATAAGCTCGCGCACCTTGGTGTTATGGGGGGCATAGCGGTAATTGAAGGTTACTCGAAGGCTTCTGCCTGTGCGCTCAATGCAGTCGATTATTTCCTGACATTTATCTGCATCAACGGTCATGGGCTTCTCGGAAACAACGTCGCAGCCCATTTCCATCGCCTTGATGATATATTTATGGTGGGTGCGGTCAATGGAGGTAACGATGACCACGTCGGGCTTGGTTTCCTCTATCATTTTTTCAAATTCGTGCGCCATATAGGTGGGCAGCTTTTTGTAGCCAAGCTCCCCCTCCAGAACCTCGTTTGCATAGTTCATTCTCGTTTGATTTATATCACAGAGAGCTACAAGCTCCGAGGTTTCGGAATAGGTTTTTGCAATAGCGTTATAATACATTCTCGCTCTGCCGCCAAGGCCAACCTGAGCATATCTCTTTTTTGTCATAGCATATTCCTCTTTATAGTCGAATTTTGGTATTTTTCAAAGATTATGATGGTATTTTTGTAAGTTCTACGGCGATTTTTGCGCCGAGCGTGGCATTATTGTATACAAGATTGATGTTGCTCTCAAGCGAGTCTCCGCCTGTTAGCTCCTTTACCTTAGCAAGAAGGAAGGGGGTTGTTTCTTTGCCCTTGATTCCCTTATCGTTTGCCTCGGCAATAGCGCGGTCAATAGCGGAATTTATCACCTTGGGATCCATAGAATATTCCTCGGGAATAGGGTTAGTTACAAGCATTCCTCCACGGAGTCCGAGAACTCTTTTTACGTTGAAGGCCTCGGCTATTTCAGCAGGAGTATCAAGGCGATAATCAACCGAATGGCCCGAGGTTCTGGTGTAGAATGCGGGAAGCTCCTTTGTGCCATAGCCGATAACGGTTACACCGTTGGTTTCAAGATATTCAAGGGTGAGGCCGAGATCAAGAATAGACTTTGCGCCTGCGCAGATAACCATTACCTGAGTGTTTGCAAGCTCGAGAAGGTCGGCAGAGATATCCATTGTAGTTTCCGCGCCTCTGTGAACACCGCCGATGCCGCCGGTTGCGAATACGCGAATGCCTGCCATATCGGCAATCATCATTGTGGTGGTAACAGTAGTTGCACCGTCACAGCCCTTGGCAACAAGAACGGGAAGATCGCGTCGAGACGCTTTAATAACGTCGGTTCCCTTCTTGCCAAGATAGGTGATCTCCTCCTTTGAGAGTCCTGCCTTGAGACGGCCGCCGATAATGGCGATAGTTGCGGGAACTGCACCGTTATCACGAATGATATGCTCTACGGCGAGGGCGGTCTTTACGTTCTCGGGATAGGGCATTCCGTGAGATATTATAGTAGATTCAAGAGCTACCACGGGACGTCCCTCAGCAAGAGCTGCAGCAACCTCGGGGGATATATCAAGATATTTATTCATTAGCTTTTACCTCAATAATTTGTTACAGTTATATTGTAACATATAAAAAGACAAATTGCAATATTTTATAGGTGATTTGATAAAATATTTATTCTTCTTATTTGAAGTTTTATTGCTTTATATGTTGTTTTTTATCAAAAAGACTTATGAATAGAAAAAAATGTTTTTTTACGCAAAAATGCCCGAAACGCAGTTAAAAACCTGCAGCTCCGGGCAAATTGTATTATTTTTTATCCTTGAGAGCGGCGCGCTTCTGAGCCTGGATACGCTTTCTTGTAGGTGTGTCAAGCACTACCTTACGAAGGCGTATGCTCTTGGGAGTTACCTCGATAAGCTCATCCTCGGTGATGAACTCGATGGCTTCCTCAAGAGAAAGCTGAACGGGTGTGATAAGAGTGAGCTTTTCATCAGCGCCTGAGGAACGGATAGCGGTAAGATGCTTTTCGCGGCAAACGTTTACCTCAATATCGTCGGGCTTAGGGTTCTCGCCTACGATCATACCCTCGTAAACAGGAGTAGCAGGACCGATGAAGAGAGGACCTCTATCCTGAGACTGATAAAGTCCGTAGGTGGTGGCAATTCCCTTCTCGGATGCAACGAGAGAGGATGTAAATCTGGTCTTGATTTCGCCGCGGAAGGGCTCGTAGCCTGCAAAGAGGGTTGAGATAAGACCTTCACCTCTGGTATCGGTGAGAAGCTCGCTTCTGTAGCCGAAAAGACATCTGGTAGGGATCGTATAGAAGAGCTTCTGACGGGAGCCGTGAAGCTGCATATCGTTAAGGATACCCTTTCTTGCGCCAAGCTTTTCCATTACCGCGCCAACGTACATTTCGGGTACGTCTACAATAACGTCCTCGATGGGCTCGCACTTAACGCCGTCGATCTCTTTATAAAGCACTCTGGGGTTGGAGCAGCAAAGCTCATAGCCCTCACGGCGCATATTTTCGATGAGAATAGAAAGGTGCATCTCTCCTCTTCCCGCTACGCGGAAGGAATCGGTGGTATCACCGTCGGTTACACGGAGAGAAACGTCGCGAAGAAGCTCCTTATAAAGCCTTGCGCGAAGGTGACGGGAGGTTACGAACTTACCTTCCTTACCCGCAAAGGGAGAATCGTTTACAGAGAATGTCATCTCCATGGTGGGCTCGCCAACCTTAACGAATTCAAGGGGCTCAACCTTAGCAGGAGAGCAAACGGTATCGCCGATAGCGATGTCCTCACAGCCTGAGAAGCAAACGATGTCACCAACCTTTGCCTCGGTTACGGGTACACGCTTCAGACCGTCGAACTGGTAGATGGAGACGATTTTTGAGGGACGGGACTTTCCGTCGCCGTGGAAGTTACAGATAGATACGCCCTGTCCCTGCTTGATAACACCGCGCTCAATGCGGCCGATACCGATACGACCAACAAACTCGTTATAGTCGATAGAGGAAACGAGAAGCTGAAGGGGATCATCCTCCTCGCCCTCGGGAGCGGGCATATATTCAAGAATAGTGTCAAGAAGGGGCTTAAGGTCGGTGCCGGGAGTATAGGGATCGAAGGATGCAGTTCCTGCTCTACCCGAGCAGAAAAGCATAGGAGAATCAAGCTGCTCGTTAGTAGCGTTAAGCTCAAGGAGAAGCTCGAGAACCTCGTCGCCGATCTCGTCGAGGCGGGCGTCGGGACGGTCTACCTTATTTACAACTACGATTACTCTGTGGTCGAGAGCAAGGGCGCGCTCAAGAACAAATCTGGTCTGGGGCATAGGGCCCTCAGCCGCGTCAACGAGAAGGATAACGCCGTTTACCATTTTGAGAATACGCTCTACCTCTCCGCCGAAGTCGGCGTGGCCGGGGGTATCGACAACGTTGATCTTAACGTCCTTATAGTAAATGGCTGTGTTTTTAGCAAGAATGGTTATTCCGCGCTCGCGCTCCAGGTCGCCTGAGTCCATAACTCGGTCTGCCATATCCTGATTTTCACGGTAGATACCGCCCTGGCGAAGCATTTCGTCAACAAGAGTAGTCTTTCCGTGGTCAACGTGAGCAATGATAGCAATATTTCTTAAATCGGTACGCTTCATTTCTTTTTTTCCTTTGATTAAAATTCATACCTTTATATTTTACTACAACACTCGGCAAAATGCAAGAACTTTTTTGTAGAAAATCAATAATTTTACAAATTATTTTTTGTTGAGGTTGACGAAATGGCACTTCTTTTCTCTATAGAGAATCCGAGACCGCCTATTTCGTGAGCTCTATGTACGGTTACGAAGCACTGCGGATCTATTCGATCAATAATGCTCATAAGCTGGGCATATTGGCTCATAGTGAAGGATACCATAATCAGCTTTTTATCCTCGCCCGAGTAGCCGCCGATACAATCGATGATGGTAGAGGTTCTGTCCATTTCATCGCGGATGGCAGTGCGGATATCCTCGGTTTTGTCGGAGACTATCTGCGCGATAAAGGCGCGGCTACCGCCTAAGAACACCTTGTCGATCATAAATGAGGTAACCGCGGCAGATATTATTCCCAAGAGGGACTTAACAAAATCGTTGATAACGAACATACCCGAGAGAACGATGATGGCATCGATCATAAGGGTTACGTGGGAGAGGCGGAGCTTCGGGAAGAATTTACAGATGGCATAGGAGATGATGTCTACACCTCCCGTGGAGCTATCAGCCATAAAGGCAATGGCTATGGCGAGACCCACAAGCGCGCCGCCAACGGTTGCGGCAAGAATGAGGCCTATCTGATATTTTCCGTAGCTCTCGTCAGCTATTTTGGTGAAATAACCGCCGAAGGCATCCCATCCGAGAAACAGCTCTACAAGATAGAGGCACCCCGGGTAAACTATGGTGAAAAGAAGAGTTTTCATTGCAAATCCCTTGCCTACGAAGATGAGGCCGAGGAAAAAAAATAGCCAGGTGAAAACAGTGATCCAGAATTCGGCATCAAGGAATGCCGCAACCTCTTCAGAGAAAAGCTTCGACGCAGCTTGCTCAAAAACTATGGAGATACCCGTAACACCTCCGGAGACTAAGCCAAAGTTAGCGATGAACAGCTCTACTGCCAAGGCGAGAAGAAAGGCGCTGGCTACTACCATAAGGCTCTGACGAAGGATCTTTTTATAGTCCTGCTTCCTTAGGAATTTTATTATATTTTCTTTTAACGCTTTAATTTTCATCAGCATTTTTTCCTTTCTTTTTACCAGCCTTCGCCGGAAATCTCGTGGGCTTTGTTCACTGTTATGAAGGCTTTTTTATCGTATTTGCTAACTATACTTAGAATTTCACGGTATTCTCGCATAGTAAACGATACCATAACTACATTTTTGTTTTCGCCGGAATATGCGCCCTTACACTCCATTATGGTAGTGGTTCGGTCGAGCTTTTCAATAACGTCGCGACTGATCTCAGCAGGGGTGGTGGTGACGATGTGCGCCACGTATGCGGTCTTACCGCCGAGGAATATCTTGTCTATAACCTTAGAGGATACGTAGGCCGACAAGACGCCAATGCCCGAGAGTATAAGATCGTTTACCGCGAAGATACCAAGAAGGATTATTGAGAAATCCACAAAGAAGGTTATCTGTGAAATCTTAAGCTTTGGGAAAAATTTGCCGATCAGGAAGGCTATGATATCGGTGCCGCCCGTGGTGCCGCCACCAAGGAATGCTATGGCGCAGCCTGCGCCCAGAAGAATACCGCCTACAACTCCCGCAAAGACGAGGGCAAGCTCCTCATGCTCGCTTCCCTCAAGGTAAAAGAAGCCACCGAGAACGTTGGGGGATACAAGCTTTGTCAGAAGTGGGAATGCCAAGGGGTAAACTATGGTGGAAAGGAGGGTTTTTGCGGCAAAGTCGCGGCCGAGGAATATAAGCCCTATGAAGAAAAGCGACCAGGTAATCACCGCTACGGCGATATTGACGTAGATTTCAGCAGTCGCGTGGGAGATCCCCTCGGGGAACATACTCTTGATAATTATGGCAATACCCGAGGTTCCGCCCATAACGAGATCAAAGGGGATGAGGAATACTGCACTGCCAAAGGCGAGGATAACAGTTCCGAGAATGACAAGGGCATTTTTTGATAGCCAATTGTATACTTCTTTTTTGGTGGGCTTTTTCATTGACTTTATTTTTTCATAAAATTCTTTCAGAAGGTTGTTTTTCATTTTGCCTCCGTTTGTAAAATCGCTATTGTATATATTTTACCATATTTCCGATCATTTTGCAAGTATAAATGATAATATTGTAAAAAAGTGTGAAAAAATGCTGCAAAGAAAAACGGGAAGCCGAAGCTTCCCGCAAAAGTAAGAGAGAGATTATGAAATGAAAACTAAAATTTTGAGATTTTAGATGGATGCTAAAATTATTTTACGGAGTAGTATCTTGTACCGCCGATTTCGATGTAAGCACCGCCGTCATCCTTACCGGAGTTGAACTTATACTCTGTTGTCTTTGTGCCATCGTCTGTTTCAAGTGTGAAAACGATAACCTTTTCGCCCTTGTCATTTTCGGTCACTTTGTACTTATACTCTTTTGAGGAGGTATCAGTATTGCCAGAAATCTGTCCTTCGCTAGTAGTAGTAACCTCTACTGTACCAAGGCCGAACTTATAGGTTGTTGTTACCTCGATAATAAGAGCATCATCGGTTCTAGAGTAGGTTCCGAATACAAAGCCTGCTATCTCGCAAGAAGAGAGAGATAAGAGCGATCCGATCAGAAGAACGCATACGAGGATTGTGGAAATGGTCTTTTTCATTGTGTGTGTCTCCTTTTATAAAATTTATTTTTTGTTTTTCTCTGTGACATTATTTTAACATAATTCACAAAGTTTGTCAACAGATTTTCGAAAAATTTAATAATTATTAATAAATGTACGATTTGTATACAAAGTGTGTACGGGATTTGGACTGTTTTTGATTTTTTTGTTGCGAAAATGTGTACTTTTTGTTACATTATGAGGTTTTTTAACAATATATTACTTAGCGTTCATAAAAATGGCTTTTTGCTTGGTCGATGACAATAAAGATAACGCTAACTTGAGAATGTGCCTTCGCACTCTGCCGGGGAAGGCATTAAAATGATGAAGATGGAATGATAACTTATAAAGAATAATGCAAAATGAGAAAAAAACGTAAAGGGGTTGATTTTTGAGTAAAAAAATAGTATAATAGAAGAAAAGGGGTTGTTATTGGTTTTGGCGGGGATATTGGAGTCTAAAACAACCGTTTGTGCAAAGGAAAATATTGTTTATCCTATCGGCACAACATTATTGCGACTCACATCAACAAATGTAGGTGCTGATTTGGATATAACACCTCATCCACCGCTGAAGCGGTCCCCCTTCCCCCTCTGGGGAAGGCTTTAACATTACATCAAGGAGTTTAAGATGACTAAACGTGTGTTTAATTTTGCTTCAGGGCCTGCCATGCTTCCTGAGGAGGTAATGAAGCAGGTGCATAGCGATCTTTTATCATATAATAATTCGGGAATGTCTATTCTGGAGATCAGCCCGAGATCCCCTGCCTTTCGCGAGATTCTTGCTTCTGCAGAAAAGCTGCTGCGCGAGCTTATTCACATTCCTGCCAACTACAAGGTGCTTTTTCTGCCGGGAGACGCAACCGAGCAATTCTCCATGATTCCGATGAATCTGCTCTCCTCCCATAAGTGCGCCGACTATATTATTTCGGGTCAGCGAGCGAAGCAGGCTATGCTGGAGGCGAAAAAGTATGGCGACATTGCGGTCGCCGCATCCTCTGCAGGGGCGACTCCTATATACTCTACCATTCCGGAGGTGACAAGATCCTCCTTCCGCCCCGATGCGGATTACATCCACATTTGCTATAACAACTCAATCTACGGCACCAAGTTCCCCACCGCTCCCGATACGGGCAACATTCCCTTGGTGGCGGATATGTCCTCTTCCCTGCTCTCCGAGCCGATCGACATATCGAAGTTCGCTCTGATCTATGCCGGCGCGGAAATGAATCTTGCTCCTGCAGGGCTGACGGTTGTTATTATCCGTTCCGACCTTATGGGTAATGCCCTGGAGGTTACGCCTAAGCTGTATAACTACGAGACCATCTCCGAGAATAGCGTTGAGTATACTCCGCCTATATTTAATATATATGTAGCGAAGCTGGTGCTGGAGTGGATCAAGTCGGTTGGCGGCCTGGAGGAAATGAAGCGCAGAAACGAAAAGAAGGCAAGCTGCCTCTACGATTATATAGACGGTCAATTCTATTATATTTCACCCATTGATAAAAAGTGCAGATCTACAACTAACGTGGTGTTCAATACCGGTAGCGCCGCGCTGGATGAAAGGTTCTGCATTGAGGCGTCGCTGGCGGGCTTCACTAACCTGAAGGGGCACGAAAGTGTTGGCGGAATTTGCGCGTCCATATATAATGCGATGCCCTATGAAGGTGTAGAAAAATTAGTTGAGTTTATGAAGGAATTTGCGAAGAATAATTCGAAGTTTTATGAGTGATTCTTGAAGGCTCCTTCCGGGAGGGAGCTCCCGACGAAGGCGGGTGAGGGAGAATGCAATATTTGAATGTAATAGCCGATTTTTGACTTCCGCGCTCTCCTTCCACCGTCACGGACGGTCCCCTTCCCTCCGCAGGGAGGCTTTCGCGTTAGTTTGTGAAGAATAATTCAAAGTTTGATGAATGAAAAAGTTAAATAAGTTTATAAAAAATCCCACTGCTGATTTCTCTGCAGTGGGATTTCGTTTTAGTTAGTTAATCTTTGAAAGTTTTTAGGTTCCAAGGGGCGGGATGCCCCTTGGATTTTTTGCTTTGAACATAATTATCGATTATTCAATAACGCCGTTCTTAACAAGATACTTATCAATCATTGCAAGAATTTCATCGAAGGTGATGTAGCCCTTACCGATTGATACCTTGAAGTACTGTGCCTGGAATGCATAGAATACTTCCTCAGGAACATACTCTGCGAAATCTTCATAAGTGAACAGACCGTAGGTTTCGATATCTGCCTGCATCTTCTCTGCATCGAACTTAAGATCCTCGCCGTACTCGAAGATATTGAAGATGCCTTCAATACCGCCGGGGATAGAGAACATACCGTCGATGAAGTAGTTAAGGTGAACTGCAGTTACCAAGCTGAAGCAGCCTGTGTATTCGTTATTAACGTATGCACTCTCAAGAGTTACGCTTTCAATGCACTCGCCGTTGAAGTATGCGAACTCGTGACCAACGAAGTCAAGGTAGTTCTCCTCTGTGATGTAAACGTAGGTGTTAAGAGTCAAGTCGAACATAGCGTGCTCGCCAATGAGCTTATTAATAACACCGTTAGAGTACTCAAGATAGATTACATTGTAGTACTTCCAACCGTCTCTCTCAATGAAGATGATAGAGGAAGGAACATATTCACCTATTACGTGATCGTAAACAAGGAGAATATCCGTTTCAAGAAGATCCTCAACCGCCTTAACTGTACCGTCAGCAAGTGTGATAAGTGTACCGGCTGCTACGCAAGACTTTGTACCGTCTTCAGAGTTGATGGTGTAGCTATAAGATTTTCCGCCTTCTACTGTTACCGCAGATGTAGGAAGCTTTGAATCCTTACCGACAACATCGGAGAATACAAACTTATAACCATCAAGCACGTAATAAGTCTTGGTTGCATTTTCAAATTGTTCTTCCACCTGTCTTGCACTTTCTCCGCCGTTTGTATCACTGAATGTTACAACGTAACTAACCTTGGTATCATCTGATGTGTTACCATTTGTAGTCTTTGTAATAGTTACAGTTACGGTTTGCTTGGCTGCCCACTGAGCTGTGACAGTCAACTCCTTATTTGCATTGAAGTTTTCTGCCTTAACTTCACTACTCCAGCCACCGAAGTACTTATCCTTGTCAACATTGTGGTCATTCTTCTTCACGTAGTTATCCTGACCGGCAGTTTCGTATGCGGTAAGATAACTATTATTAAGCTGGCTATCCATCAACCAAAGCGTTTCATTAATGCTGAAGTCGCTGTTGCTTCCCGAGGAAATTGTAAGCTTATACTTAGTTTCCCAGTTTGCACTGATCGAAGGAACGGGCTGCTGCATGATACCGCCATCATACTTGGGAGCAAGGTTAATAATATTGCCGGAGAATGTCAAATCTACTTCGTTAGACCATCCCGCGAAGTAATGCTTCTCGGAGGTCACAAGGTTATTGACATCGAAGCGGCTATCATAGCTCCGCTCAGTTACATTGAAGTTTACGTAAACAGTCTCAGATCTATCAAATTCACCATCGATGTAATGATTGATGGTAATACCGATCTTGTCATTCCATTCGGGTGTAGCAGTTGCCGCAGATCCATCAAGACCATTGTAGTTAACCAATGCGGTATTTGATGCTGCATCGTAGCTGAAGATTAAGTTTGTAATATGCCAGTTGCTAAAGTATTTAGCATAATCCTTACCTGCATTATCTGCGCCAAGGAAGTTATAAACGTCAACGTCCTCTACAGGAATTACATCGTTTCCGTCGGGCGAGAGATACCAAACGGTATCTGCAAATCCGAGGGTGTTATTACCGTAAGAGCCGTAAACAAGGTTTAATACCATCTTATCTGCCCATGTTGCAGAAATGCTTAAGGTATTACTGTCGCCAAAGCTTTCAAGAGCAAGAGTTGTACTCCAGCCTGCAAAGTACTTGCTGGTAGATGTATCACGATTCTTGCTAGCAGCAATTTCGGTAAATTCATCAAGAGCGCTATTATTGAGCTGGTCTTCAGTCAAGTAGATAGTTGCGCTATGGTTGATCGTGCTGTTACCGGACAAGCCGTTGTTTACAGATACATTAACTGTATATGCCTTAGTTGCAAATGTCGCGGTTACCACAAACTCTGTATTGCTTCCAATCTCGATATTGCCGAAGGTTTCTACTCTCTGACCGTTGTAGTTCCAATAATCTACATACTTATCAGAATAGATATTGTCAAGATACTGATCCTCAAACATCTGCCACTGATACTGGCTTGCAGAAATCTTAGCTACAATTGCTCTACCGATTTCATTGCCCGCGTCATCCTGGTAGATAACTGTGTATGCTACATCGGAGTAGAGACAATGGATGAGGTGAGTTCCGTCTTCCTGAAGTGTGGAATATCTGTTGCTGCTGAGGTCATTCAGAGTAAGAAGATTCTTAAGGATGATCTGGTTTTCGGTAGCACAAGCGGAGTTATTATACCAACCTGCGAATACCTTGGTTCCATTTTCGGGAGGAGTAAGGGTAATCTGGCCGTTAGTATATTCATCCATTGTGTAGGTATAAGTTACTGCCTGCATTCCGTCTGCACCGAGGGCAGAATCCTCGCTCTGGTACCAGTACTCATACTTAACTGTATACTCTACTGCGGTCCAATGCGCTTCAAGAGTGATTTCATTGGACGTAGGAGCGTGAAGAATACCGTCATCAATACGAACGTCGCCATTATACCAACCGTTGAAGATGTAGTGATCTCTTGTTGCATCGGAGATCAACGCGTATCTGCCTGTACTAGGATCGTATATAGCAGATGTGGTTGTATTAGGATTATTACCGCCGTTGCTATTATAGCTAATGGATATAGCATCGGGATGACGCCAGTTACCATTATGAGTGTACATATAAGATCCGCCGGAGGTAACCTTAGTTCTATCTGTTACATAGAGAACATTACCATTTTCATCCATGTAAGCGAAGGATGCAGTAAGAGTGTATCTTAACGAAATTGTTGCATTTGCAAACAATGACGAACCCTCTACGCTATCTACTCTGTAAACATCACTCTTAACACCGTTGGTAATGGTAACCTTAGCACCATCTACGTCAGAGTGTACTCTACCGGCGAGAGTATGGGCAACAAGCTCACCTCTTACGAGAAGCATTGCGGGAATCTGAGATATAGCGCTACCGTCACCGTAAGATTGAACAGAGTTAAGGTTAGTGACATATCTGTCGTGAATGTGCAATACATCCTTTACATCCAGCCTTGCGCCTTCCTCTACAACCAGTTTGGATCCGGGCAAGAGCTGAATCTTCTGATTTACGGTGAAGATAGCAATTTCATTGCTTTCACGCTGAGACTCGGTTCTGTTAAGAGAAATATCATATGCCCAGGATACAGGGAAGTAAACCGGATCTGTGGAAATGGGAACATTACCAATAAGAGGAATACCTGTATTGATAGTAAGGCTCATTGCATTAATGCTGATACCGCCGTAAATATCAAGATCGGTTATCATAGTATCCTTATCATATTTAGAGGTAATGCTGCCGCCGGAAGGCATCTGGAGACAATACTTGCTGGAGTTACCAATCACGTATGAGAGAGTATGATTGTGCTTTTCACCTGCAAAGAGGTTAGCCCATGCCTCAAGCTTGCCACCGAAGTGATAAGTGATTGTAGACTCAACGTTCATAAATATGAACTCTTCGAAGGGAGCGATATTATATCTCTCGCCATCGCTATGAGTAGCGTACATATACGAACCACCTCTGAAGTCAAGAAGCGTGAAGGGCTGGTTAAGAACTGCGCCATTCTTGATCTCTATCTTGCTTCCGCCATTCTTATGTTCCTCGGTGATAAATCCGTAAGCTTTAATGTTACCGCTGCAATCGATCACAGCACCGTCGCCAAGCATAAGCTCTGCGTACATTCCTGCTGTGTGGCCTGCATATTCATTGCCACTAGACTTACCTGCAAGCTCACCGGAGATCTCAAGTATACCACCGTTATCGATGGTGATGGTTTTGCCGTCAAGAAGCTTAACGAGAGTCATTCTGTAGGTCTCGGGAGAAGCGTTACTGAGAGTCGAGCCATTAGATACGAAGGTTGATACCGCGCTCTGGTTTCTTACCGTCGCATCATCAGTTCCCGTGTATTTACCATAAGGAAGTATAAGGGTTACACCGTTTGCGATACGAATATTGGTGTCGATGATTACATTGCCTGTAACATCGGGATATACCCAAACGTTACCACCGGATTCATTAGCTACGTCAAGTGCATCCTTAATGGTGTAGTACTCTGTAGCACCATATCTTGCTACAGGTACAAGGGCTACCTGATAGTTTTCGTAATGAACCTGAGCATAATTTTCATCATCAGGTGTGAATGTAATTGTAAAGACTGCATATCCGCCGCTAAAGGTAGGATCGGAAAGTGTGAATACACCGCTAACAGTTGCACTACCTGTATTGGATATACTTGTCTTATTGATAAGATTCTTATAGTTTGATCCGGTGTAGATAGGCCATGCGCTTACGCCGGGATCAGCAGGTATAACCTTAACAACTCTAACCACATCGGTCATTACGTAATTGTCATTCTCTGCAAGAGTATACTTGATATAGTAGGACTTTACATTAGTTATAGAATCAATCGATACTGTGCATTCTGCATCGGAGTAGATTCCAACGTTAATGGTGAGGCCTGTTACAGTTGTACCGCTTGCATCGGTAAGGCTCAAGCCGCCCTTGAAGTTATCTGCCGTCCAGTTGTGGTAATCTCCACCGTAAGGCTTGGAGGAATTATTTTCAACTGCGCCAACAAGATTAAGGCTTGCCTTGGTTACGCTGAAGGTATACTCTACCTTGGAATCAGAGCTTAACGTGTAATTTGCATTAGTAAGTGTTACTGTTGCCTTGTAAACACCTACGTTTGTGAAGGAGCTTACAGTTTCACCGCTCTCATTATCAATTGTGACAGTGTAATCTGTGCCAAGAGTAAGAGAAATGTTTTTGCCATCAGCACTGAACTCGAATTTGAAGATGTTACTAAGAGTATAACCGTTTATGCTATAAGGCTTAGATGTGATGTTATTAGTATTAGCCAAGAAGATTTGCTTAGCCGATACTGTTACAGTCACTGCTACGTTCTCGATGGGAGCGTAGTTTGTGCCGTACTTCGCATCGGGCATAAAGGTTGCGATGAAGGTGCGTGTACCAACTGCGCCAACGGGAGTGTCGTTACCGGCATCCCAAGTCCAAGTACCGCTGATCTCTTCTGCGCCATAGTATACCTTATCGGTGATGGTGAGATCGCCGAGGGTATCGCCGAAGGTTGCGGGAAGACCTGTCATGGTAGTAGGCGCGGTCAAGGGTGCAGATGCAATGGTGAACTCATAGAAGCTTTCTCCTACGGTTCTTTCGTATCTGTCATTATCAGTCTCTATTACTATCTTGAAGTAATATGTGCCTGCATCTGTAGGCATAACGGTGGAGCCGGTTGCAGAATTATCTGTATTAGACTTGAAGTAAAGGATGCTCATTTCGTAGTCTGTTACAAGACCTGTAGAAATGGAAACCTTAAGTCCAAGCTTATCTTTTACATATTCGATAATATCTTCGGGAGCTTCGCCGTAAGTCCATCCATCTATTACACCGTCGGAATCCTCAACCTCTATTATAGCATTCTCGCCCTTCAAGGTATACTGAAGAAGATATACACGATCATCCTTAGTATCATCCCAAACATAGTTGGTATTATTAAGGGTTACATTTATATAATAGGTTCCCAATCCGAGGGTTTCGGGGAAGTTATTATAGGTTACTGTGTAATCGCCGTGATCACCTGCTACGAGAACGTCGGTTGTGCCGAGGATCGTAGGATAGTTATCGCCGTCTTTTACATGGTTCTGAGTAAGATTGATCTTAGGAGCGGTAATTTCCTTGGGCGAAATCTTAAACTCTACCTTATATTCGGTAGTGATATCATCGTAGTTATTACCATCTCCGGGAATGTACGCATAAACTGTGTAGGTTCCTACGCTACTTATGCTTGTAGGAGCTGCTTCTAACAGATTACCGTCACTGTCATAGTACTTATAAACAACGTTCTCAAAGCCAAACTTAGCGCCGGTGATGCCGCTAGGCTCACCAATTACTGCATCTTCATATGTCCAGCCGCTCATTGTAAGAGTGCCAACAAATTCGTTAGTTCCCTTGCCAACTGTATACTTATACTCACGGCTGACATTTTCCTTCCATTCGCAGTTGCCTTGATGCTCGGACTTAATTACGATTGTTACGTAGTAGTCTCCTGCTAAGACACCGCTGAGATCGCCTGTTGCTTCCCAGAAGGTGTTAGTCTCACTGAAGAATACATGCTCTGTTACACCGTCGTAAGTGTATTTAGTCACTGTATCATAGTAAGGCATATCGAGATACTTGGTTTCAATAGACCAGTCCTTGATTGCAAAGCCTGTGAAGTTGCCCTTACCTTCTATAGTGATACTGTAGTCGCCTACAACCTTAGCGGTAAGAGTGCTGCCTTCAACTACGTCATAGTCGCTTACGCTCAGTGTGATACCGTTTACAGTTACGGAATCAAGAGTCTGAGTCTGCTCTACTCCGCTGTAAACAGGAGCTGCGCCAAGACCAAGGATAACGGTTGCGCCGCTGATATTGAGAGGAGCAACACTGAAGGTCGCGGATGCGGTACCGGTGAAGTTGCCTGTACCTGTTACGGTAATAGCATAGTCATTTACATTCATAACAGTGATATCGCTATCATCAGTTACGGAGTATGTCACGTTGCCAAAGCCTGCAAGAGTTACGGAGGAAACTGTCTGTGTCTGCTCGCGACCGTTATAGGTAAGATCACTACCGAGGGTTACAGTTGCACCTGCGATATTCTTAGGAAGAACTGTGAAGGTCTTAGTTTCTGTACCCGTGAAGTTGCCTGTACCTGTTACGGTGAGAGTATAGGTAATAACGTTACCATATTCATCAACTACGTAAGTAGCTGCGTTTCCGGTTACGTTATACGTTGCATTAAGGTCGCCAATAACTACAGATGCAACCGCCTGATACTGCTCTATTCCGCTATAGGTGAGAGCTGCACCGAGATTTACTGTTGCGCCGGCTATATCAGCGGGATTAATCACAACATCAACCTCAACAGAGGTGCCGTTATAATTCTTAGAATTTGCAACACTAAGTGTTACTTTTCCGCTGTCAGCAACATTCTGAACTTTGGATACGGAATATACGAGATCAGCCTCGCCCACTCTTGTCGCGCCGATGAGGGATACAAGATCAAACTGCTCGCCTGTGTAGGTGAGAGTGATAGTGTATGTGCCATCTTCGTTCTCGACAAGGTAATCCTTGCCTTCCGTTTCAATGGAGATAGATGCATCTGCCGCTGTGATAGAGAAGGTTGCTGTTGCATAAGTGCCATTCCAGTTATATCCTTCGCCGCCCTCAATTCTTGCGCGTACAACGTAGTCGCCTACAACTGTAGGAACTGTTCTTGTGTACTTGGTTTCGTCCTCGATCGCCAGCTTATATTCATAGATAACTTCGCTGTCGGTGAACTTCTTGTCTGAAGAGGGTGCGTTTACATCCTCATCATATTCTCCGTATGTCCAGCCATCTATCTCGAGATTTGTGATCTCTTCGTCCACACGCTCGATGGAGTAGTCTACACTGAAGCTTTCAGGATCGGAATCGTTCCACTTATAGTAATCTTTGTATTCGGTCTTAATAGTGAATTCTATGGAATAATGACCGACGTTGGTCTCCACGTTGTTTGTGAAGGTGAACTTGTCGCTATCAGCATTTTCCTTCAACACAAGCTCGGGAGCTGCGCCATTAGCATAATCCAAAGCATTATCTATAAATTCGGGAGCTGTAAGAGTTATCTTCTCGATCTCGAAGGGGACGGTCTTTACAAGATCTTTGTATCCTTCTGCAGTAGCAGTGAATACTACCACGTACTTACCGGGCTTTGTAGGCATATCGGTTGTGTAATCCGTAGTTCCCTCGGGAGCGAACTTGTAGGTTACATCACCCTGCTCTGCGGCACCCTTATTAACTATTGCAGACTCCTCATTCCAAATCCAAAGATCCTTGGAAATGAAGGGTGTTTCACTCCAATGGTTGATCTCTTTTGCAATAGAGTAATTGATTTCGATTACAAGAGTTTCATCTGCCTCGCCCTTCCACTTACAGTTGATATCTGTAATCGTAAGAGTTGCCTTATAATCATCTTCATCAATGCCTCCAACGTCTTCTACGCTGAAGAAGTCATTGCCTTTAATACCGGATGTAAGATGCTCGCCGGTCCACTTGATCTGTCTGTTATCTTCAGGCTTAACGATTTCATACTTATTTACCTTGAAGCTCTTTGTGGCAGTACCTGTGAAGTTGCCTGTACCGGTTACGGTAAGATTATAAACTCTTTCGTTACCGGATTCATCTACAGCATAGGTTGCTTTATTATTGCTTACAGTGTATGTGATATCGCTGAAGCCTGCAATAGTTACAGAAGAAACGGTCTGAGACTGCTCTTTTCCGTTATAGGTGAGAGCTGTACCAAGATTTACTGTTGCACCCACAATATTCTTGGGAGCAACGGCAAAATCTGCTGTAGCAGTACCAACAAAGTTACCTGTACCTATTACGGTAAGAGTATATGTTCTTTCGTTGCCGAATTCATCTACTACATAGGTTGCTTCATTATTTGCTACTGTGTATGTTGCCGCAAGATCGCCAAGCATTACAGAAGATACTGTCTGATACTGCTCTTTACCTGTATAAATAAGAGCTGTACCGAGATTTACTGTGGCGCCTGTAATATCTCTTTTTGCAACTGTGAATGTCTTCGTTTCTGTACCTGTGAAGTTGCCTGTACCTGTTACGGTAAGAGTATATGTGATAACAGCATCGCTTGCATCAACCGCATAAACTGCCTCGTTTTCACTTACAATGTAAGTTACACCTTCAAAGCCTGTAAGATCTACAGAAGAAACTGTCTGATACTGCTCTCTGCCATTATAAGTGAGAGCTGTACCGAGATTTATCACAGCACCTGCGATATTCTTAGGAAGAACTGTGAATGTAGCGGTTGCTTTACCGATGAAGTTGCCTGTACCGATTACGGTGACGGTGTGATTACCTGCATTAGTTGCTTTGTCACTGCTACCGCTTACTGTGTAGGTTACATCAAGATCCCCAAGCTTAACAGCGGAAATACTCTGGGTCTGCTCTATTCCGGTATAGGTAAGAGCATTGCCGAAGTGAATATTTGCACTTGCAATATCAGCAGGATTGATCACAACGTCAACCTCTACCGATGTGCCCACATAGTTTGTGGAATTTTCAACACTGAGGGTTATCTTGCCGCTATGAGCAACATTTTGTACCTTAGATACGGAATATACGAGATCAGACTCGCCCACTCTTGTTGCGCCGATGAGAGCCTCAATATCATACTCTGTGCCGCTGTATGTGAGAGTCAGAGTATAGGTGTCGTCTTCGTTCTTCACAAGATAAGGATTGTTTTCTGTTATGACAGAAATAAATGCGTTAGCCTTAGTGATCTCATAAGGAATAGATCCTTCGAAGGTCGCATCGTTCCACTCATAGTTATCAGAATCCTTGAGTGTGAACTGCACTGCATAGCTTCCTGCATCCTTATGCGCATCTGTAGGATAGCTATAGGAGAAGTAAGAAGCGTGTGCGTTTGTCTTAACATTGGGCTCGAATGCACTTCCGTTATATACTCGGCTGGTTGAATCAAGCTCAGGAAGATTTACCTTAAATTTATTGATAACTACGGTTACTTCAATAGACTCTGCCGCATAGTAGTTAGCAGATTCGGCAAGGGAAACAGTAACCTTATAGGTACCTGCGTTCTTCATCTCTGTCACGGTAGCTCCGGAAGAATCCTTGATGGAGTATGCTACTGTAGACTCTCTGTGAGATGAGGTTACATCTTTAATAGTATATGCTCTGGTATTGTAATCAGAGGTGTAGATAAGGTCTTCCCTTACACCGTTAATGGATGCGGATGCCTTATCAATGGCGAATTCGACAGTCTTAGAAATACTGTCATAGTTAGCGTTTTCAACAATGCTTGCGCGAAGAACATAATTACCCGCCTCGGTGGGAACGTTGGTAGTATATGCAGAATCATCTGCTCCCACAAGCTTGTATTCATACTTAATTTCACCAAATGTCTTATCCTTAGTTGCAGAAGGAGCATTCGCATCCTGAAGGTAGGTCCAACCGGAAATGCTTGCTTCATTAACTGTTACTAAAGATTTTACTATGCTGTATTCGAGAGACTTACGGAGATTTTCATCGCCGTCCTCCCACATATAGTTAACGTTATTAAGATCAAAGTGTACGTAGTAGGTATTTACACCTATACCGCCATTGTTGGTTACGGAATAATACTTTGTATCAATATCCTTTAGCTCTGCGGATATTCTGGAGCTTGTATACTCATATTCTGTTTCAACAAGAGTGGGAACATCAATCTTAAGTTTCTCCACCTTGAAGCACACCTCGCGAGATGCACTTGCATAGTTAGGTGTGTCTTGGATGGACGCTACTACGATATAGTCACCTGCATCGGTGACAACTTTAACCTCGTCGCCGCGAGTACCGTTGCCAAGATCCTTGTAATAAGTGAAGGCAACGGTTTCTGCACCGAAGGTCGCATTAACTGCAGTGTGCTTTACTGTATCACCGTAAGTCCATGTACCGCCATCAAAGATCTCAATGCTGTTATCAGCCTGAGTGATCTTAAAATCAAGTTTGGTTTCGCCGTCAGAATCATTCTTGCTCCATACGTAGTTAGAAGGATCATTGAGAACAAGAGTTACGGTATAAGATCCTACATCAATACCGCCAAGATTACCGTTTTCCTTAATCTCGTAAAGGTCATGCTCTGCAACGTCTGCTGTAAGAGTATGGCCTGTATAGGGCTTGGAATCGATTTCGGGAATAGCTACAACTGCCTTGCTAATAGTAAAATCGTAATACTTAGGTTCAGAAGCATTCCAGCTATATCCCTCTCCGCCCTCGATTCTTGCGCGGAGCTTGTAATTTCCGGCATTTGTGGGAACTGTAGTGGTATAAGCGGAATCGTCCTCATTAACGAGCTTGTATTCGTAAATTACAGTTCCGTAATTTGAAGTAGAGTAAGGAGCGTTCTTATTTTCGTCGTATTCAAGGTATGTCCATCCTGCAATACCAAGATTAGATACCTCTGTATCAGCGCGCTTGATGGTAACCTTAACGTCGAAGATCGCTTCGGCATATTGCTCTGTTTCAAGAACCACAATCCGGATATTGTAAACACCGGCATCGGTAAGCTTCTCTACTTTTTCACCGTTAAGACGGTATTCTACAGTTCTGTCATAACCAATAACTGTATTGGTAGTAAGACTGCCAAAGATATCTGCAAGTGATTTCTCACTTCCATCATAGGTCCATTCATCATAAGATGACTCTACTCCGCTGATTTCAGTGGAAGCACGAGATACTATGACAGTCATCTTGGACTCTATAACGTTATAGTTGATGATATCATCGGGGGTGAATTTTACATTAAATGTATATGTTCCTGCTGCACCGATAGAGGTATCGGCGCCGACACTGATTACCCACGTGTAGTTTGCACTGGGCAAAGCTATCTGTTCAAGTTTAAGATCATCTTTCCATACAACATTGATAGGAGTCTCAAAATCTGTTACGGGATTGAGCTTATTAATATGGAGATAGAATACGTTATTAGCGGATGCCGTGTAGTTATCGTCCAAAATCTTAAGCGTGATAGGATAATTCTCATCGGGAGCCTGGTTTGCAAGAATATACTTATCGTTACCAGTTACGGTAAGACCTGTCATAACCTTGCCGTTTTTGTCAACAACAACGTAAGAAAGACAATGCTCCTTGCCGTCGTAATCAACGTTAGTGCTTGCGGGATCTACAACGAACTCAAGCTCCTGCTTGTTTACATCAATAACAACGTATGCTTCGTGAGTATTGTAATTCGAATCGTTGGGAACGAATATGGCTCTGAAGGTGTTTTTACCCGCTTTACCAACTGTATCGCCACCTGCGAAATCGTAATCCCATAACCATTCACCATTAGGATGATCGGCAAACTTAATAGAACTGAGAAGATCACCATAATAGATTGTACCATTATCAACAAACTTAACATCGCCTGGGTTGAAATCGATCTTATTTACAGTAAGATGAGAAATATTATAAGTAATATTGTAGTGTTTAAGATCATTTACACCGTCATCAGTAGAGTCAACCAGGGTTGCCATAATGTCATAGTAACCTGCATTGAGCAAAACAGGCTTGTTAGTTACCACCTTGAGTGCTGTTTTACTCAAATCATAAGGATTGCCATCCTTATCAGTAATTGTTACCTTGTATTCGGGGAAGAGATTACCGTAATCGATAACCACCTCATCCTTATACTGCAGATCAGTTGGAGACTGAAGAGTAATCGAAACATTAAGGTCAATTGGACTGATCTCCAAATAACCGGTAACCTGACCTTCATAGTTATTACCGAAAATACGAAGATTGTAATAGTAACTGCCAATGTCAGTAGCATATTCGGTACCAAAGCAAATGAGATTTACTTTTTCGGCAGTCAGTCCATCGGAAAGCACATACTCTATAGCATGCTGATTTCCGTCATACTGATACTTATCTTTAAGAACAGTAATTTCTACTTTTTTCTTAGCAACCACAACAGGAACCTGGAATTCAAGCTTACCTGCTGCAGTGTTATTGGGAGTATAAATGAGAGTGAACGTATTTGTTCCTGCATTACCTACAGGTGTGCTGAGGTCATGCTTCCACTCCCAATGTCCTTCCTTTGCCTCGGGAAGAGTGAGATCCGCGAGGGTATCGCCATATGTTGCATAAAAATCGGGAATTACCACGTCTGCGAACATAGCTTCGATACGGAGGTTGTCGGTCAGGACATCGGGAATTTCTTTGTCCCAACCAATGAAGGTGTATCCTTCCTTCGTAGGCTTATCAATCCTCATGAGATCTTCTCTTGAGGTTACAAGCTGTGAATCGTAGACGAATCCGTCTACGATATGCTCAATCTTGTAAAATACTTCGTAATAAAGAGGCCACGACATGCCATCGTACTCAATGACAAGCTCATGCTCACCTACAGAGTCGGTGCTGCCGCCGCTGGTTACCATATCTTTTGTAACGGCAACGTGCTTTACCTCTCCTGCGGTTTTCACCTCAATATCAAGTCCACTTAGATCCAGCTCCGATCCGTAAACTACACTTCTTTCAAACTTGTTTACGACAAAATTATAGGTGCTGGGCTCTTGCTCAACGAATATTTTACACGATGACAAACCAAATATAGCAGCTATTACCACAGTTAACAGTAATATTCTACATAAAATTTGCTTCATATAAATTTCCTTTCAAAGATTATTTATGAATGACATATCTTTTCGTTAACCGATTATTTGTATAGGCAGCTGTAGCCTTCGTTAGGATCCTTGCGCATTTGCTCCTGTGTTTCATAGAGGAAATTGCGTGTTGTAGAGTCGTAAATAACGAAATAGAAGTCCTCAGTACCTGCAGCCAAGTTCAAATATTGTTTTCCTGCGTCTGCAAAACCTATTTCATAAGGCTTGGAGAATTTATAAAATTCGAAGTTATCGTACTCAAGCACGCCATAGTTCTTGCCGCCTCCGAAGAATGCGATACCTGCGTGCACTTTATCGTACTGCTGCAGCCTTGTGTCTGTCGACCATATAGACTTCCAGGAACCGTTCCCTTTTTTAACTTCGGCTTCAACCTGGGAATTATAGATAGCATTAACGAGGTTGTTATTTCCTTCTACTGCACTTCTAACCAATTCGGGAATGTTGAATGCAAGGCTGTCTTTGTTGATGGCACCTGCGATGTTGACACCTTCCATAACTTCAATAAGAGATGTGGAGTCTACAGTATCGAGAACCTTCCAGCAATACATTCTGACGTCACCGGAAAGGGTAAGCTTAACGCCATAGCTGGTTTTTGCGAGATTTTTCCAACTTGCAAAAACACCTTTTCCTGCTTCACCTAATTTACCTTCAATCAGAATACCGTCTTCAAGAGCGCCACCTGTAAAGTGGGAATCAATACCGATACCAAAGATGCCGGGATCCTCAAGAACGGAATTCTCAATAGTTACGTAGGTCCTAATAAACTGGGCATCGTAAAGAGCCTTTTCATCTTCGGTAAAGCTATCGTAATCATGTCTGTTAGCGTAATTAACCTTATCATTAGGATTATTGTCGGGAATATATGGGCTGAGAGCATCTTGACTCGGGTCAATAGGATCATCTAACCAACCTTCAATAAATTTGTTGCTTCCCAAGCGCATGATAAAGTCACGGCCGCTGCTAAGAACAGAATTTGATACAGTAAGGCTAATATTTCTGTTTGCATCCTCGGGATCGCCAAAGGCACGAATTACATTTCTACCGTTTTTAACACGAGAATACTCGATGCTAACGTCATTTCCGAATACCTCAACAACAGTTCCTGCGTAGTGGAGATTCTGAATATTATAAACCTGTTCTCCTTGATCATTCTGGGTCGGATCTATATTACGGCCTATAAGCTCTATGTTGTTGAGAGTTACACCCTCGTAAGCTGCAAAGCAAATGTTATCTTGGCCCGCAACGCTTACTGCTCCGGTTCTGCCACCGTTTTCCGAAATACCTACGAAGCTGAGAGGACCTTGGAAGATAGCCTTACTAACATCTATCTGAGGCTTACCGGTTTCACCGTTTACCGACTCCCATTGGCCATAAGCAACAACATTATCCGCATTGATAATGTGTCCGTTACCGTAAACGTCATCCTTAAAGGAGATAAGCACCTTAACGGTTGCCTGATCTGCTATGCCGGAATTCTCATACCAAGTAGTATCATAGGTGGATTTCATGGTAGTGTAGATCTGATCGTTGGGGAGAAGAACCACTGTCTTTTCTCTTCTATTGGTAGACTCGAGGTTCTTACTCTTCTCAAGGTCTGCTCCGAAATCGTGAACAATGTTATCCTGAAGAACTACTACCTTACCTGCTCTGGTTACTTCGAGAAGCTCCTTGTAGGAATATACGTTATAGCCGTTAGATACACATCTGATTTTGATGGACTGAGATTTCATTACCTCTTTATCACCACAGTAATACTTAACTGTGAAGGTTACGAAGTCTGCGATCTCCTTACCTTCTACGAATACGATTCTGCCTTCCTCGTTTACATAAACTGCATCACTGCTGGACTCCCATCTTACGTTTTCATAGAAGTTCACGCCGATCTTGTCGTTTATAGTATAATCGAGCATGTAATCAAAGAGGGTTCCGTCCGCATTGTACTTACCGATGGTGTAGGAGCTTTCAATTCCGTAAACCGAGTTGTTCGCCAGAATTCTGTTGGGCTTAACTACTACGGGAATCGACTTTGTTACAGTCTCCTTCGTTTCGTTGTTGATAACCTCAACTGTAATCACAGAGATACCCACAACCTTGGGATCAATGATAAGGGAATAATAACCGTCACCCATATCAAGAGCTTTTCGATTACCATCTTGCTCTTCAATGTAGATGTTGTTATTATCGCAAGCAACGTTAATTGTGAGATCATGAGCGTCGATCTCGGGTAATACGCGGAAGAATAACTGATTTTTCTGAAGAAACATATCAAAGTAATCATTATCGGTATCGAATATAACCTGAAGTGCTTCCCCATCAGCTTTAGTAACACTACATCTGATAGTTGTTACCTCACCCGAAGCCGTAGTAAGAGTAACGTCAATAAGAACCGTTCCCTGATAATTATCATCACCGAAGAAGTATTCGATATAATCACCGGTACTGTCTTTGCCAGGAGATAAGAAAATATATTCCTTTGCATTAGAGATTGGATTACCTTCGCTATCAACTACAACAGCAGTTACAGTGTAATCTTCTTCTGTAGTGATAGACATATCAATCCTACCCTGGTTCTTGGACGTAACTAAATCTTTATCAACGATTACGAACAACTGGTTTTCGGGATTGGTGATTTCAATTGCAAAGCTGTACGTGATATACTCATTTGCTCTTGAGATAACCGTAATAATCGCAGTACCTGCACCTCTTGCCTGAACCACACCGCGGTTATTTACTGTTGCAACCGCGGGATTGCTGGACTCGTATCTTACCAAAAGGTTTGCCGCGGTTTCGGGATTAAAGGTGTTCTGAATCTTGAAGGTATCGCCGGGCTCCATTTCGTATTTTTCCATACCGAGAGCCTCGTCGAAGGTTGCGTCAAGATTCGGAGGGGTAGCTTCGATGGATACAAGCTCACGGGTTTCAACGATTGCCGTAAATCTTACGCTGTAGCCACCGTCAACGGTAGTGATAACTACCTCTGCAGCACCGGGGGCGAGGGGCTTCAAGTAGCCGGTTTCCTCGTCATATTCAAACTTAGCCAAGGGCTGAGAATCTTCATCCTCATCGTCGAGGGGGAGGTATGAAAGAGTTACCTCTTGGTTTGCGGCATTTGTGGGATAAACTGCATATTCCACAAGATGCTGCTCTTTTTTGTTATCAAGGTCCATATAGACTGTTGATTCACTGAGAAGCTCAATTCCCGATACACTGATAGGAACTGCAAGGCTTACGCCGCTTGTAGCAGTAAATAAGCATATCATCAGAAAGAGCGGCAGAGCAAGAATCAGTAAAATTAGTTTCTTGGTCATACTAACCAATCTCCTTTTGTCTTTTAGAGTTTTTATTTTTCGCTTTGGATTATCTTACAAGTCTTCTGTACTTTCTTTCAATAAAGAAGAAGTAGTAAATAAGCGAGATGAGGAAGTACGCTCCTACAATTGCTATAGGAAGATAATATGCATATTCCAAGGTGAGATCCATACCGATGTATTGTTCAAGAATTCCGGTATTGGCAAATACTGTAACGAGCAAGGATGATGCACCTGCCAAGAGAGCAAGGATGAGACCGATAAATACAGTCTTGGCAATAGTTCTGTTGCTCTCCTCTTCAATTTCCTGAGGCGATGCCATTACCTTTGCGTGGTTAAGGTCAAGTCGTGTTGCAACAAAGATGTGAGAAAGAGAGAATACAACGCCGATGATTGCAATTATCAGAAGATCCTTAGCCTCTACTCTAATCTGCCCTTCAGTGTTGAAATAGATCTTTGCGAAGTAAAGGAGCGCGGAGCTTCCGATAACCGAAAGTGAGCTTACTATGCTACAGAAGAAGACCTTAGCAAAGAGTAGCTTGGATGCTCGAACGGGATACATTTTTACCTTGAGCGCAAGCTCACCGTCACGGGAAACGTTGGTAGCGCAAAAGGTATTTGTAAGAATACTAAAGATAAGAATTACGATAAGAGCGAGAGCAAAGCTTACGTTGAAGCCGAGAGCGTTCTTAATGAGTGACTCGAAGAGAGTGTAACAAGAATAAACCATAACAGGCATTGCCGTTGCTATTGCAAAGTAAGAGAAGAGATTCTGTGGCTCGCGGAATACAGATATGAATTCCTTGCGAATAAGGGCGGCAAACTTAGTGGTTCTGAAGAGTGCCTTTGTCTTAACTCTAACCTTTTTCTGACTCTCGTTCTTATAGAGAGTAATGTAGTAAAGCGACTTAGATACAAAGTAAACTACGAATATCGCTACTACTGCAAGAGAAACAGTAATGCCGAGCGCAATGTCAAGGAACTTACCTACCGCTATGTATGCAAAGCAGTTTGCGGGATAGGTTATGTCGATAAGAAGCTTGAGGGTGGATATAAACTCGTCATTAAAGAGGAACTTGATAGATCCTGTTTCAAGAAGATTCTGAATGATCTCGAGAACCTCTGCATAGAAGAGGAATGCTCCAATAATAGCGCAAGAGAACAGAAGGAACATTATCAGGTATCTCTGGCTCACAAACTCTACTATTTTTATGTAGGGAACGAGAAGCACGCTGGCGATGAGGAATGATACCATGGGGAGAAGAAGCCAGATAATAACTGTATAGAGCCAAAAGATGGGATCAGGCTTCAGGGATACCCAGAATATCGCATTGATCGGTATAATGAGCATGAACGCTGTGAGATAGTTGGAAATGAGAAGGGTTGCGAGCTTGCTGAGGAAAATGGTCTGCTGCTGAAGAGGCATTCTCAGGAACAGAACCTTATCCTGCTGGCGGGCAAGGGTGGATCTCATTTTCTCAAGCATCATTGCGCCGAGGGCAACGATGATCACAGTGTAGATAACGTTCAAAAGCTCTACGGTTCTTGCAGTGGGGTTGCTGGCAATAGCGCCAAGTCTGTCATCATAAATTTTAATGCCCACATAATTTGAAGCTATGGTAGAAAGAAGATAGACGAATACGCCTAGGATCAGCAGGGTTATCAAAAGCGACAGAGCCGTGCCGATGATGTCGATGCGGTCCCTTTTCTTTTCGGGGAACTGCATCCGAAACTCATGCTTAAAAAGTATTAAAAACTGTTTCATACCTTTGCAACTCTCCTGGTTATAGCAAGGAAGTAGCTCTCAAAGTTTCTTCCTGTTCTCTTAAATTCTCTCATGTTGATTTCCTTAATGATCTTACCCTGGTCGATTATGTAAACTCTGTCGCAGAGCTTTTCAACCGTATCAAGGTTATGCGAGGAGAAGAGAACAAGGTTACCGCTGGATGCATGCTCCTTGAAGTAATTTCTGAGGGCGTTTGCGGTGTAGGGGTCAAGACCTACCATAGGCTCGTCAAGGATAAACACCTTGGGGTTGTGGATAAGGGCTCCCATAAGGGAGATCTTCTGCTTCATACCGTGGGAATAAGAGGAGATCGGCTTATAGATCGAATCTCCAAGCTGGAAAATTTGCTGGAATTTTTTGATACGATCCTTGCGGTCTCTTACGGAAACACCGTAAATGTCACCCATAAAGTCAACGTATTCCTGGCCTGTCATCTTCTCAAAGAGAATGTGCTCGTCGCTTACATAACCGAAGTTCTGCTTTG
The DNA here is from genome assembly GCA_045636465.1 of Eubacteriales bacterium. Lineage (GTDB taxonomy): Bacteria > Bacillota > Clostridia > Oscillospirales > CAG-272 > UBA1740. The sequence goes on from JAZTXP010000078.1 coordinate 36,510, forward strand.
CGCCGATGGGATTCTTGGCAAGATCGTAGCCCGCAATTTTGATTGTACCCTCCTCGTAGGGGTGCATACCCGTGATGCACTTGATGGTAGTGGACTTACCTGCACCGTTGTGTCCGAGGATGCCGATGATCTCGCCCTCGTTACCAACGATGTTAAAATCGCGAATCGCATAGCTCGATTTTGAGTGGTACTTTTTTCCCAGTTTTCTGATTTCTACTAACATGTTTGACTCCTATGCCCGGAAAATATCCGGGACGTTGTATTTTTTTATTTTTGATAACAATTTTGGTTCCACGCCCGTGGTTTTTTTAAGCACCGCGCTGAATAGAGTACTGAATCGAACATCAATTCAGAAGGTGGCAAAGCTTTAAGAAAAGCTTACCTCCGTATTCGATTTCGGGAAGCTTCTTTATTCCCGATGGATCGTTATCGCGGTGCTGCGAAGGGGTGGGAAATTTGATGAATACCGTGTAAGCACATAGTACTCCGGGAGCGATTGCCGCTCCGAAATATGCCAAAAACACTACAATTACAAGGGAAAGATCGACAGGCGTTACATTGAACGTAAGGCAGGATTTCAAAGAATCAAAAGCAACCTTTATTCCCTCGATGGATGTGATCTCATCTGCATTTACCACGGCAAGCAAAAGCAGAGGCTCAACTCTGGAGAGGAAAAATCTGAAGCTTAGGGCTGCCAGAAACAGACTGTCGGAGATCAGCATGAAGATCCTCAGCTTTTTGTAGATCGGCTTCGGCAGAAAATGACATTGCTTTTGCGGCGATTTTCTTTGAAAAGCGTTTTCAAGCAAAAATAGCATTACTGACATTAAAATAAGCGACATTTTTTCTCTCCTTTCGTGTAAATTTAAGACCTAATTTGACATTTATTTTATAATTGTCTTTAGTCACAAGAATTATATCATAATTTCCATAGAAAATCAAGGTAATTCAGTAATTTTTAATAATTTTTAATAATTTAAGCATATTTTTACTATTTTATGGCAAAATATGACGTTTTTTTGTCGGTTTATAAAATGATTAAAATTTCAAAGTTCAAAAAAATATTTTTTCAAACCCGGAGTTTGATCTAAAAAACGGTGTAATTTGACTACTATATTTTACATTTTAAGGTATTTTTGTACCATTTTTTTGTTTCTTCAAAAAGCAATGAAAAAATTTTAATCATTTTTTAATTAACTGCCACTTCATCATATTTCGACAATACTTTCAAAATATTTACTTTTTTCCCCTTGGAAACGCGGTTTTGAACGAGCTCTCTCAAGGCGATGACGATGTAAATAATTATTGACATTGAAATCAGCGTGTTTTTTGCATCAAAAGGTCTTTTTTTCGCTTCTCAAAGAAGATCCATGCACTTTTTTTCTCTTTTGGTTTATACTAAACATAAGAGCGAAATACGCCGTCTTAGGCGCAAATTTTCAGAGATCGCTCAGAGGCAGCGGAATTCATTTTTGGGTTTATTTTTTTTGGCAAAAATGCGCTCCTCGGATTGGATTTCTTATGCAAAAGCTGACGAAAAAATACGGATTTTTCACCGCCCTATCCATGGTGATCGGCATCGTGGTTGGCAGCGGGGTGTTTTATAAATCCCAGGAGATACTTATAACTGTTGGTGGAAACATGCCCCTGGGTATCATTGCCTGGCTGGTGGGAGGATTAGTCATGATATGCTGCTCCGCTACCTTCGCAGTTATGGCTTCAATGTTTGAAGGAGTGGGCGGAGCTTCCGATTATGCGGAGCTTTGCTGCTCGGATAGGTATGCTTATTACTTTTCTTGGTTTTTAGCTACTATTCTCTACCCATCTCTTGCCTCGGTGCTATCATGGGTGAGTGCCAGATATACAGGAGCTCTCTTCGGCTGGGAAAGCTCGGGCGGTAACGTTATGCTTCTCTCGGGTCTTTTTCTTATTTTCTCCTACATTATCAATGTAATTTCACCGAAGATTGCAGGCGCACTTCAGGTTTCCACTACTGCGATAAAGCTCATTCCCCTGGTTCTTATGGCTGTGGTAGGCACAGTTTACGGTATAATAAGCGAAAACGCAGAGGTGGGGGCGCTGATAAGGATGGGAGAAGCAGATAGGCTGTCGGTTTTCAGCGCAATAGTGGCAACTGCCTTTGCCTATGAGGGGTGGATCGTTGCAACATCAATCAATACGGAGCTGCGGGAGGCGAAGCGAGATCTGCCGAAGGCATTGATAGTCGGAGGCGCCATTATCGTTTCGGTATACGCTCTTTATTACGTCGGACTCTCGGGAGCACTGGATACCGGTGAGCTGATGGAGCATGGAGCGACAGCGGCATTCACTTCCCTTTTCGGCAGGGGCTTTGGAGTAGTGCTGAACGTTTTTGTGGCTATTTCCTGCCTTGGCACTCTTAACGGACTGACGATGGCGACGGTGCGGGGATACTACGTTTGCGCGGGAAGGCTAAAGAGCAAAATGAAGGAGCCGCTGACAGTTATCGACCAATATACAAACACACCTACTCACTCGGCTATTTTAGGGCTTATGACCACCGCATTATGGCTGTTTTATTTCTATGGTGCAAACGTTGGCGGTGGCTGGTTCGGCGTGTTTAATTTCGACTCCTCAGAACTTCCAGTTATTACCACCTATGCTCTGTATATTCCTATTTTTGTCGGGTTTATTAGGAGATATGGCAGGGATGATATAAAGCGCGGAATCATCCTTCCATCGCTGTCGCTGATATGCTCGTCATTCATAATATTTGCCACGATTTATGCCCATGGAATAAGACCGTATTTTGCCGCAAAGGAGCATGGAATATTCAGCTTCCCTGTTCTCTTTTATCTTATAATTTTCTCTGTAATAATGCTCTTTGGCGTTATTTTGCGCAGGGTAGATCTGGGAAGATATGAAAGAGAAACCGGCGAAGCAGCAGACGAAAAAGACGGTGAAAATATCGGTGATGCAGGTGAATAAAAAAGCAAAAATACGCGGCTTGCAGAAAATATAAATAGCAGTCGTTTTTCACATTTGTCTTAAAACAAAAAACGGACATATTTTAGAGTTTGTACCAAAATTTGTCCGTTTAGTTAACTTTATTTTACATTTTAGGGATATTTCAGAAATTTCCGGGATATTCACCGTTTTCTATCATTTGAGAAAATGCATCAAAAACAGAAGCATGATCCTCTTTGTGAGTAACGCCGTACCAGCGGTCGCGGCTCTCCATTACTTTAACGGTTGCCGACCCCTCCGATATAAGGGATGCTACCACCTTGGGAAGATAGAATTCTCCCTTTAAGGGATCGGACACAAGGGTCTCGTCGAGGAATGCCTTGAAGCGATTCTCGCACTCATTGATAAACGTCTTATCAAAGCCCCAGAAGTTCATAGAAACGAGGGAGTCGGGATCAAGCTCCTCGCGCTCTCCATTCTCGTAAAAATAGATCTTATCGCCCTCCGGCATAATCCTCGAGCGCTCGCTGATATGGGTAAGCTCGCCATTATCGTTCTGCATACAAATTCCGCGGCTTACGGTGCCCGAGGGGCTGACGGTGTTACCGAGCCTGTAGCCGATCATGCCGTAGGCGTGCGATGAATCTTTGGGCAATTCGGACAAGAAATTATAGATATCCCGGAATGCGCTTTTACCGTAATAATCATCTGCATTGATCACCGCGAAGGGAGCATCTATAACGTCCTTACAGCAAAGAACAGCGTGTGCAGTTCCCCATGGCTTCATTCTGCCCGTGGGAACACTGTACCCTTCGGGAAGCTTATAAAGCTCTTGATAAACGTAGTTCACTTTTACGTTTTTTTCCTGAAGATGGGGCTCCATTACCGACATAAAGTCGGATTCGATCTCCTTTTTGATTACAAAGGTTATTTCTTCGAAGCCTGCTTCCATCGCATCGTATATAGAGTAGTCAATAAGGGTGTGTCCAAAGGAGTCAATGGACTCTATCTGCTTCAGGCCGCCGTATCTCGAGCCCATTCCTGCCGCCATTATTACCAAGGTAGGTTTTTTCATGCTTTTTCCTCACTTTTGACTTTAACTTTATACGCATATTATACTACAAATTTGTTTTTTTGTCAACATTAGGCATAAAAAGTAAAAAAACTTCTTTTTAGGCTTGAATTTTCTCTTGAAATGTGCTACAATTTATATAAAATATTTACTTAAAGGAGAAAAACAATGAGCACATTCCATCTTGTGGATCATCCTCTTATTCAGCATAAGCTTACAATTATGCGCGACAAAAACACTTCCTCCAAGGATTTCAGACAGCTCCTTGACGAGATCTCTATGCTTATGGGCTATGAAGTTACAAGAAATCTTCCTCTTGAGGACGTTGAAATCGAAACACCTATTCAGAAATGCACAATGAAGCGCATCTCGGGCAAGAAGCTTGCAGTAGTTCCAATTCTCAGAGCGGGTATCGGCATGGTTGACGGTCTTCTCCGCCTCGTTCCCGTTGCAAGAGTTGGTCATATCGGTCTTTACAGAGATCCCGATACCCACGAGCCCGTTGAATATTACTGCAAGATGCCCTCAGATATAGATGAAAGACTCGTTATAGTTGTTGATCCTATGCTTGCTACCGGCGGCTCTGCTTCCGATGCTATATCTATGGTTAAGAAGAGAGGCGCGAACAACGTGCTTCTTATGTGCCTTGTTGCCGCTCCCGAGGGAGTTAAGAGAGTTCAGGAAACTCACCCTGACGTTGATATTTATTGCGCTGCGCTTGACGAAAAGCTCAACGACCACGCATATATTGTTCCCGGTCTCGGCGACGCGGGCGACAGAATCTTCGGCACACTTTGATTTATGCGCGAGTTAAAGGTTGGAAAAAATGATGCGGGTCAGAGGCTTGACAAGTTCATAACCAAGGCTCTTGATATGCCCATGAGCCTGCTCTATAAATCCATCAGAACAAAGAAGATAAAACTTAATCGAAAGAGGGCTGAGATCAGCGATAAGCTCTCGGAGGGTGATACAATTCAGTGCTTTTTGCCCGAGGAGTTTTTTGAAAAAAAGGTTACGAAGAGAACCTTTGAGAACGTGACGCCGCACTTGGATATCGTTTATGAAGACGAGAACATTATGCTCCTTAATAAGCGCCCCGGTGTTTCGGTTCACGAGGATGAAAAGGGCTCCACGAATACGCTGATAACTCATATTCAGGCTTATCTTTTCGGAAAGGGAGAATATAATCCCGATGATGAGCAGAGCTTCGCTCCCGCGCTGTGTAACCGTATCGACAGAAACACCGGCGGTATAGTTATAGCCGCAAAGAATGCAATGGCGCTTCGCGTTATGAATGAGAAGATCAAGAGACGCGAGATAGATAAGTTTTATCTTGCGGCAGTTCACGGCACTCCCCGCCCCGAGGCGGCTACTATAAAGGGATACCTGAAAAAGGACGAGAAGAACAACATGGTGAGAGTCTGGGACGCCGATCCGAGAAATGGTGCAAAGGAGATTATCACTAAATATAAGGTGATCGCCAAGGCGAAGGATACCTCTCTTATCGAGGTAGAGCTTCTTACAGGAAGGACTCATCAGATACGCGCCCATATGGCGCATATCGGGCATCCTCTCGTTGGCGACGGCAAGTACGGAATAAACCGTGAGGACAAGCAGAAGGGATATAAATATCAGGCCCTTTGCTCCTATAAGCTGCGCTTCACCTTTGATTTAAGCGAGCCCACCGAGCTTGATTATCTGAATGGCAAGGAATTCAAAATTCCTAAAAAGGATATTTACTTTACAAAAGAATATTTTTAACATAAAAAACACCCGATTTGCTAACTAAACTTGGCATTATCGGGTGTTTTTTGCTTAATTTGTGTTTTTTAAAATTAATATAAAAGCGCCAAGAATGGCAGATCATATTATCACTTTTAATTGCGTTAATTAAATTCGAAAGGCATTCACTTCGTGCCGGTTGAGCCAAAGCCGCCTGCGCCGCGAAGGGTGTCGGAAAGCTCGTCTACAACTTCAAATTCTGCCTTTAAGAATGGGACGATGGCAAGCTGAGCTATGCGCTCACCGGGGGTTACTTCAGCGGGAGAATCGGAGTGATTATGAAGGGCTACCATTACCTCTCCGCGGTAGTCGGCATCGATGACGCCTACCTTGTTTGCGGGGGCAAGGCCGCGCTTGGTTGCAAGGCCGCTTCTGGCGAGGATGAGTCCGCAATAGCCCTCGGGAATCTCTATAGCAATGCCTGTATGTATGAGGGTGGTGCTATGCGGCTGAATAACCACGCAATTATCCAGATTATATAGATCTGCTCCTGCGGAAAATTCTGTGCCGTAGGTGGGGATGATTGCATTTTCATTTAGCTTTTTTATGTTGAGTTTCATATTTTTTGTCCTTTTTTGGAGTATTGATTCTCTGTATTTCCGGGGCAGAAGGTGTTCGCTTTTAAGCAATAGTAAAACGGATAGCATTGCTTCAATAGCATGGGCTGAAATACAGATAGTATTGCTTCAGCAGCAGAGGCTGAAATGCGGACAGCTCAGCTTTAACAGTAGGGGCTGAAATAGGGATGGGATCTTATTTTGAGCCGACAGAATTAAAAGCTTTTATCCAGCTTTACTCCGTCCCAGATTACGATTTTTCCTTCGGCGCGGGTTTTGTTCATATCGATGATCCGTTGATTTTCCGAGCCGCGGAAGCGAAGACCCAGGCGTTTTTTCTCTTCCTCAAATCTTCCGTCTACAAGTATATCAACGTAGGAAAGAAACTCGTCGGTTTCGGCTATGCGCTTGGGATGGGCGAGGGTACTGTCAGTCAATTCCTCATAGAGATTGCCCGTGAATACCCAGAGATCCTTCTCGGGATACCTTTCCTTGAAGGCGCGGATAAAGGGGAGAAGAGCCTTTTGGTTTTCTACCTCCATAGGCTCGCCGCCAAGGACGGTAAGACCTCTCACCGAGGGGATTTTCATAGAGTCAAAAAGCTCCTCCCATACCTCCTCGGTGAAGGGCTTACCATAGGTGAAGCTCCAGGTTTCGGGCTGGAAACAATTCTTGCATTTGTTAGTACATCCGCTGACGAAGAGGCTGGTTCTAATGCCTTCTCCGTTAGCAATGTCAAACTTTTTAATGTTGCCGTAATACATATTTTTACCTCAATATGCAAATATTAGTTGTCTTTTTGTGTATGTTTTATGGATAATTTTCAAAGCAGATTAAAGTGCTCAGATTCATTCTCAAGAATTATTTATACCCAATTTTGCTTTAAGGAACTGACCGGTATATGATTTTTCGCACTTAGCAACATCCTCGGGAGCGCCCTTGGCAACGATTGTTCCACCTCCGTCTCCTCCCTCAGGTCCAAGGTCAATAATATAATCACAGGTCTTGATGAGGTCGAGATTATGCTCGATAACCACAACTGTATTTCCACCGTCAGTAAGGCGCTGAAGAATGGCGATAAGCTTGGATACATCCTCGGTGTGAAGGCCTGTCGTGGGCTCGTCCAGAATGTAAATGGTCTTACCTGTGGAGCGCTTTGAAAGCTCGGTTGCAAGCTTGACTCTCTGCGCTTCGCCGCCCGAAAGAGTAAGTCGGATCGTAGCCATGTCGTTCTGTGAGCCAAGGAGTTGTCACTTCATGTTGTCTTCCTAAGACCGCTT